>NZ_CP088911.1:6732865-7055009 GCF_021165735.1 Yinghuangia sp. ASG 101 | reverse complement strand
CGCCTGCATGCCGTTCATCGCCGCCAGGAGGGCACGAGCCTCGGCATTGACCTGTTGGTCGGTCATGTGGGGGACATCGCCGCGTGCGATGGCTTCGGCCAGTTTGGCGGAGTATTCGTCGACGGCTTGGCGCTGCCGCTCGCGGACGTAGGTGTGGGCCGGGTGGGTGTCGCCGGTGGCCTCGGCACGGAGCGTGAGGATCAGCGTGATGAGGCCGCGGTGCTCCATGTGGTGGCGCAGCAGGTCGGGCAGGCCCTCAAAGAAGGCGATGCCGACCCGGTCGGTGTGCGACGGCTGGACGGCCATGGCGTCCCAGTGCCGCAACACGGCGTTGAGCAGGCCCTCCTTGCTGCCGAAGTGTTGCACGAGGCTCGCCGCGGTGACCCCCACCTCGGCGGCGATCTGGCGCAGCGAACCACCGGCGTAGCCCCGCTCGGCGAAGACCTTGGCCGCGGCGTCCACGATGTGGGCTCTGGTCTCGTTTCCCTTGCGGTACGGCCCGCGCGGCGAACCGCGGCGCGGCGCCGTCCTGGATGACTGGGCTGCGGCCACGGAGAGTTCCTTCCGTCGGATGACCCTTGACGTCATCTAAACGTCCGTTTACATTCTATCTTGTAAACGGATGTTTATTTTTCGTAGCCTCCTTCCGCGGGCGAGGAAAACCGGATGCGGCCGTAAGTGCGAGGTCTGCCTGCTGCCGGGCGGCGGACTCGGGCGTGTGGTGCTTTCCCCGTTCGTGCGCGGCATGAAAGGGAACCGCTATGCCTGTTGCCTTGGACCGTCGGACGCGACGCGACTCCGACCTGCGCCATGTGGATGTCGAAGCGTTCGTCACCACGGACTTCCCCGATCTGACCGCACTCAACGGAGCCGTTGTCGCCCGAGGGATCGAAGCCCTGAAGGCCCCTCCACTCGCCGTCGAAGTCGGCGACACGACATGGTCGTTCGTGAGGTCCGGCGACACGCTCACCGTGGCCCCGGGCATCGCCGAGGGTGCGGTCGTGGTGACCTTCACCGAGTCGGAGTTCTCCGACTGGGTGCAAAACCAGCGGTCATTCAACAACATGCTCGTCGCCCGCGACCTCCGGTACCGCGGCGGCACCGAGCGCGACATCTCGATATGGGACTCGCTGTGGCTGTCGCTGTTGGAAGGCTGGCCGGTCGTCGACGACTCGCTCTCGTTCCGGGACCGCCACGGCGACCCGCTCGCCCTGGACCGCGTCTTCACACCCGACGACGACCCCGCCGACGTCACGCACTCCCTGCGCGAAGCAGGCTTTCTGCACCTGCGCGGCTGGGTGGACCCCGCGGACATGTCGAAGGTCTCCGAGGACATCGACCGGGTACTCCCGAACTACCACGAAGGGGACGGTCGTTCGTGGTGGGCCACGCTCGCGGACGGCACTCGCCGGTGCGTCAGGCTCCAAGAGTTCGTCGAGCACTCCCCCACCACCGCGGCGATCCTGCGCGGCGAGCGGTGGGACCGGCTGCGCCGCGTCATCGCCGACGGCGACGACCTCGTCCAAGCCCCCGTCGAAGGGCGCTGCGTCGAGGCGCTCGTCAAACCAGTCGGTGTCGTCGCCGGACCGTCCGACGTCACCTTCCACCGCGACTGCCACCTCGGCCGCCACGCGTACCGCTGCTCCGGCACCACCATCGGGATTTCGGTCACCGGGAGCAGCGAGGAGAACGGCCGGCTGCGGGTCATCGCCGGGTCGCACCGCGTCCTGATGCCGGTCGAGATCGCGAAGAGCGAGCCGTACCTGCCGGTCGTCGCGGTCCCGACCCTGCCGGGCGACCTCACCGTGCACTTGTCCTGCACCCTCCACGAGGCCACACCACCGCGATTCGAAGAGCGGCGTGTCATGTACGCCGGTTTCAGCCTCGCCGAGCGTGAGGGCGACTCCGATGGCAGCCGTGGGCTGGCCGAACTCCGCGAGCGCGTCACCGACATACTGCGCGACGACGCCCAACCCACGGACACGCGGCCCGCGTAGCGATGTTGAGGCCGGCGACATCCCCGTTTCCCGAACAGGAGCAGACCAACGTCGTGGCGAAGGCATGCCTGCCGACGCACGCACGTGTGTCCTCCCGCGCGCTGACAAGGCACGGTCCTACCGACGATGAGTAACCAGCCCAGGAGCACACTGCATTCGTTCCGTGTCCTGTTCGCCTACGCCGGCGACGGCCGGCGGCTGCTGATCGCCGGGTACGCGTTGATCCTCGTCGACGCCGTCTCGCAGATCCTGGCGCCGGCCATCTTCCGGGTGGTGCTCAACCGGATCGACGACGACCCCGACCGGTTCCTCCGCTCCGGGTGGCAGGGCCCGCTGATCGCCGCGTTCGCAGCCGCGGCAACGTTCATCACCGCGGCGTACTTCGCGCACACCTGGACCCGGCGCGGCGCCACACGGTGGGCGAACAACCTGCGCCGGACCCTGTACGAACACGTGCAGCGACTGTCGGTCGACTTCTTCCACCGCTCCCACGTCGGCGACGTCGCCGCCCGCATCAACCAGGACGTCGAACGCCTCGAACTGACGGTGTGGCAGGGCCTGGCACTGTGGTGGGCGGCGGCGTTGCTGGTGATTTCCGTCGCGTTCATCGCATGGGTCGACGTGTGGATGGCCCTGATCGCGCTCGGGCTGCTGGCCGTCGCCGTCGGCTGGACGCTGCTGGTCCTGCCCCGCTTGCGCCGCCGCAGCCGAGAGATCCGCGACGAGATGGGCAAGACGTCCGGCATGCTCGCCGAAATGCTCGGCGTCAACACCCTCCTCAAAGCCTTCAACGCCGAGAACGACGCCCTCGCCCAGGTGCGGGGCGGCACCGACCGCGTCCGCGAAGGCTCCGAATCCCTCGCCCGCCTCCAACACCGCTTCGCCGACCCCCTCGGCATGCACCTGGGATTCGTCGCCCCGTTCATCCTGCTCTTCGTCGGTGCCTGGCGGACGGCCTCGGGAAGCCTCACCATCGGCGACGTCGTCGCCATCTGGGGCTTCTGGCTGCGGGGGGCAAGCTCCCTCACCCAGGTCATCACCACCCTGCCTGAAGTCATCGCGGGCCTGACCGCCGGCGAACGCGCCGCCGAACTCCTCGACGAACAGCCCGCCGTACGGGACCGGCCCAAGGCCCACGACCTCCAAGTCACCAGCGGACGGATCGCCTTCGAACACGTGTCGTTCGCCTACCCCGGCCGTCTCTCGCGCCTCGTCCTCGACGACCTCGACCTGACCATCCGCCCCGGACACACGGTGGCACTCGTGGGCCCCTCAGGTGCCGGCAAGTCCACTGTCGCCCAGCTCCTGCTCCGCTTCTTCGATCCGGTGAACGGCCGCGTCACCATCGACGGCCAGGACCTCCGCGATGTCACCCAGGCGTCGGTCCGCGCCGCCGTCGGCATCGTCTTCCAGGACTCCCCCCTCATGAGCGGAACCCTGGCGCGCAACCTGCGCCTGGCCAAACCCGACGCGACCGACGAGGAGATCGAGAGCGCCCTCGAAGCCGCCAACGCCCTGGAGTTCGTGCGGTCGTGGGACCACGGCATCCACACAGAGCTCGGCGAACGCGGGGTCACTCTCTCCGGCGGGCAACGCCAGCGCATCGCCATCGCCCGCGTCATGCTCAAGGACCCCGCCATCGTCGTCCTCGACGAAGCCACCAGCGCCCTCGACGCCGCAAGCGAACGCGCCGTCCAGAACGCCCTCAACCGGCTCCTGGCGGACAGGACGTCCCTTGTCATCGCCCACCGCTTGGCCACAGTCCGCAACGCCGACCGCATCGCCGTCGTCGAACACGGGCACATCACCGGCATAGGCACCCACGACGCGCTGCTCAGGTCCTCGGCGACATACCGCGCCTACTGCCGCGAGCAGTCCGTGGCGTGACGCACACTTTGTCGCCGCCCCGACTCACGATCCGCCCATCCCGTGGTAACAGAAGCCCGTGAAATGAACGGTCCCTTCCTCGGCGAGCATGCCGACGACCCGTCCGGTGAACGGAGCCGCCGTCTCGACCGACCAGTGACGCCCGTCGAGTTCGGCGAGCAGCCTTTCGTCACCGGACAAGTCCGCGGCGACCAGCCGGATGCGGTCCCCGCCCACCGCCCACGGGGTCTCACCTTGTCGCGGACAGCCTGTCTCGATGCCCAACACGACTTGGCCACCAGGGAGTTCCGCTGTCCGGGACTGCGAGACGGACGGCAAGGCCGCGCGTGCGGTATCCCGTACACCGCCCAGGGACGGCGACGACTCGGCGACGAGGCTTTTCGTGCAGACCTCGTTGAACCGCAAACCCAGGCCCCCTCTGCCCTCACGGGCGGGCGACCCGCACCTGGAACCGGCTGGTGATGTGGCGTTGCCGACGGCCGACGAAATCAGGACGCACGGTCGTCAGTGCGCCCCCTGCGGCCCGGATCGTCAGCCATCCGGGCCACTCGCCGGCCGAAGCCACGTCTCCGGGCATTCGCCGCACGGCCAGCCAGCCGGGGTCGCCGTGCGCGGTGCCGTCCGAGAAGTCGAAACGCTCCTCCACTGCTTCCGCCCGAGGCGCGAGCCCTACGGGCGCGAACCGCGGCCGGCTGTCCTTCCACGCGACCTCGGTGACGTAGGTTTCACACCGGTCGCCCACACACAGTGACGCTCGCGGCCGCGTCCCTACCGGCCCGGGAATCGCGACGGTCAGCGGTGGTCACGAATGTCGCGCGCGGCGTTGTCTCGGACCCACCGGCCGTGGTGCATCACAGCGGTCACGCGCAGGTCGGGGTCGAGCACCACGAAGTCGGCGCGCTTGCCCTCCTCGATCGTGCCGATGGTGTCGGAGAGGCCCAGGGCCGCGGCCGGGGTCGCGGTCAGGGACCGGACGGCGTCGGTGATCGGCAGGCGGTTCTCGTGCACGGCGGTGCGCAGGGCGCGGTCCAGGGTGAGGGTGCTGCCGGCAATGGTGTCGCTGTCGACCAGGCGGGCGATTCCCCCGTGGACGCGGGTGTTCACCGGCCCGAGGGCGTACGTGCCGTCGGGCATCCCGGCGGCGCTTATGGCGTCGGTGACGAGCGCGACACGTGCGGCGCCGGCGGCCTGGTAGGTGAGGTTGACGATCCCCCGGTGCAGGTGGACCTTGTCGTTGATGATCTCGACCACGGCGCCGCTGTCGTGCAGCAGCGCGGTGATCGGACCGGGGTCCCGGTGGTGGATGCCGCGCATGGCGTTGAACAGGTGCGTGGCGACGCTCGCGCCGGCGTCGAGTGCGGCCAGCGTGTGACCGTGGCTTCCGTCGGTGTGGCCGATCGCTGCGACCACACCGGTGTCGGCCAGCCGACGGACGAGGTCGAGCGCGCCGGGCAGTTCGGGAGCGAGCGTCATCATGCGGATGGTGCCACGTGCGACTCTGACCAACGCATCGGTCTCCACGGTATCGGGTGCGCGCAGCAGCGCCGGGTCGTGCGCACCGCAGCGCGCGTGGCTGAGGTACGGGCCTTCGAGATGCAGGCCGGCCAGGATGCCGTCCTCGACGAGCCCGGCCAACGCCGCCACGCTGTCCAGGAGTTGCCCCGGTGTGGCGGTGATGAGCGAGGCGACGGTCGTCGTCGTGCCGTGCGCGCGGTGGAAGGCGACTGCCCTCAGAGCCTCGTCGGCGTCTCCGGCGGTGTATGACGCTCCCCCGCCGCCGTGCACGTGCATGTCCACAAAGCCGGGCGTGAGCCAATGGCCGTCCAGATCGACGGTGTCCGCATGGCACCACGCTCCTTCGGTGTGGTCGCCGTCGCCGGGTCGGGACGGTACGCCGACGCCGGTGATCACGCCATCGGCAACGGTGACGTCGCCGTCTTCGAGCACCGTGTCCGGAAGGACGACCCTTGCCCCGGTGAGCCGAATCCGCGTCATGGAGACACCGCCGCGCCGACCGCGTCCCAGGCCAGCAGTGCCGCCCCGTGGCACCCGGCGTTGTCGCCGAGAGCCGCGGGGACGACGTCCGGCACGCGGTGGAAGGTCGCGCGTTCGGCGAGCAGGGCGCGCAACGGCGCGAGAAGCGTGTCACCCGCGCGGGACAGGCCGCCACCGACCACGACGAGGGGGGTGTCGAGGAGCGCCTGGGCGGAGAGGATGCCGTCCGCGAGCACGGAGACGGCGTCCTGCCATACCCGGCTTGCCACGACATCTCCCGCGACGACGAGTTCGGCCACGTCGGCGGCGGTCGCCCGTGCTCCCGGGACGGCTTCGGCGTAGCGGCGGGCGACGGCCGGCCCGGACACTTCGGCTTCGAGGCACCCGCGCGCACCGCATCCGCAGGGACTCCCGTTCGGTCGTACGACCATATGGCCGATCTCACCGGCCCGCCCGTGTGCCCCGGCGTACGCCCGGCCCGCCGCGATGACGGCACCCGAGATACCGGTTCCCAGAGCCAGGAAGAGGAACGCGTCGCTGTCGAGAGCCGCTCCGATGCGGCCCTCGGCCAGCCCGCCGGCGCGTACGTCGTGGTCCAACACCACCGGCAGGCCAAGGCGTTCGTGGAGCAGGCGGCGCAGCGGGAGGTCGCGCCAGCGCAGATTGGCCGACCACACGGCTGTCCCCTCGGCTGCGTCGACGATGCCGGGGACGACCACGCCGGCCGCCTCGGCGGTCAGCCCCAGGCTTTCGGCGACGTACCGGAGATCGTCCGCGAACGCGATGATGCCCTCGCTGACGGCCGCCGGTCCCCTGGCGCGCTCGGCCGCTCGGCGGTCGGCGAACACAAAGGTGCTGTCCCGTGTGATGAGGCCGCCTTTGAGGACGGTGCCTCCGACGTCGAGCGCGATGACACAGGTGCCGGCCTCACGCGCGACCGCGGCGGCGTTGTGCGCGGGGGGCTCTTTGCTCATCGGGGACAGCGGCCTCGGTGGCGGCGTTGACCGAGCGCTGAGGGCCGTGGGCTCGTCGTCTCTCATCGCCTTCGCTTCCGGTTCGGGGCGTCGGGGTGCGGGTGGGCAGTTGTCCGGCGGCGGCAGCGCGGTCGCGTCCTCGCCGGTGATCGTTCCCGAAAGGTGCCCGGGTCGCTCATCGGCGTCGACCGGCCTTCGCACGACTGCCCACGGTCGCGTCAGCGCGTCTCGGTGACCTTGGCCAGCGCCCGCGGCGTATCCGGGTCGAGGCCGCGGGCGATGCTGATCTCGTAGGCCAGCCGCTGCAGCGGCAGGATTTCCAGGATCGGTCGGAGCGCGTCGGGAACACCGGACGGCAGCACGAATCCGGCGGTCGCGCGGGCGACTTCGTCGGCGTGGCCGATCACCCCGAGGTCCGCCCCTCGCTCGCGCACGCGTTCGAGTACCGGTTCGAGGGCACGGCCCGCGGGGCCGCCGGGGACCACGGCGATGACCGGGGTGGTGTCGTCGAGCATGGCCAGGGGGCCGTGCAGGAGATCCGCGCCGGAGAAGGACGCGGCGGGGATGTAGCCGGTTTCCATGATCTTCAACGCACCTTCCCGTGCGGTGGGGTAGCCGTAGCCGCGTGAGGTGATCACCAGGCGCTGCGCGAAGCGGTAGCGCTGGGCGAGTTCGGCGACTTCGGTGCGGCGGTCGAGGATGTGTTCGGCGAGGTCGGGCAGTGTCGCGGCGGCCGAGCAGTCGCCGTCGCGCAGCCCTTCGACAAAGAGGTACAGCGTCAAGAGCGCGGCGGTGTAGGTCTTCGTCGCCGGGAGGGCCTTCTCGGCGCCGGCGAGCATGTCGAGGTGGAATTCGGCGACGGCGGCGAGAGGCGAGTCGGGGTTGTTGGTGACGGCCAGGGTCACGGCGCCGGCCTTGCGGGCGGCCTCGGTGGACGCGACCAAGTCGGGGGAACCGCCGGATTGGCTGACGGTGATCACCAGGCAGTCGGTCAGATTCGGTTCCGCTCCGTAAATGGTGGTGGTCGACATCGAGGTCAGCCCGGCGGGTTTGCCGAGCAGCACCTCGACGAGGTACTTCGCGTACAGCGCGGCGTTGTCGCTGGTGCCCCGGGCGGTCAGCAGGACGAAGCGCGGGCCGCGCCGCGCGATGGCGGCCGCGGTCTGACGGATCCGGGCCAGACCGTCGGTCGTCAGGCGGCGCAGCACTTCCGGCTGTTCGGCCATCTCGACGGACATCAGCTTCCCGCGCGGGGTCGCGCCTTCCGTACTCGCGGGCGGCATAGTCACGCCTTTCGGTCGATTCGTCGGTGTCGGGCTGCGGGTGGATCGTGGGGGTGGCCATGCGGCCCGGGTTGGGGCCTCAGTTCCCCGTCCAGGGAATCTCGGTGGACGCGAAGTACATCAGGCCGCGCGCGGACCAGAGGCGGCCGTGGCGGGCGAGGCGTTCGCGGTGGTCCTGCCAAGCCGCGGGCCGACCGGACCAGGCCGTGCCGGCGATGGAGGCGATGCGCGGGAGCAGGAGGAAGGCCACGTCGTCAAAGCCGGTGATCGACTCCCCCCACAGGGGCGCCTCGATTCCCGCGATACGGTCTTGGGGGACGCCGTAGTCTGCCGGGTCCCAGGCCGCCATGTCCTCCAGCGAGCGCGGCGGGTAGAGGCCCAGTCGCGCGACGGCGTCGGCTTGGCGCGGCGGGGCGGTGTCCGGGCCGTAGCGCCGGTCCAGGTAGAGGTGGGACTGGTTGGAGAGCACGACCCGGCCACCGCCGTCGAGGATACGGCCGAGGTCGTCGGCTGTGGGGGCGAACAACGCGGCGAGCGCCTCAAGGGCCTCCTCCGGGATCCCGCTGACGGTGGTCGAGTCGTCGCGGTTCAGCGTCGTCGGGTCGAACCAGTGCTGGGTGACGTCGTCGGGGCCGCTGCCGGCCCGTGAGGACTCCTGCCACGCGACGGGCCGCTTGCCGGACGCGCGGACGATGTCACGCAGCCGGCGCACCGCGGCGACGTAGCTCTCGTGGGTCATCCCGGCGGCCTCGTCGGCGCCGACATGCACGAAAGGCCCGGTCGTGGCCGCGCACACATACGCGAGTATTCGCGCCACGGTGTCGTCGGTGGCCGGGTCGGAGAAGTCCAGCGGCGCACTGAATTGCAGCACGCTGCGCAGCAGTTCGAGCTTCGCCGCGTCGCCCTCCGCCACCGGAGCCGCAGGCAGGTGGGGCAGGGCCTCGCGTAGCGCGCCGCAGTGACCGGGAAGGTCGATCTCGGGGATCACCGTGACGAACCGTGCGGCGGCGTACGCCTGGATCTCGCGGTAGTCGTCCACGGTGTAGAACGGGTCGGCGCCGCGCGTCAGTTCCGGTACGTCGGGGATCTCCAGACGCCAGCCCTGGTTGTCCGACAAATGCAGGTGGAGCACGTTGAGCTTGTACAGCGCCGCGAGATCGATCAGACGGCGCAGGCCCTCGACGGGGATGAACGCCCGAGCCGGATCGAGCATCAACCCGCGCCAGGAGTGGCGCGGGGCGTCGTCGAGTTCCTGGTAAGGGATCTCGGGAGCGGTGGCGATCATCTGCACCGCGGTCGCGGCGGCGCGGAAGACGCCTTCCGCCGTCTCTCCCTGGCAGGTGATGCCTTCCGGGCCCACGACGACGCGGTGAGCCTCGCTGCCGCCGAGCGGGATCCCCCAGGCCGGGAGCGGGGACGGCACGTCGCCGAACCGCAGGGTGACGCGCCGGTCCGCGGAGCCGCCGCCGGGGCGGACAGCGCCGCCGTGGGGTTCGAGCAGCGCTCGGACGACGGCCGCGACCGGTTCCAACTCGGCCGCGTCGGCACGGACGTCCCAAGAGCCTTCCGTGGCGAGCACGCCCGCCTGGATGGCTGCGGCACGCGCGGTGGGGGCGGGGATCACGAAGTTCGAGGCGTCGCTCATAACCTAATTTTTATCATACGGAGATTTTTAGGTCCACCCATCGGACGGTGCGGTGTGCGCCGTGTAGCTGAACCGTGTGACCACCGCGTCGACGCCGAGGGCCTCCACACCGACAACGCGGCCGGTGAAGCCGCCGGCGACCTCGGTCGACAGGTAGCGGCCGTCGAGGCCGGCGAGTGCGTGGAACCGTCCGCGGTCGAGATAGCCGAGTTCGAGGCGGTCGGGACCGTTGTGGAGGCTGAGGCGGTGGGAGATGTCGACGGCCCGGATGGCGAGCGGGTGTTCCGAGGCCACCCCGGTGACCGACCCGAGCGCTTGGTCGAAGGGGCCGACGACGGCACGCACCGTCAGGGTGTCGCCGACGCGTTCGACGGCAGCCCAGTGCCCGTCGTCGATCTGGACGACCAGCGCGACATCGCCCGCAGGGGCGGTCACCTCGGCTTGCCACTCCCCGTCCCGCGTGCGGGTCGCGAGCAGATGGCGGGTTTCGCGCGCCCGCGGCGGCCGTCCTGCGGCAAGGACGATCCCGACACGGTCGCCGGTCTCCGCGGGCCGGGCGAACGTGCGCGGGTCGGTGCCGGGCGACACCCAGCGCGGGTGCAGCTCGCGACCGGTGAAGTCGTCGGTGAACGAGGTCGGCTGAGGCGGCACGTTGTAGGCGTCCTCGACCACGACAGGCCAATCCTCGACCCACTCCACGCCCGCGAGGAAAGTCTCACGGCCGTTGACGTGGAACTTCGGGGTGTTGCCGCGCGGGCGCACGCCGAGATAGACCATGGCCCAGCGGCCGTCGGCCAGTTCGACGAGGTCGGCATGGCCGGTGTTCTGCACCGGGTGGTCGGTGCTGCGGTGGCTCAGGATTGGGTTCCCCGCATGCGGCTCGAACGGTCCGCGGATCGACCGGGAACGGGCGACGGAGACGACGTGACCGCGCTCGGTACCGCCCTCGGCGATGACGAGGTACCACCACCCGTTCCGCGCGTACAGGTGAGGTGCCTCGGGGTAGGCCAGGCCTGTGCCGGCCCACAGCAGGCGCGGCTCGGACAGGAGCCGACCGGTCACGGGGTCAACCACCGCCTGGCGGATGCCCTGCGGCGACGCCCAGGACAGGTGGCAGACACCGTCCTCGTCCCAGGTCAGGTCGGGGTCGATGCCGATCGCGCCCTCGGTGAACACCGGGTCGCTCCAGCCCTTGGCGGGATCCGTGGTCCGTACGATCAGCTGTCCGCGGGCGTGTTCGATAACGTTCGTGGTCACCAGCCAGAACACCCCGTCGCGGTGGCGGAGCGTCGGGGCGTAGACCCCTGTACTGCCGGCCTCCAGGCCACGGACGACCTTCAGTTGCCCGGGACGGTCGAGGGCGTTGCCGACCTGCTCCCACCGGACCAGGTCGGTGCTGCGGAACACCGGGACCCCGGGGAAGTATTCGAAGCTGGAGGTCGCGAGGTAGTACGCGTCGCCCGCTCGGCAGATAGACGGGTCCGGGTGGAAGCCCGGCAGAATCGGGTTGGCGGTCACGGCTGGTCCTCCTTGTCTGCGCCGCGGCCGGCCCTCGCCGGACCGGCCTCGGCATGCCCCACCCCACTGGCCGGGCCCTGCAACGGCGATGTCTTGCTCTCGGCACCACGCACCGCACCGCTCCCGGTGTCCCGACACGGCGACAGCGGCTTGGTTCCCGGTCGATTGCTCATCGAGGCCACTCACCGACGTGCCGGCGCGCTGGGCGCGATGAGCGGACCTCCTCGGCCCACAGGCGCGACGTGGTGCCGCGCTGTCATTCGACTGTGATCAGGACCTCCACCGGCTCACAGTCATTCGCCGACGCCCGGAGCCGGATCTTGCCGGGTGATGTCGGGCGGACGACGGCGAGAGCGCGGCCCTCGTGGGTGCGCCGTTCGGTGGCGTCGAAGCGTTCCTCGGTGGACGGGTCGGCGCTGCCGAAGCCTTGCAGCACGCCGTCGCCGGACACGTCGATCGTGACCGTGCGGTCGGCCGCAGTGTGGCAGGTACCGTGCGCGTCGGTCAGGGTCAGGGCGACATACGCCAGGTCGCGGTCCTTCGCCGTGACGACCGGGCGTTCGACCTCGGCCCGCAGACGCAGCGACTCGTTCGCGGTGCGCAGGGTGCAGCGTCCGGTCTCGGTGCCGTCGCGGTAGGCGACGGCGGTGATCTCGCCGGGTGTGTACGTGGTGTCGAAGGCGGTGCGGAAGCGGTTGTCGGGGCCCACCGGCCGACGGCCCGCTGTGGCCCCGTTGACGAGGAGTTCCACCTCGTCGGCGTCGCCGTAGACCTCGACGGTCACCGGTGCGTCCTCGTGGCCCGGCCACGTCCAACTCGCGATCGTGTCACTCCACGCCCATGGCGAGCCGGCGTACGTCTTCCCATGGTTCTCGGGCCGTTGGACGGCGATGTACGGCTCGGTGCGCAGCCCGAAGACGATTTCGCGGTAGTAGGACGCGGGCCGTCGGTGACCGGTGATATCGATGTCGCCGCAACCGGCCAGGAGAAACGGGTACGGTGCGCCGCTCACGGCCTGAGGGGCGTCGTCGTCGGTGAGGTAGCGCGGCCGTCCGATGCCGACCTCACCAAGGTAGTCCCAGCCGGTCCAGGTGAAGTCGCCAATGACGTGCGGGTGTTCGGTCACCAGGCCCCAGTTGCCGTCGATGCGCGTCGGAAATGTCTCGGTGCCCACGATGATCCGGTTGGGGAACAGCTCGCGGTCCAGTTCGTAGCGGGCCTCGGCGTAGTTCATCCCGGCAACGTCAAGGACAGCGAAAGACTCCTCGGTGTGGCCGGTGACCAGCTCCGACGCGTTGAGGGCGTTCATACGGCCACCGGGGTCGTCGGCCATGAGGGCGTTGATGTCGCCTTCGGCCTCGGCCTGCTTGCGCAGTTCGCCCAGATAGGGCATCACCGCGAGCATGCCGTTGACGGCGTTCGTCACGTACCGCGTCGGGTCGAGGGTCCGGACCTTCTCGGCGAGCCTGCGCCCCCACCCCGCGCCGAACGGAGACCCGGTCTCGGGGATCTCGTTGCCGATCGAGTACATGATCACGCTGGGGTGGTTGACGTCCTTGGCGACCATCGCCTCGATGTCACGCTCCCACCACTCCGGGAAGCTCAGGCTGTAGTCGAACGCGCTCTTTCCCACCGTCCACATGTCGAACGACTCGTCCATCACGAGCATGCCCATCCTGTCGCAGGCGTCGAGCATCGCGACGCTCATGGGGTGGTGGGACATGCGGATCGCGTTGAACCCGGCCTCTTTGAGGAGCCGTACCCGCCGCTCCTCGGCCGCGGCAAAGGTCGCCGCCCCGAGGACGCCGTTGTCGTGGTGCACACACGCGCCGCGCAACTTGACCGGTTCGCCGTTGACGCGCAGGCCGCGCCGGGGATCGAGATGCAGGGAGCGAATGCCGAACACGACGGACTCGGCGTCCACCTCGGTCTCGGCCTCGGCGTTGTCGGCCTTCTCGGTCAAGGCGACGCGACATGAGTAGAGCGTGGGCGAATCAGGGCCCCACAGCGAAGGGTTGTCGACGTAAAGCCGACGGCGGACGACGGACGCCGCGCCCGGAGGAAGCCTGACGACCGACGTGTCCGACGCGACCACCGCCCCGGCGGCGTCGGTGATCACGGTGGTGACGCCGAGTGCCTGCGACCGGGTGGCGTGACTCTCGACGGTCACCGCGACCTCGACCACGGCCAATTCCGCGTCGATGTCCGGAGTGGTGACCCGCATACCGTCCGGAGCGATGTGCGCAGGCCCGCCGACGAGCAGCCAGACGTCGCGATAGATGCCCGCTCCGGAGTACCAGCGCGAGTCCTCGTGGGTCCGACCCTCGACGCGGATCTCGTTCTCGCCTCCGAACCGCAGGAACGGCCCGACGTCGACACGGAACCGCGAGTATCCGTAAGGCCGTTGCCCCGCGTAGTCGCCGTTCACATACACCATGGCGTCGCGTTGGACACCCTCGAACTCGACGAGGACCCGGCGTCCCGCGTACTCCTCGGGCACGACGAATTTCCTGCGGTACTCGAACACCCCGCCCGGAAAGTAGGCGCCCGCGGCCCGCGCCTCGGCGTCGTCGCCCGGGCTCGGCGCGACGCGCTGCCGCTGGATCATCGCGTCGTGCGGCAGCGTCACCGGCTGATAGGGGGCGGCAGCGCCGACCAACTCGGCAAAGGGGTTGACCTTGGGACGCATTTCCCAGTCGTCGTTGAAGAGCTGGCGGAACACGCGACCTCCGTTGTTCAACGATTCCGGTTCGATCCGGATCAGGCGAAACTCCATGGCACCGGCCGACGCCGGGTCGCGTCGCGCCGGTTCGCGCGCGCTGCCGTTGCTCCCGGCGGCCAAGCAGTCGGCTTCCGGCCAGCCGCACTGGCGCGATTCAAACGTCGTCGGGTGTGGTGCCCAACGCTGTGTGCCGCCAAGAAAAAGTCTATCAATCAAAAGTTTTAACGTGCCCGGACGCCTATGTCCAGCCCCGGCTCCTCGGCCCGGGGACGATCGGTCTGCTGGTCGCGATGTTCGCCCGCGCGGCCGGCGCGGAAGTGCACGTCATGGGGCTCACGGAGGAATCGCTCACCCTCGCGCGCAACCTCGGCTTCGCGCGGGCGTGGTCGAAGGAGACCCTCCCGGACGTGCCCTTCAACGCGGTCGTCGACGCCTCGAACGCCGCGCACCTGCCCGGTTTGGCCCTTGACCTCGTCGAACCGGCAGGCCGCGTGGTGTACGTGGGTCTCGCGGGAGAACCGAGCACGATCGACACCCGCGCGCTGGCCCTCAAGGACGTGACCGCAGTGGGCGTGCTGTCCGCGTCCCCCGGCCTCGCCGCCACGATCCGCGCGTACGCCGACGGCTCCGTCGACCCCCGGCCGCTCGTCGCTGCCACCATCCGTCTCGACCAGGTAGGTCCCGCCCTCGGCGGCAGACGCCCCGCCGGCGCCGGGCCGGGGCCCAAGATCCATGTGGACCCAGGCCTGCCCCCGCTGGAGCGATCACACCGCGACCGAGCCCGCGATCGAATTCGAAGGCCTGACGGCCCTTGTCACCGGCGGCTGCGGCGGCATCGGCGCCGCCGCGCTGCCGGCGCGGCGCGGTGCCCCGCGTGGCCGTCTTGGACCTGCGGACCGACACTCCACCCGCCGATGTGTCAGCGCTGCGCTGCGACGTCAGCGACCCGGCAGCGGTCACCGGCGCCGTCGGCGCGGCAGCCGACCTCCTAGGCGGCATCGATGTGCTAGTGAACAACGTCGGTTCGGCGCTGTCGGCGACGTCACCCGCAACGACGACGCGGGATGGGGGCGCGTCCTCGACGTCAACGGCACCGGCATCGCCCGGGTCACCCGCGCCGCCCTTCCTAGCCTGCGCCGCACCGCGCGCCCGGCGATAGTCAACGTGTGCTCCGCCGTGGCGTTCGTCGCTGTACGGGAGCGGGCCCTGTACAGCGCGAGCAAGGGCGCGGTGCACGCCCTGCCGCTCGCCACGGCCGCAGACCACGCCACCGAAGGCATTCGCGTCAACGCCGTCGCACCCGGCACCGCGGACACCCCATGAGTCGCCCGGCTCCTCCGTCAAGCCGAGGACCCGGCAACGGCCGCCGAGAACCTCCGTCGGCGCCGGCCCTGGGCCGCCTGGTGACTGCCGAGGAAATGGCGTCCGCCGTCGCCCACCTGGCATCTCCCACGACCGGGGCAATCCTGCGCGTCGACGGTGGGATGACAAACCTGCGCCTGTGACGGCGGGAGTCGGTGAGGGTCGGCACGTCGTGCGTTGCCCACGCCAAGGGGTCACCCCGACGCCGACGAGACCGACGCGGCGGTCTCATCGGGCCGGAACCTGAACCGAGCGCCTTCGACGTCAGTCTGTCAGCGAGGCCAGCAGGTCCATGGTGCGTTGCCGGGACCCGGCACGGTCGTCGCCGACGGGGACGACAAAGGCCTGAATATCGGTGGCGCCGGCGTCGATGAGGGTCTGCAACTGCCGTGTCACGCTTTGTTCGTTCCCGAGGATGGCGGTGTCGGCGGGTGTCCGGGCCCCGCCGATGTCCATGATGCGGCGGTAGTTCGGCAGGTTCTCGTACACGCCCGCGGTCTTGGCAGTCGCCGCGCGGGCTTCGTCGAGATCGTCGTGGACGGCGATGGGGAGTTGGGCGACGATCCGCGGCTCGGGGCGACCCGCGGTCGAGGCGGCCTCGCGGAGCCGTGGTGCGACGTGGGTTTCGATGGCTTTTGCGGATGCCATGAACAAGACGACGCCGTCGGCGAGTTGGCCGGCGATGCGCAGCAGGCGGGGGCCGAGTGCGGCGAGGAGGACGGGGACGGGGTGGGGGGTGCGGACGCGTCCGCCGCGGGTCGTCCAGTCCTGTCCTTCGTACGTGACGGTGTCGCCGCGCAGGAGGGCGGTGAGGATGTGGAGGTATTCCTCGGTGTTGCGGCCGGGGTGGTCGTAGTTCAGGCCGTACATGCCGCTGACCAGGGGGGCGTGGGAGGGGCCGATGCCGAGGGTGAGGCCGGGGCGTCCCATGGCCTCGGCGACGGCGGCGGCGCGGTTGGCCTGGAGGAGGGGGTGGCAGGGGTAGGTCTGCAGGATCGCGGTGCCCAGCTCGATGGAGCTGGTCTCGCGGCCGGCGACGGTGATCGCGGCGAGCGGATCGCCGAGGACGGTGCTGTCGTACCAGACCGAGCTGAAACCGTCCTTCTCAGCCGCTTTGGCTTGCGCGACGAGTTGCTCGGTGCTCGCGGGGCGTCCTGTCAAACCGATCCTCATACGGGAAACCTCTCGATGCGATGGGGTGTTTACGGGTGCGTGGATCGGCCGACGGCGGTCGTTTCGAGCTGGACAGGCCCCCGGGCGCGTTCCGCTATGGGGCGCCGAGGAGCTGGGCGTCGCACGCGGGCCGGATCCCGGCACCGCACGAACGCCTCGGCCTGTCGTTCCGCCGCCCGATCGCCTGTCTCGTCCGGGCGCACTCGTTCGTCGGACATGTCGTTCGGTTCCTTTCGCGAAGGTCGCACGGGTTCGGCAAGGCGATGCCCGAAGCGTGAGAGTCCGACGTTTGCCGACCTACGAAAGCCAGACCACCTTATTATCGGTGCGACTGTATAAGAATTGTCTAGGCAGTTAGCGAGAATAAAGTTCTCCCCCCTGTCACGAAGAGCGGGTGCATGGCCGCGCGCCCACACGGCTCGCCGATGAACCCCCGGAGACTCTCCCCAAGGCCGGACACCGCCGCTGGGCGGCCCGTCGCATTCTCCCGCCTCTGTACAACCGTATAACTACGCTGTACGTTCGTACGGCACCAAGTGGCGGAAGCACCGGTCGCCTCCGGCGGTCCTGGGTGGCTCGCCTGATTGAGGAGGCCGGGTTGAGTCGTGTAGCTGTGGTGACCGGCGGCGCGTCGGGATTGGGACTGTCGATTTGCGAGCATCTGGCGCGCAATGGGCACCGGGTCGGAGTACTCGATCTTGAGATCGGGGCCGCGGAGAAGGCGGCAGCCGATCTGCGGGCCAAGGGCGCGGAAGCCGTCGCCGTCGCGGCGGACGTGTCGGACCGGGAAGCCGTGGACAAGGCCCTGGACGAGGTCCGGTCGGCCTTCGGTCCCCTCGGGATCCTGGTGACCAGCGCCGGCGTCTCGGGTTTCGTGCCGTTCCAGGAGCTGACGGCGGAGGTGTGGGCCCGTACGCTCGCCGTCAATCTGACCGGCACGTTCCACTGCGTGCAGTCCGCGATCCCCGACATGGTCGAGGCCGGATGGGGACGGGTCGTCACCATCTCGTCCGCCGCGGGCCAGACCGGGGCCTTGCGGCAGGTGCACTACTCCGCGTCGAAGGGTGGTGTCATCGCCATGACGAAGACACTCGCTCTGGAATACGCGGCGAAGGGCATCACGGTGAACACGATTCCGCCGTTCACCGCGGACACGCCCCTGATGCGGTCCATGCAGGAGTCGAAGTACCTGCCGCCCGCCGAGGTGTTGGCCCGGATGGTTCCGGCGGGTCGGCTGGGCACGGGCGACGACATCGGGGCGATGTGCGCGTTCTTGTGCTCGGATGAAGCCGGCTATGTGACCGGTCAGGTCATCGGTGTCAATGGAGGAGCGGTCACGTGAACAGCGGGTTCAACCTGGAGGGGCGCGTCGCCATCATCACCGGGGGTGGGACCGGCATCGGCCGCGGCGCGGCGCTGGTTCTGGCCCAGCACGGTGCGGACGTGGTCCTGGCCGCACGGCGCCCGGAACCGCTGGAGTCCACGGTCAAGGAGATCCAGGCGCTGGGCCGGCGGGCTCTCGCGGTGCCGACGGACGTCACGAACCCCCAGCAGTGCCAGGACCTGGTCGACACCACGGTCCGCGAACTGGGCCGCCTCGACATCCTGGTGAACTGTGCCGGTGGTGCCGAGACCAAAGGCATCGCGAAGTGGTCCGAGGAGGAGTGGAACCAGGTCCTCGCCCTCAACCTCGGCAGCGTCTGGTTCCTGTCACGCTGCGCGGCGGGGCCCATGCTGAAGCAGGGCAAGGGCGCGATCGTGAACATCTCCTCGGGGGCGAGCCTGCTCTCGATGCCGCAGGCGGCACCGTACGCGGCCTCGAAGGCCGGCGTGAACAGCCTGACCGGTTCCATGGCCGCGTCCTGGACCCGCAAGGGTGTCCGGGTCAACGCCATCGCGGTCGGCGCGGTCCGCGCCGCCACCTTGGTCGACGAACTCGAGCGCCAGGGCATCGACCCGGAAAGCGTCGGCACCACGAACGCCTCCGGCCGCCTCGGCGAGCCAGACGAAATCGGTTATGGCGTCCTGTTCTTCGCCTCCGACGCCTCCAGCTTCTGCTCCGGCCAGACGCTGTACATGCACGGCGGCCCCGGGCCCGCGGGGATCTGACTCCCGCGGCACCCGAAGCGCCCGAGCCGTTCAGGGCCCGCGCGGACCAGCGCCTTGCGGGTCCGCGCGATCACAGCCACGCCCTGACGCGCACGCCGGCCACGGCCGGCGCACTTCGGTGCGCTCACGCCGGCGCGGACCGGTCACGGCGCCCGCGTCGGCATCTTGATATCCCGGCCGGGGCAGTCCCGGGAGCGCCTGCCCCGGCCGGGTTGTGCACACGCCGGCGACACCGCCGGCACCACGCACACCGAGGACGCAAGCGTCCCAGCGGCGTCCCGAGGATCAATGCTCGACTGAGCTCCCCCGACTCGCCGACGGAAGGACCGTCATGAACAGCGACGACCTGATCCTGATCAGCATCGACGACCACGTGATCGAGCCACCGGACATGTTCGTCGGCCGTCTGCCGGCCAAGTACGCCGACGACGCTCCGCGTGTGGTCCGCCTCGAAAACGGCGCCGATGTATGGAAGTTCCGCGACACCGTGATCCCCAACGTCGCGCTGAACGCGGTCGCGGGTCGGCCGAAGGAGGAGTACGGCCTCGAACCCCAGGCGCTCGACGAGATCCGCCCCGGCTGCTGGAACGCGGACGAACGCGTCAAGGACATGGACGCCGGCGGCATCCTCGCCTCGATGAACTTCCCCTCGTTCCCCGGCTTCGCCGCTCGGCTGTTCGCCACCGACGACCCGGAGTTCTCGCTCGCCCTGGTGCGCGCGTACAACGACTGGCACATCGACGAATGGTGTGGCGCGCACCCCGGCAGGTTCATCCCCATGGCCCTGCCCGCGATCTGGGACGCCGAACTGTGCGCCGCCGAAGTCCGCAGGGTCTCCGAAAAGGGCTGCCACTCCCTGACGTTCACCGAGAACCCGGCGACGCTGGGGTACCCGAGCTTCCACGACGCCTACTGGAACCCTCTGTGGAAGGCGTGCTGCGACACCGACACCGTTGTGTCCATCCACATCGGCTCCTCCGGGAAACTCGCCGTCCCCGCGCCCGACTCGCCGCCCGATGTGCTGATCACCCTCCAGCCGATGAACATCGTCTCGGCCGCGGCGGACCTGCTGTGGTCCCCGGTGATCAAGAATCACCCGGACATCAAAATCGCGCTGTCCGAAGGCGGCACCGGCTGGGTCCCCTACTTCCTCGAACGCATCGACCGCACCTTCGAGATGCACGCCACCTGGACCCTCCAGGACTTCGGCGGGAAGCTTCCCTCCGAGGTCTTCCGCGAGCACTTCCTCACCTGCTTCATCAGCGATCCCATCGGCGTCGAACTGCGCCACCGCATCGGGATCGACAACATCGCCTGGGAGTGCGACTACCCCCACAGCGACTCCATGTGGCCCGGCGCACCCGAGGAACTCGGCGCGGTGATGAACCAGTTCGCCGTGCCCGACGCCGACGTCGCGAAGATGACCCACGAAAACGCCATGCGCTGGTACTCGTTCGACCCCTTCAGGCACGTCCCCCGCGAGCAGGCGACCGTCGGCGCGCTGCGTGCCCGGGCCGAGGGCCACGACGTGTCCATCCGTTCGCTCAGCCACAACCAGGTCGATCCGGTCGCCCGGATGGAGGCCTACCGCGCCATGGCGAGCGGGAACAGCTGAAAGGCCGCAGAGTGACCGGGAACAGCGAAAGCGTGGAGGCGTTCCGGACGCGTGCCCGGGTCTGGCTCGCCGACAACATGCCGCGCCTAGACGCCGACACGCCGCTGCTTCTCGGCGACGACGAGGCGCACTGGAAGCGGGCCAGGGAACTTCAGCGACGACTGTACGCCGGTGGTTTCGCCGGTATCTGCTTCCCTGAGGAGTACGGCGGGCTCGGCCTCCCGCAGCCCTACCAGGAGGCGTTCAGCGAGGAGGCCTGGGGCTACGAGATGCCGTTGGTGCTGAACATCCCGACGTTCAGCATCTGTTGCGCCACGTTGCTGGACGTCGGCACCGAGGAGCAGAAGCGCGAGCACATCGGCGCGGCAATCCGCGGCGACGAGGTCCTGGTGCAGTTCCTCTCCGAACCCGGCGGCGGGTCGGACCTGGCCGGTGTGCGCACCCGGGCCGATCGTGACGGCGACATGTGGGTGATCAACGGCGCGAAGATCTGGAGTACGTTCGCTTTCGCCGCCGACTACGCACTGTGCCTCGCGCGCACCGACGCGGACCAGCCGAAGCACCAGGGCCTGACGATGTTCCTGATGCCGACGAACGCGGTCGGCGTCACGCTCAACAGGATCCGCATGGTCGACGGAACCCGGGAGTTCTGCGAGGAGTTCTTCGACAACGTCGTCCTGCCGGACTCCGCGGTGGTCGGCGAGGTCAACGGCGGCTGGACCGTGGCCTCGCGCCAGATGTTCCACGAGCGCAACGCCGTCGGCGGCGGCTCACCGTATGTCAGCGGTCACGGCGAGCCGCCGACGAAGTTGAAGCCGGGGTTCCTCGACATCGTGCGGGCGTCCGGTCGCACCGCCGAGCCGGACGTGCGGACCACTGTCGGAGGCATCATGGCACTGGCCACCGTGCAGACGCAGCTCGTCTCACGGGTGTCTGCCGGCATCGTGGAGGGCCGCCTCCCGCCTGCCGCCGCGTCCCTGCTGCGGCTGTTCAGCGCGGAGTTTCTCGAAGCCGAGGCGGATGCCAAGATCCGCGTCGCCGGCGCGGCGACCGGCATCGCCGCCGGGCCCGAACCGGACGCCACGGCACTCGCCGGAGTCGCGTATCTGGTCCGCCAGGGCGGCAGCCTCGGCGGCGGCACCACCGAGATGTCGCGCAACATCGTGAGCGAGCGCCTGCTCGGCATGCCGCGTGAACACGCGCCGGACCGAGGCGTACCGTTCAACCAAGTCACACAAGGTTCACGGTGAAGTCAGCCTCGTCGCGGGCGACTCGTCTGTCCGTGCGGGCCCGATAGCGCACGGCAGCCCGGGGCCCGCCGGCCCCACCACGACGCACCACAGCACCACAACGCCCAGCGCATCGCGGCCCACCTCGAATCCGTTCTCAGGCGACCGAGGTGGGCCGCGGTGCGCTGGGCGCGAGCCGGGTGGCTCCCATGTGCGCGTCGAGGCGCCTGACCGCTCCGCGTCCTCGACGCTCGGCGCGGCTGCGCGTGTCCATGCTCACGCGTCCGGGTCGTTCGCCCCTCGCACCGGGGCAAGGAAAATGGGGCCGGACGCCGCGCTGCCCTTCGGCAGGGGCTCGACGCGGTCGAGGTAGCGCTCCAGAAACGCCATCGTCTCGGCGTGCGAGGTGCTCATCCCGGCGGCCTGCTCCAAGACGACCATCCGAGGCATGCTCGTGATGAGAAAGACCACGACGTCCGGGGAGACCGGAGCGCCGTAGAAGTTGCGGTACTTGGCGTTTCCGGCCACCGCGGCGAGCACGAGTTCCCGTGCGTCCTCCCCGGCTTTCGCCATCTCCGCCCGGATCCTTTTGCGGTGGTTGCCGGCACACATCAGCTCGGCGGTCAGGGCCGCCGCATCCTTGTGGTTCGCGTACTTCCACAACGCGCGCAAAGGGCGATCGGTGCGGAGCCCTCTCTCCAGTTTCCTCAGGCTCCGTTCCGCGCGGTCCCGGACCAGCGCGATGAACAGGTCATCGAACGTCGGGAAGTAGTACTGGACGAGCCCGGCGGTCACCCCCGCCTTGGCAGCCAGGCTGCGGTAGGAGACCGCCGCGTACCCCTCCTCCAGCATGAGCTGCACCACACAGTCCAGGAGCACGGCGCGGGTTTTCGACCTCTCCGTGCCCACACGGCGGGGCGTCACCATCCGCTGCCTCTCACTCACCAGAACGTACGGCCGACCTGTGGTGAACCATCACAGGCTTTCATCGCTGCACCTCATGGTACGGAACAGTGCCGGCCACCTTGACCAAGCCGCCCTACGGGACAGCAGGCCGGTGCCGTCGTCGTCACACGTTCTTGAGGTCGTCGTCGAGGTCGATGGCGAACGAGCGGAACAGCCGTGCCGCCGTCTCGAAGGCGCTGACGCTGAAGATGACGTCCATGAGCTGCTGGGTGTCCAGCTCGGCGGACAGCACGGCCCATGTGTCGTCGGTGATGGTCCCGTCGCCGAGCAATTCGTCGGTCGCCCGCAAGAGCGCGGTCTCCAACGGGTTCCAGAAGTCGGGGTCGGGGCCGGCGGCCACGCGTTCGATTTCCTCGTCCGTCATGCCGATGTCCCGGGCGACAACCAGGTGCTGTGCCCACTGGTAGGACGACTTGCGCACGGCCGACACTCGCAGCATCAGGATCTCGCGCTGCCGTTCGGTGAGGTTCGTGCCGCGCAGCGCGTATCCGTTGAACGTGAAGAAGGCGCGGGCCAGTTCGGGGTGGTGAGCGAACGTCCCCAGCGCGTTCAACCCCTTCGGCCCGCCCTTCTTCGACATCGGCGGGTGGCGGGGGACGGGCGGTTCGAGAGCCGCCAGCGCTCCGCGCATCTCGCGCGGCCACTCGGAGGTCGGAACCGGTTCGACTCGTGCCATCTCAGGTCCTTGTGTGTGAGGAAGGATAGCCCCCGGACGTTGCCGGGGGCCGGTCGGCGAGGAAGGCCGACAGCTCCGGCGTACGCCACCTTCGTCGTACGCCGCCAAGACGCCGACTATCGAAACCACGGATGGTTTGCCCGGGCCCGGAGTCCGCGCTGTCGATATTATACGAGCGTGCAACACAGGTTTGGGCGACCGCCCAAAACCGACGACCTGCCCGAGACCGCAGGCATCCGTGCCGCGTATCCCGGGCACGGTAAATGGAGGCGTTCTCGGCGCGTCCGGGGGCTCGAACGCGCCTCAGTCCGAGATCTTCCGCGGGCTCGGAACCGGCCGCCGAACTTCGCCGGAAGCACGCACACGGCCCGGCTCGGGGCCGGACACGTGCTCAGCGCGGTTCGACGTGGTCCAGATACCGCTCGATATAGTCGACGGTCTCGGCGTGGGCCGTCGCTATGCCGGCCGCTTCCTCCATGACGATCATCCGTGGGGTGCTGGTCATGAGGAAGACCAGCACGTCCGGAGAGGCCACTTCTCGGAACGCGTAATCCTTCGACGTCCCGGCCAGTGCCGCGAGGGCGAGTTCGCGTGCCTTCCTTCCCCCCTCCGCGATCTCGTCCTGGATCTGCTTGCGGTGGTTGCCCAGGGCCATGAGCTCGGCGATCAACGCGGCACTGGCCCTGTCGTTTGCGTAGTTCCAGACCGCGCGCAGCGGGTGGTCCCTGCGGAGGTCCGCGGCCAGCTTGCTCAGGCTCACCTCGGTCCGGTCCCGGATCAGGGCGAGGAAGAGGTCGTCGAGCGCCGGGAAGTAGTACTGGACGAGTCCCGGGGTGACGCCCGCCTTGGCTGCCACGTTGCGGTACGTGACCGCCGCGTACCCCTCGTCGAGCATCAGGCGCTCGGTGCAGTCCAACAACGTGGCCCGTGTCTTGGATTTGCCGGCGCCGACACGGCGGGTAGTCGACATGTGCTGCCTTTCACGACCGAAGTCTCCCCCGGGGGCACACGTTGTGCCTGACGTCACTTGCCCGCGCCGCCGCATGCCGGAGCCCGCGGCCACGCTGAGCCCAAGGTAGCCGCCCGCGACGAGACGACCGGAGGCGAGGCCCGGCCGACGCCACACCACCGGGACGGAGGTGGCCCGGACCGAGGCCGTCGTCCTCAGCGATCGGGACGCGCCGTGGCCCGGTTGGCGGTCACCGGGGCGGCGAGGCCCTGTTCGTCGCAGACCTTCTGGAGCGCGTCGAGGGTTTCGTCGATGCCCGCGCCGAGCCGCCGACCGGGCGTGAAGATGGCGGGAAGGTGTTTCATGCCGTTGATGAGGCCGGTGGTGTCGTAATGGACGGTTCCTTCCGCGACGCAGGTGTAGTCGGGCATCCGGTCGAGGACGTGGGTGAGCATGGTCTTGAACGACTTGCGGGCGAAGTTGGAGCCTATGCACCGGTGGATGCCCAGGCCGAAACTCGCGTGCCGGTTGCCCTTGCGGTCCAGGAGGACCGTGTCAGGGGCGTCGAAGACCCGGGCGTCGCGGTTGGCCATCGCCCAGGAGAGCCACAGGCGTTCGCCTTCCTTGAACCGCGTGCCGGCGACCTCGCAGTCGGCCGCGATGGTGCGTCCGTCGCCGACGGCGGGGGTGAAGTAGCGCAGAAACTCCTCAGTCGCACTATCCAGGAGCACATCGCGTTCCCGGCTGAGACGTTCACGTTCCGCGGGATTCTCCGCCAGCCACTCCAGGGAGTGGGCGGTCAGCGCGGTGGTGGTGTCGAATCCGCCGCCGATCAGCAGCATCACCGACTCCGTGATGTCCTGGTCGGTCGGCCGACTGCCGTTGATGTCCGCGTTGACGAGGGCATCGATGAGCCCAGGGCGCGGCTCGGCCCTGATGCGGCCGATGTGTTCGGTGATCAGCACGTAGGACTGGATCATGCCGTCGATGACCTTGGCCATCTCGGGCGAATCCGGTTTCGTGTACACGGTGGCGTGGGCCGGCTCGCAGAAGACCTCCCAGTCCCGCAGCGGCAGGCCGAGCAGCGCCATCGTCATCACCGCAGGGACGATGTTGGCCAAGTCGTCGACGAAGTCGATGGTGCCGGTCTCGATGCGTTCGTCGATGCAGGCCCGGGTGATCTCGTTCATGACCGGCTGCCAGCGCGCGACGGCCGCCGGGGAGAGGTACGGGTTGAGGGCCTGGCGGTAGTGCCGTTGCTCGGGCGGGTCCATCTCCAGGAATCCGCCTCGGGTGCTGACCTCGTCGCGCGGCCGGTGCGGGATGGTGATCCCGAAGTAGCCCTTCCTCTCCCCCTTGACGTCGTTGTCGTTGGACAGCAGGTCGGCGCGGCGGGCCAGGTCGAACACCTCCTGGTTGCCGCTCGCGAGCCAGTAGCCGCCGTGCTGGCCGGTCCAGGCGACGGGACACCTGCTGTGCAGGTCCTGGGTGATCTCCTCGAAGTCGGTCCGGTACGCGGTGGAGTGCCGGTCGAAGTCGATCGTGTGCTTTTTGCGGTCCTCCCCGGTCGCGGGGTGGGCGTCGTCGATACTCATCGGGGATACCTCGTCCTCATGGCGATGTCCTGCGTGTGCGATCAGTCGGCGGTGATTGCCTGTTCGGGGCAGGACAACACGGCTTCCCGGACCGCCGCCTCGTGCGCGGCGGGCACGTGCTCGTCCTTGACCTCGGCGTGCCCGTCCTCGTCACGCAGCGTGAAGATCCCGGGGGCAGTCATCGCACACCCGGTGTGGCCCTGGCAGAGGACCGGGTCGACACGAACCTTCATGGTGGGGACCTCCGTTCGGTGGACTGGCTCAGAGGTGGTAGTTCTGGAACTTGAGGTACGCGCCCGCGTCGACGCGCATCTGCGTGCCGGTGACGTAGCGGGACTCGTCCGAGGCCAGGTAGACCACCGCATTGCTGACGTCCACAGGCTCGATGTACGGGATAGGCATCGCCTGTTGCACGGGGAAGGCCTGCTCGGCGTCCTCGCGGGTCGGGTTCTCGATGTCGGGGCGGAACATCTTGTACATCGGCGGGCTGTGCAGCATGGGCGTGTTCACGTTGGTCGGGTGGACCACGTTGGCGCGGATGCTGCGGGGGGCGAGGTTCGCGGCGAGTTCGTGGATGAACTGCGAGAGCATGCGCTTGGCGACGATGTAGGAAGTCCCGCCGGGGTCGGCGCCGGTGGTCTCGCCCGGCGCGAACTGCATGAACGCCGCGGCCGAGCCGGTGGCGATGATCGACGCGCCCGCCTCCAGGTGGGGCAGTGCCGCGTGGACGGCGTTGATGGTGCCGAGCAGGTTGGTGTCCAGCCCGTCCATCCACGCCTGGATGGCCGGCTCGCCGCTCATGGCGGCGATGGCCGCCTGGGCCACCACGATGTCGATCTTCCCGAGCTCGGCGATGCCGCGCTCGACCGCGTCGACCATCTGGGCTCGTTCGCGGACGTCGGCCTCGATGGCCACGACCCGTCGGCCGTGTGCCTCCACAAGGCGCGCGGTCTCCTTCAGGTCGTCGGGCGTGGACATCGGGTAGTTCACCGTCTCGAAGTCGCGGCAGCGGTCCACCGCGATGATGTCGGCGCCCTCCTCCGCGAGGCGGAGTGCGTGGCTGCGGCCCTGGCCGCGTCCGGCTCCGGTGATGAAGGCGACCTTGCCGTCAACGCGTCCCATGATCGTGCTCCCTGCTTGTGGATGGATTCTCTGTGGATGAAGGGCGGATGGCCGGTCAGGCCGGTCCGGGTCGATGCAGGCCGTTTCCGGCCGGGGTGGCAACGGTCTTGACCTCCAGGAACTCTTCGAGTCCCTCGGTCCCCCACTCGCGTCCGAGGCCGCTTTGCCCGTAGCCGCCGAACGGCGACCCGGTGTCGAACCAGTTGCCGCCGTTGACTCCCACGGTTCCCGCCCGGAACCGGCGGGCGACGGCCATGGAGCGGTCCTCGTCGGCGCTGAAGACCGCCGCGGACAGCCCGTAGGGGGTGCCGTTCGCGATGCGGACGGCGTCGTCCTCGTCGTCGAAGGGCAGCACGACGAGCGCCGGGCCGAAGATCTCCTCCTGCGCGACCGGGGCCTTCGGGTCGACACCGGTGATGACGGTCGGTTCGACGTAGTAACCGCGTTCGAACCCGGTGACCGGCCGACCGCCGACCGCGATCGTCCCGTCGCGCCGGGCGAGCTCGTAGTAGTGCTGGACGCGGTCGCGTTGGCGGGCGCTGACGACCGGGCCCATGATGTTGCCGGGGTCGGTGGGGTCGCCCCAGGGGATGTGCTCCATCGTCGCCGCGGCGACGGCCACGGCCTCCTCCAGACGGTTCCGCGGCACCAGCAACCGGGCCAGCGCCGCACAGCCCTGGCCCGCGTGCGCGCACAAGCCGCCGGCGAGAACCGGGACGACCCCCGCGATGTCGGCGCCGTCCAGCAGGACGGCGGCTGACTTGCCGCCGAGTTCGAGAGTGACCCGCTTGACCGTCTTGGCGGCGGCGGCCATGACCTTGCGGCCGGTCTCGGTGGAGCCGGTGAGGCTCACCGCATCGATGTCGGGGTGCTCCGCCAGGATCTGCGCGACGGAGTTGTCGCTCGTCGTGACGATATTCAGCACCCCGGGCGGGATATCCGTGTGTTCCTGCGCGACCCGCCCCAACGCCAGTGCGTTCCAAGGGGTTTCGGGGGCGGGCTTGAGAACGACCGTGCAGCCTGCCGCGAGAGCCGAAGTGACCTTGCAGATATTCAGGTAGAACGGATAGTTCCACGGGGTGATGGCGGCGACCACACCCGCCGCCTCGCGGCGGACCACGCGCTTCGTCGGGACGCCCATGATGTCCTTGACTGGCAGCTCTCGCTCGAACTCGAAGTCGGCGAGCAGGTCGATCCAGTGGTCGATGAAACCGATCGGGTCGTCGAGTTGGATCGCGTGCGTGAGCAGCACCGGGCTTCCGGTCTCGGCCACCACCATGGCCCTCAGATTCTCGGCCTCGGCGCGGAGCCCATCACGCAGTTGGACAAGGCAGCGGCGCCGGAACTCGGTGTCCGTCGACCACCGCGTTGTGTCGAAGGCCCGCCGGGCGGCACCGATCGCCCGCTCCACGTCGGCGGCGTCGGCGTCCGGAACCGAGCCGATGACCTCCTCCGTGGCGGGATTGACATTGTCGAAGCGGCGCCCTCGCGCAGCGGTCACCAGCTCACCGTCGATCAACATGTGCTCGCCAAGAGACATCGTCGGCTCCTGCTTCGTCGAAAGTTGTGTTCGATGTGGATCAGGCGAGGGCGCACGTCAGCCCGGCACCCCGCCGGTCGGCCAGGACGGTGTGCTGTGCGGGGTGGAGGAGGACCGGTCGGCCGGGTCCGGGTCGTACGTCCCGTCCTCGGGTGACGTGCCCCTAGCGCGGGTGTCCGAGCCCGGCGAGCGCGCGGTCGGCGATTTCCATGACCGTCCCGGGACGTGCGTCGGTTGCCCGCATGAGCTCGGCGAACAGCCCGACGTCCTTGTGCAGAAGGGCTCCGGCGTGCTTGCCCAGTACGCCGAGGTCGAACATCGAGCCGGGCAGGACGGCCGTGGCGGCAAGGCTGGCTCCGCTGCTCCCCGCGAGCACCAGGGCCAGGTTGCCGGGATCCAGGCCGAGTGCCCGAGCCGCGTCGTAGGCGCTGTGGGCGACGGCGAGGTTCGCGGCCAAGAGGGTGTTGTTGAGGATCTTCGCGATCTGGCCCGCACCGATCGGGCCGAGGTGGAGGACATGTGCGGCGCAGGTGTCGAGCACCGGTCGGCAGCGGGCGAGCGTGCGCTCGTCCCCTGCCGCCATCACCATCAGGGAGCCGGCCGCGGCGGCCTGTCCGCCACCGCTGACCGGGGCGTCGAGCAGCGCCACACCGCGTTGTGCGGCGCGTTCGCCGAGCCTGCGGCAGGTGTCCGGATGGACGGTGCTGTGAACGACCACCACACCGCCGGGCTGCATGCCGCGCAGGATTCCGTGCGGGCCGTCCACGACCTCGTCGACGCCGGCATCGTCGACGACGCACACGCACACCACATCACTCGCGGAGCCGAGTTCCGCCGGCGACCCGGCGGCTTCGACGCCGAGGTCCGCGAAGGGCGCGAGTGTTTCCGGCCGCCGGGCCCACAAACGGGTCCGGAAGCCCGCCTCGGCGATACGGCGAGCCATCGGCCCGCCCTGACTGCCCAATCCGATGAAGCCGACTCGGAGGGCCGCACCGTCGTCCGGTGCCGCCGGGTGGCCGGCGCTCATGTGACCGCACCCTCGATCTTGAGCTCCAGGATCTGTTCGTCGCTCAGACCCAGTTCGTGGAGGATGTCCTCGGTATGCTCGGCGAAGAGCGGGCCGCGGGTCAGTGTGGGCGGTGTGCGGTCGAACTGCACCGGGTTGGCGACGAGTTTGCGCGCACTCCCCTCGGCGTCGACGACCTCGGCGATCTGGCCGATCGCCGTGAGAGACGCGTCGTGGCCGACTTCCCAGGTGTTCTGCACGACCGACCACTGGCCCTCGATGTCGGACAGCGCCTGAACCCATTCGTCTTTGGTGCGGGTTGCGACGACCTCGGCGATGATGTCCCCGGCCTGCTCCGCGTTGGCCATCAACTTCTCGACGGTGTCGAAGCGTTCATCCGCGACCAGGTCCGCTCGCCCGATCGCCTGGCAGAACTCCGGCCAATACCGGCCCGGTTGCAGCATGCTCAACATCAGCCACCGCTCGTCCCGGGTCCGGTACGTGGCCACGAGCGGATTGTGCGAAGCACCGCGCACCCCGCCGTCCGGTTTCGGCAGCGGCGCACCGGCCATGAGCGCGAGGTTGACACTGAGCTGCATCGCCCACGCGCCGACCCCGAGCAGGGACACGTCCACGACTGACGCGTGGCCGGTCCTCGACCGCGCGAACAACGCCGCCGCGATGCCACCGGCGATCGTCAGCCCGCCGATCGAGTCGCCGTAGGCACCCGCCGGCTGATGGGTCAGCGTCGCGGCGTCCGAGGGGGTGACGTAGTCCGCGCTGCCGCTGCGCGCCCAGAAGGCGGTCGCGTCGTATCCGCCCTTGTCCGCCTCGGGGCCGGTATGCCCGAAACCGGCCCCGAGGGCGTAGACGATGTCCGGGTTGATCGCCCTGATGTCCTCGACGTCGATGCCCAGCTTCGCGCGGGCTCCGGGCAGGAAGTTGGTCAGGAACACGTCACTGCGGCGGACCAGTTCCTCCAGCACGGGCCGTGCCCCCGGCTTGTCGAGTGCCAGCCCGAGGCTTCGCTTGCCGCGGTTCGGGCCGTCCATGAGCGGCGCGAAGGACGTACCTTCGGACGCGACGTCGTGGCTGAACGCCTTGACGATCCCGCGCTGCGCGTCGCCGGTCTCCGCGTGCTCGACCTTGACGACTTCGGCGCCCCAGTCGGCGAGGACGGCACCCGCCGCCGGGACGAAGGTGAACTGCGCGACCTCCAGGACGCGCACTCCTTCCATGGGCCTGAACACCTTGGCTACCTCTCTGCGCCCCGGGGGACAGCGATGGATCCGTCGACAGGTCACTTTTGGTCATGCTGTTCGGCCGTCAGGCGACTGAGCGGCGTCGTCCCATCCCGGCGGTTCCGGTCTGCCGCCGCCGGGCACACCCCGGCCTCAGCCGATGACGACCGGCATGGTGTCCCACCCGCGGACCGTGGTGGTGGGTGAGCGGCGGGCATTCGGCATGTCGGCTTCCCAGTCGGGCCACCGGTTGAGGACCTCGTCCAGGGCGACGCGGCCTTCGAGGCGGGCGAGGGCGGCACCGACACAGAAGTGGACGCCGTGGCCGAAGGTGGCGTGCTGGCCCATCTTGCGGTGGATGTCGAACCGGTCCGCGTTCTCGTACTGCCGTTCGTCGCGGTTGGCGGACGACAGCATCATCAGCATCGCGCTGCCGGCCGGCACGGTCTGGCCGTGGATCTCGACGTCCTCGGTGACGTAGCGGGCAATGTGCGGGCCGGGCGGCTCGTAGCGCAGCAGTTCCTCGATCGCGTTGGGGATCAGCGAGCGGTCCTTCACCAACTCCCGTCGCTGCTCGGGATGTTCGGACAACACCTTGCCCATCCACCCGAACAGACGGCCGGTGGTCTCCACTCCCGCGCCGGCGATGACCGCGACGAAGATCAGGACCTCGTCCTTGGTCAGCTTGCGGACCGTGCCGTTCTCGTCCTCGAACTCCGTGTTCAGCAGCTCGGTGATCAGATCGTCCGACGGATTCTTGACCCGCCAGTCAACGTATTCGGCGTACATCTTGCCGTCGAAGTACAGGCCCTGGCTGACCGGGAGCGGCTGGCCCGGCTTGTTGCGCAGGCTGCGCTGGGCGTGGTCGCGTACGGTCGGCTGCTCGGAATCGGGGATGCCCATCAGCATGCCGATCGCCCGCATCGGCAGCTCGTTGCCGATGTCGAGGACGAAGTCGAACCGGTCCGAGTCCGCGATCGGGTCCAGGCACGCAATGCAGAACGCACGGATCTTCGCCTCGATCTCGCGCATCTTCTTCGGCGAGAACGCCTTCTGCACCAAAGCACGGTGGATGGTGTGCAACGGCGGGTCCTCGTTGATGAACGACCCCGGCGGCATCTGCGGTGCGGCCTTGACGACCTCCAGGATGTCGCCCTTCGCCGAACTGAACCGGACGGTGTCCTTCGCCGCGGCCACCACATCCGCGAACCGGCTCAGCCCCCAGAAGTCCAGGCGCTCGTTGTAGTACAGCGGCGCCTCGTCACGCAGCCGCTTGTAGGTCGGGTACGGATCGGCGTCGATCTCCATGTCGTACGGGTCGTAGTACAGCTCGGTGCGGCTCACGGGCCCCTCCTCGGAGTTCACTTGTACAGTCGTATAGGACTCACTGTACGTTCGTAAAGGGTTCCGTGTGATTTTCGTGCACATCCTGAAACCCGAGGCACGGAGACTCCTGCCGGAACTCCATGAAGCCCAACATCCCCACCCGTGGAGTCGGCGCACAGCCGGAAGAAGGTCACACGGGAGCGTCTCGCGTACGGCACCCCCACCGCATCGCCCGCGGAGGAGGGACGGCTCGGCTCGGCGGGTTCACATCTGTACAGGAGCCTTATACGAATGTACAGTCCGGTGCAGCTCGACCCGGCACCACTGGCCGGTGACCCCGGTGCTTTCCCTGCCAGCTTTTCTCAACTCCTCGCGGCACGGCACGACCGCAGCCACATTCGACGTTGCCACGCCTGGAGTTACGGCTTCTCGGTGGCCGTGGAGCCGTCGCCTGCCGGCCGTCATGTCGGCCGGCAGGCGTGTCCGCCCGACGATCGGAGATTCCCCCTTGAGCGGCGACAGCACGAATGCCGAAGAGAGGTTCGCCCGCCTCCAGAAGGATGTCCAATACCTGATGGACCGCACGGCCATCCTCGACTGCGTGGCGCAGCATGCCCGCGGGCACGACCGCCATGACATCGATCTGCTCACGGCCACGTACCACGAAGACGGGATCGACGAGCATGGCTTCGCCGTCAACCCCGGTCCGGAGTACGCGTCGTGGGCCAACGAGATCCACTCGGCCGCGGCTCGGCTGCACACCCACAACATCACCACGCACAGCTGCGAGATCGACGGCGACACCGCCCACGCGGAGAGCTACGTGCTGGTGGGGCTGCTCGGCCCTGACGGCAAGACCGCCCAACTGATGAGCGGCCGCTACCTCGACCGCCTCGAACGACGCGACGGCGTCTGGAGGATCGCGGTGCGACGATCTACCGTCGAATTGGCTCTCACCGCGGACGCTTCCCTCCTGCAAAGCCCGTTCTTCACGAAACAGGGGTTTGTGAAAGGCACTCGAGACACGCGCGACCTCTCCTACGAGCGGCCTCTGCTGCTCGACACCGAGCCGCCCGAGCGGTGGTGATCCGGCAGTTCGGCGTCGGGCTTGCGGGCAAGACCAGCCGGAACAACCGGTCCGGCCGCATTGGAGAAGCTGCAGCCTTGGGCAGCCGCAGGCGATAGTCGCCGCCGGCCTCGCCGCCCACCGTTCCCCGAACACGGCCTTGTCCCGGTCGGGAGCGGGCGTTCCTGCACCACATACTTGTAGGTCCATCAGGAAGAGCCCATGACGACGTGCAGACCACGTGGAACCAGAAGATCCTTCGCCGCCCTCGCCGTGGCCTCGGCCCTGCTGGTCGCCGCCTGCGGCCGCAGTGGTGACGGCGGTACAGAGGGAGATGACAACCTCCCCGCGAAGGCGGCCCCCACGGCCGTATCGGCCGACTTCGGCGACCTGAAGCAGGTCTGTCGCCCCGGCAACGCTTCGGGAACGTCCGCTCAGGGCGTCACCGACAAGGAGATCCAGCTCGGCGTCATCTCCGATATCGGCTTCAACAAGAACCCCGAATTCGGTGACGCCGCGAAGGTCTTCACCTCCTGGTGCAACGACGCCGGCGGCATCAACGGCCGCAAGCTCAAGGCCACGGTCCGCGACACCAAGATGATGGAGGTCCGGCAGCGCGTCACCGAAGCGTGCAGCCAGGACTTCGCCCTCGTCGGCGGCGGCGCGGGTTTGGACGCGCTCGGCACGCGCGAACGGCTGGAGTGCCTGCTGCCCGATTTCCCCGCGCAGACCTCGCAACTCGAGAACCAGGGCTCCGATCTGCAGATCTCCGTACAGGCGCACAGCCCCACGCACTGGCCCTATGAGGGCTTCTACACGTGGCTGACCAAGGAGGCCTACCCCGGCTCCGCGGGGGCTGTCGGCATCATCGCGGGCGACGCCCCGGTCACCAAGGTCATGACCGAGCGGGCCTCGGAAACCCTGCGGGCGGTCGGCGCGAACGTGTCCTACAGCGACTTGTACCCGGCTGCCGGCGTCTCCGACTGGACCCCGTACGCCCAGTCCATCAAGAACAAGGGCGTCAAGGGCCTGATCTTCCTCGGCGACTACCGCAACCTCGCCAAGCTGGAACAGGCACTGACCAGCAACCAGTACAAGCTCGACTGGATCGACGCCAACTCCAACGCCTACGGGCCGGCATTCGTGGAACTCGCGGGCAAGAACACCCTCGCGTACCAGAACAACGTCGCGGACCTCGGCGGGTTCACCCCGCTGGAATTGGCTCCCTCCTCCCCTGCCGTCCAGCAGGTGCTCGACTTGTACACGAAGTACGCCCCCGGCGCCACCGTGACGTTCCCGGCCCTCAAGGCCTTCTCCGCCTGGCTGGTCTTCGCCAAGTCCGCGGTCGCCTGCGGGGACAACCTCACCCGCAAGTGCGTGTACGAAACGGCAGCCAAGGAAACGAGCTGGGCGGCCGGCGGCCTCCAAGCCCCCGTCGACCTGTCCCAGCATCTCCCCGTCAAGTGCTACAACGTCGTCCAGGCGACGCCCGACGGGTGGAAACCCGCAGACTTCAAGCCCGACACCGGCGCCTACCGCTGTGACGCGACCGCCACGCCGACCATCGGAAACTACGGCAAACCTCTCACGCTCGCAGACGTCGGAAAAAGTATGAACGACGTCCGTTGACACACGCGGAACCGCGAAAATCCGAGAGTCCTCACCGGGTGCTTTTACAGCCGTGACGTCGCGGCATTTCGGCATTCGGCATTTCCGCGACTTGGAGCCCCCATCGGACCGATGGGGGCTCTGAGTCGCGCCCTGCCGTATTTTTCGGCGCCGAGAAGGTTGGCGCCGCCCGAGAATGCGCCATTCCGACCGATCGGGCTGTGCACCCGCGTGTTCGGCGCCCGGCGCCGCCCGGACTTCGCGTTGCCTGGCCGCCTATTCGCCTCGGCGGCCATCCGTTCTCCCCATGCGCCGCACCGGCCTGCACCCAGCACGATTGCCGCACCCACGACCCGGCTCAACGCTCTCACCAGGATAAACATGGTGGCAGCGCCGATAGGCCGCGGCCGCGGAGCATGCGGACTCAGGTGGGCATCCGGCCCAACATCCGGCACGCCGCGCTGCCACCGCGCGCCCGCACCCGCCGGCCGTGTCATGGGTGTGTCCGTTTCTCCTTCGTTCGTCACGCAGCGCAGACGCGCGGCCGAGGAATATCCTCAACAAAAGTAGAACGGCACTTCCCAAACGCAATAGTCCCATTCTAATGTTTCCACCAGAGCACGGCCAGGTGAATGAGCGGCGGCGCGCGCGGGAGGCTCTCGGTGGGCAAGGATGCGTTCGACAGTGTGCGTGCAATCGCACTCGCGCAAAACGTGTTCGTGCCCTTCACGCCCGCCCTCCTCGCGCATCAGCGTGCGAATGTCTTCCGGATCGAGCCGGCCGAAGGCGGTCCCCACGAGAGCTGGCGACGCGTGATGCCGAACACGGCGAGCGCGACGAAACCGCGGCGCTGCTCGGACTCGGTTCCTCTTGGGAGCCGGATCGCCGCAACGACGGATGGCGGCAACGGTCCCGTGGCAGCGGGGCCGTTCCGTGGTCCAGCGTTCACGTGCCGCCTGCCTCGGACGTGTCCACCGCGAGGTGCCACCAACCCGAGTGCCGGGTTCCGCGAGGGAATCCGTTCGTACGCGCCGCCTCGCCACGTTTCCGGCGAGCCGGGCGTCCGAGCAGCCCACGAGTGCAGCGCCGCTTCGCGGCAGAAAGGGGAGGGGCCCGTGGGAGAGATCATCCCGGAGCGGCGCTCGTACGTCGCCGGCATGTGGGTCGAGGGCGACGAGGTGCTCGCCGTCGAGAACCCGGCCGACGAGTCGCACGTGACGGACGTGTCCGTGACGCCGCTCGCGGAGATCGAGCGCGCGGTCACCGAGGCACGCGACAGCTTCGACCGCGGTGTGTGGGCGGACCTGCCGGTGCGTGAACGCGCCCGGATCCTGGGCGACTTCCTCGACCACGTCGAGGCTTCGCGCGAGGCGATGGTCGCCACGATGGTCGCCGAGGCCGGGCAGCCGCCGATGTTCGCCGAGCGGTCGCAGCTCGGCGGCGGCATGGCGGTGGCGCGCGGCGCGATCGACCTGTATCTGCGGATGTCGCACGAGGAGTCGAATCCGGTCCCCGTCGACGAACTCGTGCACGGCCGGGTCGCGTTGAGCCTCCGGCGGCACGAGCCGGTCGGGGTGGTCGCCGCGATCACGCCCTACAACGGCGCGATCGTGATGGCGCTGCAGAAGATCGTCCCGGCGCTGATCGCGGGCAACTCCGTGGTGCTGCGCCCGAGTCCGCTCACCCCGATCTCGTCGCTGATCTTCGGCGCGGCGGCCGACGCGGCAGGGCTGCCGCCGGGTGTGCTGAGCGTCGTGGTGGAAGGCGGGTCGGCCGGCGCCGAGCTGCTGACCAGCCACCCGGCCGTCGACATGGTCTCGTTCACCGGGTCGACCGCGGTCGGGCGGCAGATCATGGCGCAGGGCGCGCCGACGGTGAAGCGCGTCGCGCTGGAGCTGGGCGGCAAGTCGGCGCAGATCTACCTCGACGACGCGGTGGGCAGGGCTGCGGCCGGGGCGATGGCGGTGGCCGCCATGACGGCGGGGCAGGCGTGTGTCGCCGCGACGCGGATGCTGGTGCCGCAGGAGCGCAAGGCCGAGGTGGTGGAGGCGGTGAGCGCGGCGTACGCGCGGATCACCGTCGGCCACCCGACCGCGCCGGGCACGACGATGGGCCCGGTCATCAACGCCGGTGCCCGCGACCGCTGCGAGAAGTTCGTCGCCCTCGCGGTCGAGCACGGCGGCAAGGTCGCCTTCGGCGGCAACCGCCCGAAGGGCCTGGAGCGCGGCTATTACTTCGAGCCGACCGTCCTGGACCTGCCCGGCAACGACAACCCGGCGGCCCAGGAGGAGATCTTCGGCCCGGTGATCTCGATCATCGGCTACCGGGACGTCGACGACGCCGTGCGCATCGCCAACGACAGCCCGTACGGCTTGTCCGGGCAGGTGTACGGCGCCGACACCGCGGCGGCCACGGCCATCGCCCGGCGTCTGCGGACCGGCGCGGTCAACGTCAACGCCGCCGTCTTCAGTGCCTACGCCCCCGGCGGCGGCTACAAGCAGAGCGGCCTCGGCCGCGAGCGCGGACCCGACGGCATCCGCGCGTTCCAGGAAGTGAAGCACTTGGTGATCGGCGAACTCCGATGAGCTCGTCTCGAAGCGAAGGAGCTGGAATGTCTGCGAACCTCAACCTCGACTGGCTGATCTCGGTCGACGACCACATCCTCGAACCGCCCACCCTGTGGATCGACCGCCTCCCGAAGGCCGACCGCGACCGCGCTCCGCACATGGAGTTCGACGACACGGGCCTCGACTTCTGGGTGTACGACGGCAAGAAGTTCCCCAGCTCGGGCCTGAGCGCCGTCGTCGGCAAGTCGAAGGAGGAGTTCAGCCCCGAGCCGCTCCCCTACAGCGAGATGCGGCCCGGCTGCTACGACCCGGTCGCGCGCGTGGAGGACATGAACCGCGCGGGCATCCTGGCGTCGCTGTGCTTCCCGACGATCACGCGCTTCTGCGGGCAGCTCTTCTCCGAGGCGAAGGACCTGGAGTTCGGCTTCACGTGCCTCCAGACGTACAACGACTGGATCATCGAGGACTGGTGCGGCGCCGCGCCCGGCCGCTACATCCCGCTGATCCTCATCCCGCTGTGGGACCCGAAGCTGGCCGCGAAGGAGATGGAGCGCTGCGCGAACAAGGGCGCCACCACATTCGCGTTCTCGGAGAACCCCGCGCCGCTCGGCCTGCCCACCATCCACGACCAAGGCGGTTACTGGGACCCGGTGTTCGCGGCGGCGAACGAGCTGGAGATGGTCGCGTCGATGCACGTCGGCTCGTCCTCCCAGGTGCCGCAGATCGCACCGGACGCACCGTTCCTGGCGAACCTGGCGTGGGGTGCCACCCGCACCTCGGGAGCGATGCTGTCGTGGCTGTTCAGCGGCATGTTCCAGCGCTTCCCGAAGCTGAAGATCGCGCTGTCCGAGGGTGAGATCGGCTGGATGCCGTACTTCCTGGAGCGCGCCGAGCAGGTCCTCGACAAGCAGCGCCACTGGGTCAAGAAGGGCGTGCGCTTCATGGACCACGCCGGCAGCCACTCCGTGGACCTCGACACCCTGGACATCCGGGCGACGTTCCGCGACCACATCTTCGGCTGCTTCATCGACGACGAGCACGGCATCGCCAGCATCGACACCATCGGCGAGGACAACATCATGTGCGAGACGGACTACCCGCACTCCGACTCGACGTGGCCCGACTGCATCACCGTCGTGAAGAACCGCATCAAGCACCTCCCCGAGGAAACCCAGTACAAGATCCTGCGCGGCAACGCCGAGAAGCTGTACCGCTTCACCCCGGCCGAACCCCCCGTCCTCGCGAGGACCTGACATGTCCGCAGCGTTGCGGCTGATTCACAACGGACCCACAACCGACGGAAAGAAGGGGTGACCAGCATGCTGCTGGACGGGAAGTCCGCGATCGTCACCGGCGCCGGCTCCGGTGTCGGCGCCGCCTCGGCGCTGCGCTTCGCCGAGGAGGGTGCCAAGGTCGTCTGTGCCGACATCCGCCTCGACCTCGCCGAGGAGACCGCCCGCCGGGTCGAGAAGGCGGGCGGCGTCGCCACCGCCGTCGCGGCCGACGTCTCCAAGGAGGACGACGTCATCGCCATGATCGCGGCGGCCGTCGAGCGCTTCGGCCGGCTCGACATCCTCTTCAACAACGCCGGGATCCCCACGCCGCGCCTGGGCGCGAAGCTGGAGGACCACACCGCCGAGGACTTCCACCGCCTGGTCGGCGTCAACTTCGGCGGGATCTTCTTCGGCAGCAAGCACGCCGTCCTGCAGTTCAAGAAGCAGGGCGGCGGCGGGGTCATCCTCAACACCGGGTCCGTCGCGGGCCTGGTCGCGTGGGGCGGATCGGTGTACGGCGCCACCAAGGGCGCGGTCCACCAGCTCACCCGCGCCGTCGCCATCGAGGGCGCACCCTTCGGCATCCGCGCCAACGCCATCGGCCCGGCCGGCATGCCCGCGACGCGATTCATGGCCGCGGGCGGGCTGCCCGACGACCCCGCCGCGGTGGAGGCGACCACGCAGCGGGTCGCGGCGTCGCATCCGCTCGGCAACGCGATCACGGCGGAGGACTGCGCGGAGGCCGCGGTGTTCCTGGTGTCCGACCGGGCCGCCAACATCACCGGCACGATCGTGCCGCTCGACGGCGGATACGTGGCGAGGTGACCGCATGACCGCGACCGAGTCTCACGCGTCGTTGGACCGCGCCCGCGTGCGCGAGCTGTTCGACCTGCGCGGCTCCTACCTGGCGTCCGTCGGCGGCGGCTACGAGGACGACCCGTACCCGGCCTGGGCCCGGCTGCGCGAGGAGGCGGCGGTGCACCCGGGCACGGTGCACGAGCTGACCGGTTACGACGGGCCGGCCAACTTCCAGGGCCTGCCGTTCCCGGACCGCCCGCACTTCTCCGCGTTCTCGTACGCGGCCTGCGACGCCGCGTTTCGCAACGCGGAGGTGTTCGCCGCGTCACCGACTCCCGTCGACCCGATCGGCGATGCAATTTCGCTGGGCAACACCATGTTGTCGATGGGCGGTCAACAACACCGCCGCTACCGGGCGCTGGTGCAGCCGTCGTTCGTGCCGAACAAGGCCGAGTGGTGGATCCGCAACTGGATCGAGGAGACCGTCGACCTGCTGATCGACAGCTTCGTCGACGACGGGCGCGCCGAGCTCAACGTGGACTTCTGCGCCGCCATCCCGGTGCTCACCATCACCGGCAGCTTCGGCGTGCCGGTGGAAAAGGCCCTCGACATCCGGGCCGCGCTCCGCAACCCGGACGCGATCGTGGACGTCATCCGGCCGATCGTGGCGGCCCGCCGCGAGCAGCCCGAGGACGACCTGATCAGCGTCCTGGTCGAGGCCGAGATGAAGGACGAGGACGGCGTCGCCCACCGCCTCTCCGACAACGAGATCTACTCGTTCGCGCTGCTTCTGCTGACCGCCGGGTCCGGCACGACGTGGAAGCAGATGGGCATCACCCTCACCGCGCTTCTCCAGCGCCCCGAGGTGCTGAACGCGGTCCGCGAGGACCGCGCGCTGCTCAAGCCGGCGATCGAGGAAGCTCTTCGGTGGACGCCGACCGACCCGATGTTCTCGCGCTTCGTCATGGAGGACACCGACTTCCACGGCGTCCATCTCCCCCGAGGCTCCATTTTGCATATGTGCCTGGGGGCGGCCAACCGCGATCCGGCCCGTTGGGACGCCCCTGATGAGTTCGACATCACCCGGCGCGTGCGTCCGTCGTTCGCGTTCGGCGGGGGCGCCCACGTGTGCCTCGGCATGCACGTCGCCCGGGCCGAGATGCGCATCGGCATCGGCAGGCTGCTCGACCGCCTCCCGAACCTGCGCCTCGACCCGGACGCCGCGCAGCCGCGCTTCATCGGCCTGTACGAACGGGGCGCGACCGAGATCCCCGTGGTCTTCGGCTGACAGGCGCACGGGTGAACGTCGATTTGAGAACGTCGATTTGGGAGGCATGAACGATGAGTGAGCCCGGCTACCAGAAGCCCGACCTGGCACTGCTCGGCGCCGAACACGTGGCCCGGTACCGGGAGACGAACGGCGAGGTCGGCTACGAGTGGAACGGCGCCACCGCGCTGCTCCTGACCACGACCGGCCGCAAGAGCGGTGAGGCCCGTACGAACGCGCTCATCTTCGGCCGCGACGGCGACAACTACCTCGCCGTCGCGTCGAAGGGCGGCGCCCCGGCGCATCCCGCGTGGTACCTGAACCTCCAGGCCGACCCCACGGCGGAGGTCCAAGTCAAAGCCGACCGCATCGCGGTGACCGCATACACCCCGGGGGGCGCCGAGCGCGACCGCCTGTGGAAGGTCGTGACGGGCTACTGGCCCAACTACAACACGTACCAGACGCGTACGGACCGGCTCATCCCCATCGTGGTGCTCACCCCATCGCACGGGGGCGACAGCGCATGACCACGCCCAAAGAACAGCCGACCGAACCCACGCAAACACCCGCGGGCCGGAAGCACCGGGCGTCGTCGGCGGAGCGGGCCACGCACCGCTCCCCAGCCATACCGCGGTCGCAAGCACGCAGCGCGCAGCAGTCTCGGGCGATCACCCGTGCGGCGCGTCGGCTGATCATCGAGAAGGGGCTCCCCTTCACGACAGCAGAGTTGACGAAGGAGTCCGGGGTCGCGCTCCAAACCATCTACCGACACTTCGACGGCAAGGACCAAGTCGTCCTCGCCGTGATGAAGGAGGTGATTGCCGAGCACGCGGTACGTGCGGAGGCCGAAGCACTCCTCTTAAACGATCCCGTGGCTCGCCTGCGCCTCTACATCACCGGCACACTCAACTCGCTTCGTTTGGGTATGGATCTGACCGGCCCGCAATGCATCACGGCCGAACACTGGCGGCTGTACCAGTTGTTCCCCGATGACGTGGCTCGGGCCACGCAGCCGTTCGGCGCACTGATCGAACGCGAGCTTGTGGAGGCCGCGGCGCAGGGCCTGCTGACACCGCAGAACCCGACGCGCGACGCGTGGGTCGCTATCAGGCTGGTCACGGCGACGTACCACCACTACGCGTTCGCGACGGTGTACGACAGCGTCGACGAGATCGCCGATCAGGTGTGGGCGTTCTGCCTTGCAGCATTCGGTGGCGCCCAGGCGGCTTTCCCAAGAGAAAGCACGATTTCCGGCAATTCCCGATTTTCCGGCACAGAGGAGGTGGGCCACGCATGAGTGAAGCCCTGGTTTTCGCCAAGGGCCGCGATTTGGATGCCGCCGCTGTGGCACTGCGTCCGTGGCTGGGCGAGCGCCTCGGCGTCGTGGACGTCGAACTCGCGAACATGGCTTACCCGTTGGGCGCGGGAGTCTCCAACGAGACGATCCTGTTCGACGCCCGGCACGGCGGCGGCGTCGACGAACTGGTCCTGCGCATCGCCCCGCGCCCCGAGCACCAGATGTTCCTGGACCCGAGGTTCCGCATGCAGTACAACATGCTCACCACGCTGCGCCGACTCGGCACGGTGCGGGTCCCCGAGGCCTTGTGGTACGAGGAGGACACCGCCCTTCTCGGCCAGCCGTTCTACGTGATGCGCCGTATGCGCGGCCGGGTGCCGGTGAGCATGCCGGTGTACAACTCCACGGGCTGGCTGGTCGAGGCGACGCCCGCGCAGCGGCGTACCGCGTGGGAGAGCGCCATGGGGCAGCTCGCCGCGATCCACTCGGTGCCGATCGAGGAGTTCGCGTTCGTCCACCGGCCGGAGCAGGGGGCCGCGGGCGACGAGCAACAGCTCGCGTACTGGGGCGAGTTCGCGGCCTGGGCGCTCGGGGACGACGTTCCCGAGTCGGTACAGGCGCTGTTCGCCTGGCTGAAGGCGAATCGCCCGCCCACCGACAGGCCCGGCCTCGCGTGGGGCGACGCGCGGATCGGGAACATCATGTTCGGCGACGACTTCCGCGTCGTCGGGGTCATGGACTGGGAACAGGCGTCGCTGGGCGGACCCATGGCCGACCTCGGCTGGTGGCTGCTGTTCGACGAGATGCACAGCACCTCCCAGAACGTGGCACGACTGGACGGCCTCGGCACACGGCAGGAAACCCTCGACCTCTGGCAGGAACTGACCGGACGTCAGGTCGAAAACCTGAACTGGCACGAGACGTTCGCCGGCCTCAAGGCCGGGCTGCTGGGCCTGCACTCGCGGCGCTCGATGAACCTGCCCAAGGCCGGCCGCCCGAACCCCTGGCTGGAACGGGCGTGCCGGCTGGCCGAGATCGACGCACCGGTGGAGATGTCGTGACTCCGATTGCCGTCACTCGGATACGACCGGCACTGCTGCCAGGATCACTGACCCCGGGCTCGTTGCCGCAGTGACTTCGAGGCCGCGGAAGGACGCTCGCACGTGCCTTGGCGACCTGTGCAGTCTGCCACCACAGGCACGTTCACATTTCGCACATGCATGCCAATCGAACAGAACCGTATGCCTCCGTTCGGAGGCCGCTGTCGAAGATCCGTCAGGAATTCGGTGAGGAGGAACGCGGTGGGAGAGACGATTAGCAACGCGCAACAGATCCGCCTACTCGCAGCGTCTTGCACAGGCGAGGTGGTGTTCCGGCACGTCGCCCTGGACGGCGGCGAAAGTGCCTACAGTTGGCGGGAGTTGGACCGCCGGTCGGACCAGCTCGCCGGTGCGCTGGCCGAGCGGGGGTTGGGCCTGGGCGACCGGTTGGGTCTGGCGCTGCGCAACTCGCCGCAGTTCGTGCTGGGTGTGTTCGCCGCGTGGAAGCTCGGCGCGGTGCCGGTGCCGATCCGCTGGGACCTGCCGGACTGGGAACTGGCCCGGCTGCGCGAGGTCGTCGACGCCCGCGTCCACCTGGGCGGGGACGACCTGCCGTGGATCGACGCGACGACGGACTCTGACGTCCCCGAGTTGCCGGATGTGCTCTCACCGAACGCGCATGGCATATGCAGCAGCGGATCCACTGGAACGCCGAAGGTCATCCTCAGTCTGCTTCCGGCGCTCCACAACCCGTTGTTCAGCACGCCGATGATGGAAAGCTGGCGGCCGGTGTCCCGTCCGCAGACGATCCTCGTCCTCGCGCCGATGTACCACACCAATGGGCTGGCCACGCTGTTCGGCCTGCTGTCCGGTGACCGGCTCGTGGTCATGGAGAAGTTCGACGCGTCGCGCGTCGTCGACGTCGTCGAACGCCACCGTGTCACCCACTTCACCGGGACGCCGACGATGCTCCAGCGCATCGCCGACCTGCCCGGCGTCGACAGCCGCAACCTGTCCAGCCTCGACTGGATCATCCAGGGCGCCGCCCCCATGCCGCCGTCGCTCGTACACCGCTGGGCCGAACTCATCGGCGCGGAACGCATCCTGATGGCGTACGGCATGACCGAAGGCCTCGGCCTGACCGCGATCCGCGGCGACGAGTGGATGAAGCACCAGGGCAGCGTCGGCCGCCCGCTGGCGACGACCGAGGTCCGCATCCTTGGCCCCGACGGAGCAGAACTCCCGCCCCGGGAGGTCGGCGACGTGTACCTGCGATCCTCCGCGTACGGCGGCTACAAGTACCTCGGCAAGGCCCCCGAACTCAAGCGCACCCAAAGCGGGTTCCAGACCGCAGGGGACGTCGGGTACCTCGATGAGGAGGGCTACCTCTACCTTCTGGACCGACGCGTCGACATGATCGTCACCGGCGGGGCGAACGTTTTTCCGGCCGAAGTCGAAGCGGCGCTGATCGACCACCCCAAGATCGCCGACGTCGTCGTCATCGGTCTGAAAGACCGCGAGTGGGGGCGCCGCGTCCACGCCTTGATCGAACCCGCCGACCCGGCCGCGCCACCCACCCATCAGGAGGTCGTGGCGTACGCCAAGAGCCGACTCGCCGCGTACAAGGTCCCCAAGACGACCGAGTTCGTCGACGCCATTCCGCGCAGTGCCGCGACCAAGGTGAACCGAGGCGCCCTCGTCGCCGCCCGCGGCGGCTGAGTGCCGCCGGTCCGTCCGAGGGGGCGTCACCGCCCACGAGATCAACGCCGACGTCGTCATGGACGTCGCAACTGCACCCAGGAGACAGCCCGTGAGACTCAGAACAACCCTCACCAGCTTCACGCTGGCGGCCGCATTGTGTGCTGTGGCCGGCTGCGCCGACCGCGGCGGCACGACCGACCCTGGTGAAGGAGCGGGTGCCGCCCCGTCGGTGGGCACTCCTGTGTCGTCCGACTTCGGTGACCTGAACAACGTGTGTGGCTCCGGCAATCCGACCAGCGCGTCGGCACAGGGCGTCACCGCCAAAGAGATCCAGGTGGGCGTCCTGTCCGACGTCGGCTTCACCAAGAAGCACGAATACGAAGACGCGGCCAAGGTGTTCACGTCGTGGTGCAACGAGGCCGGCGGCATCAACGGGCGCAAGGTCAAGGCGACTCTCCGCGACACCAAAATGGTGGAGGTCCGCCAGCGGATTGTCGAGGCCTGCCGCGACGACTTCGCGCTCGTCGGCGGGAGCGCGTCGCTGGACGGGATGGGCACCAAGGACCGGCTGTCGTGCCTGCTGCCGGAGTTGCCCTCCCAATCGACCCAGCGCCAGAACGAAGGGTCCGACCTCCAGCTCACGGTCCAAGCCGGAGGACCGTCGTACCTCAGGAACGCGGGCTTCTACGAGTGGCTCGTCAGCGAGGCCTACCCAACCTCGGCCGGCGCGGTGGGCATCATCGCGGGTGACTCCCCGGTCACCAAGGTCTCGGTGGCGCAGCGCACGGAGTTCTTCCAGTCGCGTGGCACGCCGATGTCGTACACCGAGCTCTACCCGGCGGCCGGTGTATCCAACTGGACGCCGTACGCGCAGAACATCAAGAACAAGGGCGTCAAGGGCCTGATCTTCATGGGCGACTACGGGTCTCTGGCGAAGCTGGAGCAGGAGTTGACCGCCATGGACTACAAGCTCGACTGGATCGAAGCCAACAGCAACGCCTACGGCAAGCCCTTCATTGAACTCGCCGGCTCGGGAGTACTGAACTACCAGAACAACCTGGCCGACATCGGCGGGACCCACCCGCTGGAGGAGGCCGCGTCCAACCCGGCGACCAAGCAGGTTCTCGACCTGTTCGCGAAGTACGCTCCCGGAGCCGAGGTCACACTGCCGGCGGTCAAGGCCTTCTCAGCCTGGCTGCTGTTCGCCAAGTCCGCAGCGACCTGCGGGGACGACCTCACCCGCAAGTGCCTGGTCGACGCGGCGCGCAAGGAAACCGCGTGGACCGGTGGCGGCTTGCAGGCGCCCATCGACCTCTCGGTCCAGGACGGCCCGTCCAAGTGCATGAACGTCGAGAAGGCGACCGCCGAGGGCTGGCAGCCCGCCCCCGACTACAAACCCACTCACGGGGCCTACGACTGCGACATCGCGTCCTACAAACTCACCGGTGACTACGGCAAGCCGGGAACCCTGGCGGATGTCGGCAAGAGCCTGAACGACCTCAAGTAGCCGCTTGGCGAACGAGCCGCTGCCACGCCCCCTGGTGATTGTTCCCCGCCGGGCGTGGCGGTGAGGGGATGAGAGTCCCCAGGGGTGGAAGCCCAGGCCGTCGACGCGGCGCGACGTCCCGCTCCGACTCCGTGACACCGGAGCGGGATGTATGTGGCCGCAGCGGCGTCGACGGCCTGGGCTTCCCGACAGGTGTGGACGTGCGCCCACCCCGCGGGCCGTCACCCGGAGGGTCAGCGCACCACGACGCGCACCCGTGCCAAGTTGCGTGCCAGCGCGAACCCCGTGGTCGTGTCGCCGTCTCGGCTGGCAGCGACTTGGAGGACCGGGAAGTAGGTGCCCGGCTCGCGATAGGTGAACGTCGCGGAGATCTCGACCTTCGCACGGGAGGCGTCGAACGTCGCAGGCGTGGGCTCCCCGCTTCCGGTGAAATCCCATGCGGCGGTGACGATCCGCCCCGCTCGCGCCGGGACTTCGACGCGGGCACGGAAGACGACGGACCGGCCGACCGCGACGTCGACCCGGTCGCGGCCGTTCACGGTCAAATTCACGACGGGTTGCACGCCTCCGCGTCGGTCGGCATCCGCGGGCAGCGAGATCTGCCCGTCGGTCACGCTGTAGCGGCTGGGTCGTGGCGGTCTGACGCCCCGTTCCGCCCACGCGCTCACGTCACGGAGCGCCTGCTGCAAAATCCCACCGTAGTCGACCACCCCGGGCAGGTGAGCGCCGATGTGGTCGGCGTTGTCGTTGTACCAGACCTGGACGCTGTCCTCGTACGACGTGCCCACAGCCTGCGCCGCCTGAGCCCGATACCAGTCGGCGTCCCACGGATACGCGTCGACGTCGAGCACATTGGCCACCACGATCACCTTTCCGGTGACCTTGCCGGTGAACGTGCCGCCGCCGCTGACACTCGCGGAGATCTGGGGGCCGATCTCGACGGGACGCTGGGGGTAGCGCGGCTGCCCGTCGGCGCCGCGGAACTGGTCCCACACCGAGAAGCCGGGACGTGCGGGCACCTGGTGCCGATGGTAAGAGCACAACGCGAGCCACCAGCGGTTGTCGGTGCGCAGATGATCACCCACCGTAATGGCCTCCACCTCCTCGGGGGCGTTTCCGGCACCGATCGTGAAGACGTTCGCCGCCGGGTCGAGCGTCCCGGTGAGTGGTCCGATCGCGGTACCGCCGCGACCGACCGCGAAGTCGAGCGGTGTGCCTCTGGGGTTGGCAGGCGCGCTGTCGAGGACCAGGCTGGTGGGCGTCCCTTGAGCGTCGCGGGCGATCCGGGTGATGGCCGCGGCATGGTCGATTTTCGTGGCCCGGTACAGATCACCCAAGGCCGACCGTTCGGTGCCGAGGTACCCGGGCCGCGACCAGAAGTCGTCGGCGTACGTGGGATCCATGAGCCGCACGACGCTCCCGAAGTCAAGAAGCCATGTCGGGTTCTGTTTCCCCAGCAGGTAGTCGGGGTTCTGCCACCCGCGCAACGGGACGCCCATGCCCGTGACTTCCCGGAGTACCACCCGTTCGAGGTCGTTGAGCCGGCGGTAGGGATTGCCCGAACCGCCCGGCCGCATCGCGTCCGCGATCTGCTCGGCCTTGGACTCCAGCGCGAGTCGGGCGAATGCCCGGGCGAAGAAAAAGTTCGGGATGGCCACAGGCGAGCCGATGATGAACGGCACCGCCCCGTCCCACACGCCGACGCTGTTCTCCATCGCGGCGACGGTCTGGAACGACCCGCCGCTACCACCGCAGATGTAGCCGTAGATCCGCCGCGACGAACCGTAGTACTCCGCGGCGACCTTCCGACTGAATTTGGCGGCGGCGGCATCGACCTGGTACCCGCCGCCACTGTTGGTCTGCACGGTGTACGCCCCGCTGGCGGCACCGAAGGCGATGTTGTCGCCGGAGGCGTTCTCGTCCGTGAGAGGGTAGACGGTCTGGAAGAAGCGCCCTTGCCACTGATGCTTGGGCGGCAGGTAGATGGTGAACTTCTTGTCCGTGCCCTCGAAATGCCCGGAGATTTTGCGGTGGGGTACGGGAGTGTTCAGGTCCGTCTGGCTGTCGATGACCGGGGCGGCGTAGGACGGGTCGACGCAGTCGGGCGTGACCCAGACCGGGCCACCCGGCTGCGGGGACGTGCACTGCGGCAGCGACGCCGCGGCCGACGCGCCCGTGGGACTCATCAGTGACGCGCCCAGAAGCACCACGGCGCCGCCCGCCACGCTCTGGACGAATCGCCGCCTCGACCACTCTCCTTCCGTCTCGGCCGGGCGCATTTCGTCCTCGATTGCTCTTCGTGTGCTCATGGCTGTCCCTGGCTGGTCGGATGGCTGGCGAAGGCCGCAGGTGTGCCCAAGGCGGCTTACCGCGCTCGGACACGCCGGCTCACGGAAACGAACTGTCGTTTGCGTCGGAGATGGCGGCGACAGGCGGATTCGCCGGTCGCCGAGGTTGCGGCGTGCCCCGCACGAACTTCGGCGGGAACGTCACGGCACCCGGGCCGGCGAGATCCAGCGATCGCCGACTCGTCGGCGGCCGATCTCACCACGCCGTCAGTGGAATGTCGCTGCTCCCAGACGACTCACAGCGGACACAAGCCGGTGCGGTACACGCGGCACGTGTTCGCCGCCTCCGATGCCACCGCCTCGGCGACGCGCGGACGCCTCCGCTCCCTATGCGCGAAGGCCGCAGATCGGCGCCCGGCCGGTGAACGACCGCGGGAGCAGTGCCAGGTGCCGCACGGGCTTCTCCACGATGGCATCGCGACATGGACTACCTTTCCCTGGGACGCGGACGGGTCCTCGCACGGCAGGTGCAACGGCGCTTGACACACCGATCTTGGTGGACGGCGGAAAGGACAAGCGGCGCCAAGGCAAGGCGAAGCGGCGGCACCACCATTTCTATCTTTCATCAACTTTTAGCACCGGGCGAGCGCCCAGACAAGAGGATCCGGGCGGGTGGACGAACGGGATTCCGCGGCTCCTGATCCAACGCGCGAGGCCGCGTCGTAAGCCGTGCCAAAACACACCCGCGCACAACGGCACCGTCCCGCCGACCCACAAAATCGTTGGCGGCGCGCGAAATGGGTTGGGGCGAAGGGCTCTTGGGCTCCCGCCGAAGAGCGGTCGCGGTGAGTTCGCGACCTTACCGTCCCCGCGCGCACGTACTGCGAACGACGATCTTCCCTGTGTCGGCCGGCTCGGTGACCGGGCCCGGCATGTCGAGGACAACTCCCACCGAGTCCCGGTGGCCGTGTTCGGCGCCGACCGCCGGTCGGACCTGATGCGCCTCGCCTCGGAAGACGGGCAAGGCGGTTTTCGCAACCCGGCATCATTACCGCCGCCATATCCGTCACACGCATATGCCGTCACACTTGTGCCCGCACCAGCTTTACCTCTCCGGCCTGCACCTTTTCCGCACTCCGGTGCGCCGTCAACGACCGCCCAACAACATCCCCGGCGACAAGACCGACCGATCGGTGTGCCGCAACGCCCCCTACGGACAGGGCAGTTGATCTCGACTACCGCGATTGCGCCTCTTGTTACCGGCGAGTTTCTCCGGTACACCTGTCGTTCGGCGAGGCGCAGCACGTTCGAAGACCCGCTTGTCGGCTTTGGTGTTGTCCGGTGGCTGGCCACCGGACACGGCGACCGGGATGCGATTCCGCGACGCACCGGCGAGCTCTCCTGCGCCGCGTCGCCCCCGCGCGGCGTGCGGACCTTGGGCATTCCCGTACCACCGTCCCGGTCAGGAGTCCGCATGGAACGATTTAGAACGCCAATTCGGTACCGTGACGCGACCACACCGCCGTCTGCCCCAAGCGGCACCGCCCCGTTCACGCCGCCCTTCCGCCGCAGTCGGGGAGGACGCCGGCTGTGGTGAGCGTTCACAATCGGGCGGTGCGTCGCCGGGTGCCGGACGCGGCCCTCCGAACGCAGAGGAACCACCGACCGCATCCACGCCCGACGATGGCCGACGACTCGTGTCCCGTCCTGCGCAAGTCGGCGTCCCCTGGCCCCGCCCCGGCACCGGCCGCCCGCCGCGGCCGATCACCTTGACATCCGGCACCCAATCACCGAGCGGGACGCTCACGCCGGCAGATATGCACGGCGCCTTTCACGTCGGCACTTCTGCGTATGTAACCAACCCTTCCTTCGGCTCCGCACGACGGCGTTCTCCGAACTGCCGCCACCGGCACGGAGACATCACACCCACATTGCGGCCCGCCCGCCCGACGTCCGGCCGCGCTTTCGCACAGTGCCGGTCACGCGGGTCGTGTACGGCCGGGCGGAAATTGCCTTGCCCGCATGCGGAAACTTCAGAGAAATCATCCGAAATATCTCCGCCAAAATCCTCCACGTTGCCGATTCCGATTCATGCCAAATGACTGATCCCGGCCCCAGCGACCCGCATTTCGATACGAAATGCGGGCCATTCCCATGGCCTTTTCGAAAAGGATCACGAAGGCCATGGAAAACAACGAAAAACGCCACAGAATCCTTGAACAACGACTGCCTCGGATGCTATTTTCCTGACGTCGGCAAGGAAATGGAAAAAACCGCTGACATCATGAGATCATCACCTATTCCTTGGAGAGGATTTCCGTGCGCATTTCCTCATGGGCCAGGCGATTCCTCGTCGCGACCGTCGCGGCGGGCACGCTCGCGGCGGGTGGTCTGTCGACCTCGTCGACCGCGCTGGCCGCGACGTACGAACGAGGCCCGGCTCCCACCGCGCAAAGCATCGTCGCGGACGGCCCGTTCTCCTACGCGACCGTGGCCGTACCCACTCAGTCCTCCTTCGGGGGCGGGACAATCTACTACCCGACCGACACCAACCAGGGCACCTTTGGGGCCGTCGCCGTCATCCCGGGTTTTGTCGGCTCGCTCGACAACGTCGCCTGGATCGGTTCGCGCCTGGCGTCGCACGGCTTCGTGGTGTTCACCGTCGCGACCACGAACCCGTTCGCGTTCCCCGGTGACCGGGCCGCCCAACTGCAGGCTGCGCTCACGTACTTGACGCAGAGCAGCTCCGTCCGCGACCGCGTCGACCCGAACCGGCTGGCGGTGGCCGGCCACTCGATGGGCGGGGGCGGCGCCCTCGAAGCCGTCCGCAACAATCCGGCCCTCAAGGCGGCAGTGGCGCTCCAACCCTGGGACTTCGGCCAGAACTTTTCGGCGATCGCGGTGCCCTCGATGATCGTCGGTGCACAGAACGACCAGGTCGCGACGGTGACCTCGCACTCCGAACCGTTCTACGACCAGATCCCGGCCGGCGCCGAGAAGGCCTACCTCGAACTCGCCGGCGCGGGCCACGACGCCGGCCAATCCGTATCGAACGCGACGCAAGCCGGAAGCATGCTGTCCTGGCTCAAGCGCTACGTCGACGAGGACACGCGTTACGAGCAATTCCTGTGCCCGGCGCCTTCCGGTCCGAGCGTCGCCGAGTACCGCGACACCTGCCCCGCTTGACCTTTCCCTGGCCGTCGACGCCTTTCCGTCCTTGGGCGGAAAGGCGTCGGCACTGACACATGGGCCCACGGCTCAGCCGGCCGCGGGCCGCCAATGATCATCACTCGTCGCATTGCGGATGATCAATGCACGCCATTGAGTCGACGAAAGATTCTCTATACGCCCGTATAGCAATGCCGTATGCTCGTCGCGCACCATTCGATGAGCCCACGCGCTTCACCGACCACCACCCGTGCCATCTTGATCTAGATGTTCGGACCGGCCCGACCGGGTCGACTACCGCGCTACCGACACGCCGCGCGCCGGGCACTTTCGCACGCCCCGAGGTCGCATATCCACGACTGCGGCGACACCCGCAAGGAGGCGAATCCAGCGGGCGAGCATCCTCGCGGTGCCTGCCCCCCGACCAGTCCCACCTTGTATGCGTCGGCCGCATGGCGCGGCTGAGTGATCCGAAGGTACAGCCACTGAACCCCATGCGACGAGGAGTGAAACTTGCCTTCACATCCCGAAACAGCCGGATCCGCGGTCGGTATCAAGGCCGTGTCTCACATAGGCATATGCGTGGCCGACTTTGAACGGTCGCTTCGCTTCTACACCGAGGGCCTCGGTTTCGAACGGGCGGAAGCGTGGACCATCGGCGACTCCCTCGCTCAACTCGCCGAGGTGCCGCCCCCGATGAACTGCCGGTCGCAAATGCTGGTCAAGGGCCCGATGAAGCTGGAACTGCTGGGATGGCGAAATCCGAAGGCGGAGGGCTCGGCATCGACGACACGCCGACAGATCGGCTTCACCCACCTGTCCGTGTTCGTCGACGACCTCGCGGCCGTCGAGGCGCGACTGGTCGCACTCGGCGCGACGCCGATCGAGCACACGCGGACCCACTTCCCGATCCCGGACGGCGAGTCGTACGTGCTATTCATCGCGGACCCTGATGGCATCCGCATCGAACTCATGCAGGAGACCCGCGACTGACGTTTCCCTTGACGAGGCAGCCTCCGCGAAGCCGCCTCCCCTGCCGCACCGAGACGACCCGCGGCGAGTGCACCTGACCTTGGCAACGACGCGAAGCGCTTTGTCGTCCCTGCCGCCCCTGTCCCTGCCCCTGCGACGAAACCCTCCCGTTGTTTGACCGAGGCGTCGCGCAGCGCCCCCTACGCGGGCTCCGCCCAACGCATCCCGCTCTGCGCTGTCAAGTGCCTCGCCTGCCGGCTGTCGCGGCAGGCGAGGCACCGCGCCAAAGGTGCCGACCGCCTTTTCCGTGCCCCGGCCTTCCACGCGACGCACCCATTGCGTCCCGGTTCGGCAACGGCGGCGGAAACACATCTGGATCGCCGCGGAACACCATGTCGCTTCCACGCATCGGCGAAGTCCGGAGGGCACAGACGCACTTCAGCGGTACCTGGGCGGCGACGTCATGCGTTGCCGCGGCAACGCTCGTGCGGCAGGTGCTCGGCATCGAACACGGACCGACTGGCTCGACTCCGCCGTCGGCGACCACGGCCAAGGCGGCTCACCGCGGCACATTCCTCCTCCCGCGCTGCCCTTGTACAAACGTACAACGTCGTTGTACGTTCGTAAGGCACCGGGCGCGCAAGCCCCGAGACGCCTGCGGGCCGTGCGCACTGGATGAGGAGGTACGTGTGCGGAGTCATGTCGCCGATGTCCGGCTGGAGCGCACTGCGGAAGGCACGCCATGCCGTCCACCGGACTGCATGACCGCACCGGAAAAGACCGCCGCTGACCCCGTCGGGTGTGCCATGGCCGGACCACCGAACACGGGATCCCGCTGTGCGTCCGCCAGCACACGAAAGCGTTATTCGACGCACAGGCCGGCTTCCCGCGCACCAGCCCGAGGCGTCCGGACCGGCCCCCCGTGCACCAGCGGCGACAACAACCCCACTGTGTACGCCCTGGGCAAAAGGAGCGAGCCCCCGGACCAACTCCCGGCGGGTTCAAGGGATTACGGCGGCCTGTAAGACCAGTCGTGACCCAACCCCCGGCATGACACCGGAACGTCGCCCCAAGGTCTCAGCGACAACCGGCCCCTCATTCCGCTGCAGCACAGTCGACCGGCGCGAGGAGAGGGCAAGGTGGCCCCGCCGTTCGAGAGCATCCCGCAGCATCCGACAGGCCACCAGGAACGATCGCCGCACGGCAGCGTAGGAGGCACCCCTCACCTCATCCCCCCACCGGCGCCGCAAATCCCGGCAAAGGAAGTCGAACGAAGCACTCCGCCGTGCGGCTCTGTCGCCGTGCAGCGAGACGACGCACCGGCGGTTCTCGGGGGGTGGGCCGACCACGGCCCGATGGTGACGAGGCGAGCCCAGTCGGCGAAGAAGCAGTCTCTGCGAGATGGGAGCTTACGTGACACTCGACGTGAACGAATTGGTGCAATCTGCATGCAAGAAGGCTGGTGCAGATGATTTCGGCGAGGGGGCGTGGCACGAAGGACTTGAACGGTTGGTCGACGCCCTGAACACCGAGGCGGCCCTGAACGAAGCCGGTGTCACCTTCGCCGCCAGGGACCTGCGGCAGCAGCTCGTCAATCGGCTTCACATCGTCGCCTACCGCAACGCGAACCCCCAGGTCGCAGAGGCCGACATCACGCCTCCGGTCGTGATCGTCGGGCACGGTCGCACAGGCACCACGATTCTGCACGACCTGATGGCGCAGGATCCAATCTCGCGTTCGCCGTTGACATGGGAGGTGGAACGCCCCTTCCCGCCGCCGGAGACCGCGACGTATGACAGCGACCCGCGGATCGACGCGGTCGAGGCTCGGTTGGCCGCCGTCGACCGTGCGCTGCCGGCCCTGCGTGGCATGCATCTGATGGGTGCCAGGAACGGCCAGGAGTGCGTGTGCATCACGTCTTCGGACTTCCGAAGCACGCTATTCGGGACACAATACCGTGTCCCCAGCTACGTCAAGTGGCTGCTGGACGACGCGGACATGGCACCCGCGTACCGGTGGCACCGGCAATTCCTCCAGCACCTGGCGGCGCGTCACCCGGCACAGCGGTGGGTGCTGAAGTCGCCCGGGCACATCTGGTCTCTCGGCGCCCTGCTCGACGAATACCCGGAAGCGTTGCTCATCCAGACCCACCGCGACCCGCTTCGCACCATCGCTTCGACCGCGTCGATGTTCGCGACGTTGCAGGGCACCACCAGCGATTCGACCGACATGCGGGAGATCGCCGCCGAGTGGGCGGACTACATCTTCGACGGCCTCGACCGCTCGGTCAGCGCGCGCCGAGACGGAACCGTGCCCGCCGACCGCGTCGTGGACATCCATTTCGGCCAGTTCATGGCTGAACCGTTCGGCACCGTCCGCTCGGTCTACGAACGCCTCGGCCTCGACTTCACGCCCGACATCGAGGGACGCATGCGCACCTTCCTCGCCGAGAACCCGCAGAACAAGCACGGAGGCCACCGCTACACGTTCGCGGCGACAGGGCTCGACGAAGGCGAATTTCGCGAGCGGGCTCGCGGTTACCAGGACTACTTCGACGTGCCGTCGGAGGCTCTGCAGTAGACACCCCGGCAGCCACCCGACGGCAGGAACGAGCGTCGTCTCGGCCGGAAGAACCAGGAAACGAGGATGGCAACATGAGCAACACCAATCGGTCGGGGATGTTGGAGGGCAAGGTCGTCCTCATCGCCGGCGCCGGACCGCAGATGGGTGCCGCCACCGCGATGATCGCCGCCCGCGAGGGCGCGAAGGTCGCGTTGACGGCCCGTACGACGGACACCGCGGAGACGACGGCGAAAGCGATCGCCGATGCAGGCGGACAGGCTCTCGCCCTGTCGTGCGACCTCACTGATGAGGACGACGTGCGAACGGCGCTGGGAACGATCGAGGCGGAACTCGGAGCGGTCGACGCCGTCTTCTACAACGCCGCCTACTACGACAACCGGCAGGACTCCATCGACATCGACGAGGAGGCCTGGGAGAAGTCGATGGCCGTGAACCTCGAAGGAGGTATGCGAGTCGCGCGCCTCATCATCCCCTCGATGGTCGAACGGGGCGGCGGTTCCTTCGTGTTCAACTCGTCGGCCGCCGCGATCGTTGCGGGTGACACACGCTTCGGCTACCAGGTGTCCAAGGCCGGCCTGAACGCCGTCACCCGTTTCGTGGCCGGGAAGTACGGACGGGATGGCATCCGCGCCAACGCGACGTTGCCCTTCGTGCTCGAAGGCAAGATCGGCGAAGCCGCCGCCTCGCTCAACTGCATCGGACGGTCTCCGACTTCGGAGGAGATCGGCGAAGCGGTCGTCTTCCTGCTGTCGGACCGGGCGGCCGTGATCACCGGTCAGATCATCCACCTTGACGGTGGCTTGTTCGTCCGTGCACCGTGGCCGACCCCCTCGTCGCGCCGATGAACACGTCAATCGACCTCACCGGTGGGCTCAACGACGGGAGGGAGTTCTTCCTCGCCGATCGCCCGGACGACCGGGAGATGCGCGACTCCGCCAGTTTCTGGGTCTATGACGACGCGGGTCTTGTCACGCTTCCGCGGTTCGGCATCGAGGCGGCGGCGTCGAACTGGGACTCCCACCAGTACCAGGTCAACGTCGCCTTCTCCGACGGACGCGTGTTCCGGGTGCGCGAAAAGGGCGAACGGCACTCTCCGCTCGGCCCCGACGGCCGGGCGTCCGTCCTCGGCGCCGGGCCACTCGAATTCCGGTGTGTGGAGCCGTTTCGCCTGCTGACCGCCAGTTTCGACGGCGAGGCGGCGAAGACGTCGACGGCCGATTTGATCAACCGCAACGCGGACGGGCCGCGCGTCCCGGTGCAGTTCCACGTCGAGGCCACGTTGGTCGTTCCGCCGTGGATCAACGGCGAGCTGTCGTCGGAGGCCGCCCGGGTTCTCGAGTCCACCATCGAAGGCGCCTTCCTGGGAGGTGCTCGCTACGAGCAACTCTTCCGCGCGAAAGGGTTCGTGCGGGTGGAAGACGAAGAGCACCACTTCACGGGCACGGGCACCCGCGTCCGCCGCCAAGGCCATCGCGAGATGGCCGGGTTCTGGGGCCACTGCCAGCAGTCAGCGGTGTTCCCCAGCGGACGCGGCTTCGGCTACATCGCGCACCGCCCCCGTGGGGATGGCGAGGGATCGTACAACGAGGGCTATGTTTTCACCGGTGACGGCACACTTGTGCCGGCCCGGGTCGTCCACGCACCGTGGCTCACCAGGGTCCAGCTGGGGAACGAGGACGTCTCACTCGTCCTCGACTCCGAACTGGGCAGGATCGAGATCGGCGGCGAGACCGTCACATCCGTGTTCAACCTCGGCGATCCGACATCGTCGAACGCACTCGCCGCCCTCGTCCAGGGAGGCGTCCGCTACACCTGGGACGGCGAGGAAGCATACGGCGCGATAGAACGCTCGACTCCTCCCAAGGAGCTCACATGGACAGCCTGAGCCACCTGCAACGCCTGGAGGCGGAGAGTATCCAGATCTTCCGGGAGGCGGTCTCGGAGGCCGAGCGGCCGGTGATGCTGTATTCGGTGGGCAAGGACAGCTCGGTGATGCTGCATCTGGCGATGAAGGCGTTCTATCCGTCGAAGCCGCCGTTTCCGTTGCTGCATGTGGACACGACGTGGAAGTTCCGGGCGATGTACGAGTTCCGGGACAAGCTCGTCGCGGAGCTGGGCGTGGATCTGCTGGTGCACCGGAATCCGGAGTGTGTGGAGCGGGGGATCAACCCGTTCGACCACGGGTCCGCTGTGCATACGGACATGTGGAAGACGGAGGGGCTGAAGCAGGCGTTGGACCTGCACGGCTTCGACCTGGCGTTCGGCGGCGCGCGGCGCGACGAGGAGAAGTCGCGGGCGAAGGAGCGGGTCTTCTCGGTCCGCTCCGCGCAGCACCGGTGGGACCCGAAGCAGCAGCGGCCGGAGTTGTGGCGGTTGTACAACGCGCGTAAGCAGCAGGGGGAGTCGCTGCGGGTGTTCCCGCTGTCGAACTGGACCGAGCTGGACGTGTGGCAGTACATCCACCGCGAGCAGATACCCATCGTCCCCTTGTATTTCGCGGCGCCGCGGCCGGTGGTGGAGCGGGACGGGGCGCTGATCATGGTGGACGACGACCGGATGCCGCTGAGGCCGGGTGAGGTTCCCGAGCAGCGGAGCGTGCGGTTCCGGACGCTGGGCTGCTACCCGCTGACGGGTGCGGTGGAGTCGGAGGCGGACACGCTGACGGGGATCGTGCAGGAGATGTTGCTGACGACGAGTTCGGAGCGTGAGGGTCGCGTGATCGACCACGACTCGTCCGGTTCGATGGAGAAGAAGAAGCAAGAGGGGTACTTCTGATGGCGCACACCACGAACGACCTGGTGGCCTCGGACATCGAGGAGTACCTGCGGCGTCATGAGCGCAAGTCGATGCTGCGGTTCATCACGTGCGGCAGCGTCGACGACGGCAAGTCCACCCTGATCGGACGCCTGCTCTACGACTCGAAGCTGGTGTTCTCCGACCACCTCGCGGCCCTCGAAGCCGATTCGAAAGCCGTCGGAACGCAGGGCGGGGAACTGGACTTCGCGCTCCTTGTGGACGGCTTGGCGGCCGAACGCGAGCAGGGCATCACGATCGATGTGGCGTACCGGTTCTTCTCGACGGAGCGGCGCAAGTTCATCGTCGCGGACACCCCCGGGCACGAGCAGTACACCCGCAACATGGTCACCGGCGCATCGACGGCCGACCTCGCGGTGATCCTGATCGACGCGCGCAAGGGCGTGCTGACGCAGACTCGCCGGCACAGCTACCTGGTGTCGCTGCTGGGGATCCGGCAGGTCGTGGTCGCGGTGAACAAGCTCGACCTCGTCGACTACTCGCAGCAGGTGTTCGAGGAAATCGAGGCGAACTACCGGGCGTTCGCCGCCCAGGTCGGCCTGACCGACATCACCTGCATCCCGATGTCGGCGCTGCGCGGCGACAACATCACCGAGGCCAGCACGAACACCCCCTGGTACGAGGGCCCTTCGCTGATCGGTCACCTGGAGACCGTCGAGATCCCCGACGACGCCGCCACCGGCCCGTTCCGCCTCCCCGTCCAGTGGGTCAACCGCCCCGACCTCGACTTCCGGGGGTTCTCCGGCCAGATAGCGGGCGGCACGGTCCGCCCCGGCGACCGCGTCCGCGTCCTGCCGTCCGGGCGCGAGTCCACGATCGCCCGCATCGTCACGTGGAACGGGAATCTCACGGAAGCTGTCGCAGGCCAGTCGGTGACCGTGACCCTGACCGACGAGATCGACGTCAGCCGGGGCGACGTCATCGCCGCCGCCACCGAACCCCCGGGCGTGGCCGACCAATTCGAATGCCACCTCGTCTGGATGAGCGACGAACCCATGCTCCCGGGCCGCTCGTACCTCCTCAAGCTCGGCACCCGCACCGTCGGCGCGACGGTCGCCCGGCCGAAGTACACGGTCAACGTCAACACCCTCGAACACACCGCCGCACGCACCCTCGAACTCAACGAGATCGGCGTGTGCAACCTCAACCTCGACCGCCCGGTGCCGTACGACCCGTACGCCGCCAACCGCGACACCGGCGGCTTCATCCTCATCGACCGCTTCACCAACACCACCGTCGCCGCAGGGCTGTTGCACTTCGCCCTGCGCCGCGCGGACAACGTCCACTGGCAGGCCGTCGAGGTCGACAAGCAGGCACGGGCACGCCTCATGGGCCAACAACCGGCCGTTGTCTGGTTCACCGGCCTGTCCGGAGCGGGCAAGTCGACGATCGCGAACCTGGTCGAACAGCGCCTGCACGCCGAGGGGTTCCACACCTACCTCCTCGACGGCGACAACATCCGGCACGGACTCAACAAGGACCTCGGATTCACCGACGCCGACCGCGTCGAGAACATCCGCCGCGTCACCGAAGTAGCACGCCTCATGGTCGACGCCGGCACCATCGTCCTCGCGTCGTTCATCTCCCCGTTCCGCGCCGAACGCCGCCTCGCGCGCGAACTCCTCGACGACGGCGAGTTCATCGAAGTCCACATCGACACCCCCCTGCCGGTCGCCGAATCCCGCGACCGCAAGGGCCTCTACGCCAAAGCACGACGCGGCAAGATCACCAACTTCACCGGCATCGACTCCCCCTACGAACCACCCGAGAACCCCGAACTGCGCATCGACACGAGCGGCACACAATCCGCCGAGGAAGCCGCCGGCCGCGTCGTCGCCTACCTGCGCGACGCGGGCTACCTCGCGCCGCCGACGGGAGCATGAGCCATGGACGACCACACCCTCGCCGCCGCCGTCGCCGCCCAAGCAGGAGCCCTCCTCCGCAAAATCCGCACCCCCGGAGGCGGCAAACAAGGCGACCAGGAATCCAACGAACTCCTCCTGCGCCTGCTCGCCCACGCCCGCCCCGACGACGCGATCCTTTCCGAGGAAAGCGCCGACGACCCCAACCGCCTCCTCTCCGACCGCGTCTGGATCATCGACCCGCTCGACGGCACCCGCGAATACGGTGAACCACCCCGCGACGACTGGGCCGTGCACGTCGCCCTGGCAGTCTGTGGTCGCCCCGTCGTCGGTGCCGTCGCACTGCCTGCGGCAGGTCTTGTCCTCCACACCGGCGGACGCTCCGCACGTGCGCCCAGGCTGCCGGGGCCGTTGCGCATTGTCGCCTCGCGTACTCGGGCACCAGCCTGCGTCGACAGTCTCGTCACCCAACTTGACGCCCAGGTGGTTCACATGGGCTCAGCCGGCGCCAAAGCCATGGCTGTCGTTCGCGGTCAAGCCGACATCTACGCCCACGCCGGTGGACAGTACGAGTGGGACTCCTGCGCGCCTGTGGCCGTCGCGGCTGCCGCTGGCTTGCATGTCTCCCGGCTGGACGGAACTCCTCTGCGCTACAACCAGCCGAGCCCCTACCTCCCCGACGTCCTCATATGCCGCCCGTCGCTCGTCGACAGCGTCCTCGAAGCCCTCGAAAGCACCTGAGCGCTTCGGTCCGTATGACAGCGGCGCACGGTCGCAGCGGAGCGCCCAAAGACCCCTGCCGAGTTCGGTTCTCGACCTGGCTATCGCCAGTCGAGCGTGGTGAGGACGTCGACAAGGGTGCCAACTGCCGTTGTGGAGTGTCGGAGGCGGATGGCAGCAACCTGGTAGCGGATGGGCGGTTCGAGGGCAAACAACTCAAGGTTCGGGTTCGCGGCCACGACGGATCTGGTGCCGACCGCGAAACCCACTCCCGCTTCGACGGCCTTCAGCATGGTCGAGCGGTCGCCGACCTCAAGAACGGTTTTCACCGAGCCGCCGTTGACGGCGATCGCCTGCATCAGAAGGGCCCAGCGTTCCCGTTCGGCGACGGCGACAAGTGGCAACGGGCCGCAGCGGGCCAGTTCCACAGGGTTGGGCAGGTTGGTGCCGCGCCGGGCGGCCAAGACGAGAGCAATCTCGCCGACAATAGTGGCTGCCATGTCATCTCCCACAACAACTGCCTCGCCGAATCCGACGTCGGCTCGGCCGGAACGGATCGCTCGCAGGACGTCGTCGGACCCGACCGCTGCCCGTAGGCGGATGGCGGCACCCGTCCGGGCCGTCAGCAAGGGTAGGACCGAGGCGAGCAACGATTGGTGGTTGCGGGTCGCGGCGATCGTCAGAACCGGCTCACGCAGCCGCGTGGCTGTCTGGGAGATTCGTTGAACGGCGTCGAGTGCTTGACGAGCGGCCTCGACAATGGGTTCCGCGTCCTCGCGAATGTGCAGGCTTCGGCCGCGTAGCTCGACGAGGGACACACCGAGCTCACGTTCCAGAAGCCGAATGGCACGCGAGAGAACCGGCTGTGAGATGTGCAGCCGTCGCGCAGCGGCGCTGAGGGTGGGTCCGTCAGCCACCTCCGTCAGGTACAGGAGGCGCTGAAGATTCATGCCCGGAAGGTATCACCCCGCGACCGAGATGATGTCTTGTTCGTCGCCTCACGTGTGCGAACACTGATTGTCGACCCCAAGGAGCCAATCCGAATCGGAGAATCGCTTGCACACGTTGGTTCACCCACGGCACTGGCGCCGAACGGTTGCCGCGGCAGCCACAGCCCTCGGCATCGCGGCCACGCTCCTCGTCGCCGACGTCGCACCGGCGAAAGCTGACGGCGGACGATCTCGTCATGGCTACGACATACTCTTCATCCGCCACGCCCACACCAACAGTGGACCTGGCGCCATCGATCCGCCGTTGAGTGATCTCGGCACCTCACAAGCCTCGGCTCTGGCAGCGCAGCTCCATGGCGAGCGGGTCGACGAAGTGCACACGAGCATGCTGCTCCGCGCCTTTCAGACAGGCGCCGACGTAGCAAACGATCACCGGCTCCCGATCAACGCGGACGCCCGCCTCAACGAAGTGAGCTTCGACTTGTCGGACATCCCCGCCGACGACCGAGACGCACTCGTCAAGCGGCTCGGCGACATCATGGACCGGTGGAGCCGAGGCGAGGACCGCGACAAAGGCTTCGGCGCGGAAAGCTTCAACGACGTCAAGGCACGGTGGGACGCGTGGTGGAAACGGTTCGTCGCCGAACACCACACCGGCAAGGGCACAGCCGCCATCGTGGCGCACTCGGCGCTTCTGACCCTGATGCTGCCGGAAACCTGCGAGAACCCGATCGACCCGGAATTCCGGCAGGCGAACCCGATCGCGAACACCATGATCATCCGAGCGCGTTTGCAGCCGAACGGCACGCTCACATGTCTCACCTGGGGCGGCAAGGACATCCCAAGCGCCCAAGGCGCAGCCTTCGAGGCAACCGACAGCGGCAGCCGGCAGTAGCCGACAGCAGCCACGGAAAGGGCGCCAGCCTGCGGGAACCAGGTTGGTTCCTGCGGGCTGGCGCCCGATGAGCAACCACAGCCACCACGCCCGTGCCCCGCAGGAAACGTCAGCGCGCCACATACCCTCCGTCGACCGGCAACGCAACGCCGGTCACGAACGACGATTCGTCACTGGCAAGAAAGAGCGCGGCGTTGGCCAACTCGCCCGGCAGGCCGAAGCGTGCCATGGGTTGCGGCAGCCGGACCCCTTCCGGGGGAAGGGAGTCATCGGGCGCGTTCGACGTGCCGGTCCACGTCATGCCCGGACAGATGGCGTTGACACGGATTCCCCGTTTGGCATAGTCAAGGGCGACTGATTTCGTCAGTTGGACGACCGCGCCCTTGGTCGCCGCGTACGCCGCCAGCCCCTTCCAGCCGACCAGCCCCCCGGCGGATGCGGTGTTGACGATCGATCCGCCGCCCGCTTCGAGCATGACCGGTATCGCCGCCTGCATACCCAGGAAGACGCCCTTGACGTTCACGGCCATCAGTTGGTCGAAGGATTGCTCCGTCGTCTCCAGAAAGGGCTCGACGGCACCGGTAATGCCGGCGTTGTTGAAGAGCACATCGATGCGGCCGTACGTCTCGACGGCGGTAGCGATCATGCGTTTCACGTCATCGCCGTTCGCGACATCGACTCGCACCGCGACCGCCGCGTCGCCGATCGACGCGGCCGTCAAGTTCTCTCGTCCGCTCACGTCGGCACACACCACGCGAGCGCCTTCGTCGGCAAACAAGAATGCCGATGAGCGGCCTATGCCCGATCCGGCACCAGTGACGACGGCGACTTTGCCTTCCAGCCGCTTCATGGCATTCCTCCTCTGTCAGGCGTCGACCGTGTCGAGGCCACGCGAGATGTTCGATGAAGTCGGCGTTGCCGCCCCTGATTCCGGGGTTGTCCCCGAATCGGCTGCCGACTGATGCGGTCGGGGAGACCACATCGGATGCTGTGTTGCGTGGACGCGTCAGCGAGCTCTCCGCCTGCTTGGGTGGACCTCGTCCCGGTCTCGTTGACGGAGAAAACGCGGTGCCCGGGCGCTCTCGGGCTCGCGAGTCACTCGAGGCGCCCCGACATATCCGAGAGATCCCGGTGTGTGGGGAAACCAGGACAGTCCTCGACGGGCTGTTCTCTCGGTGCTGCCAAGTTCGGTCCCCCTTGCGTGTTGCGAGTTGTCCGCTCCCGCCTCGTTCCTTCACCATCCAGCGCCGGAGCCAGGGGCTGAAGAGACAGGCCGCGCTGGATCGGCAGGCCGCTCGCACGCACACTATACGACTGTAAGACATTGTGCTATACGTTTGTTCAGTATCGGACGAGACCGCCGTCGACTCCCTGACACCGACCGGCCAACGCTCCTACCAGGAGAGAGCGAAACGAATGACCGAAGGCGCCGAAAGGGCGACCGTCGCCACCGGCGGCCCGACCGGCCTGGCCGCGGTCATCCGCCGCTGCCGGGCGCATGACAACCGGCACGTGGCACTGCTCGCCCAGGTCGCGTCGCCGCGGAGGAGGCGACGCAGGGAGTGGTGCGGCACGTGCAAGCCGGTGGCCCGCGTCGATATCCGGAAGCACCCGACGGCGCCCGATCAGACGCAAGCCGGCCCCGGGACCGATCCACATGCAGGCATGTTGCATCCCTCGCGTCCTTTCCGGACCAGGTGGTGCGAACGTTCGCAAATTCGCCGGGTGAGTGCGTCCTCCGCCGGCCGAACGCATCGAGGTGTACGCATGATTCACAAGCCATTCCGTTTCGGCGTCCAGGCCACGCGGGCCACGTCCGCGCGCGAGTGGTTCGATCTCGCTCGTGAAGTCGAGGGGCTCGGATACTCGACTCTGTTCGTCTCCGACCACTACCTTGGACGCGGCCCGGCCGCTCGGGCATGCAGCATGCCGCCGCAGCATCTAGCGCCAATCGCCGCGATGGCCGCTGCCGCCGCAGTCACCCAGGCCTTGCGGATCGGCTGCCGGGTGTTCTGCATCGACTACCACGTGCCCGCGGCGCTGGCGAAGGAAGCCGCGACCATCGATCTGCTCTCCGACGGCCGACTCGAAATGGGTATCGGCGCCGGCCTGCACGCACCGGAGTACCAGGCCCTGGGCATCCCCTTCGATCCCGGCAAGGTGCGCGTCGACCGGCTGGAGGAAGTCATCGCCCTACTGAAGGCGCACTGGTCCGGCGAACCGATCGACCTGGCCGGCGAGCACCTGAACGTCACCGGATACGCGGGGCTGCCGGTCCCCGTACAGAAGCCGCGCCCGCCCTTGATGATCGGCGGGAACCGCAAGCGGATCCTGTCGCTGGCCGCGCGGGAGGCGGACATCGTCAGCATCTCCAATGTGCCCTTCGACCCCGTGAACGCAGCGGGCCTGACGCCGCGTCAGGAAGCGATCCGGAGGTATGAACTGGTGAAAGAAGCGGCCACCGACCGCCTGGCCGACATCGAGATCGAAGGCTCGCCCTACTTCACGGTCGTCACCGACGACCCAGCGGCCACCTACAAGGACATCGCCGGGTGGATCTCGGTCGACGCCGACGTCCTGCCCGACCACCCGAATGTACTGGTGGGCACGCTCGACGAAATGGAACAACGGCTGCTGGCCAACCGCGAGGATTTCGGGACCAGTTATGTGACCGTGCCGCAAAACGCCATGGGGACCTTCGCTCCACTCGTCGAACGGCTGGGGGGACGATGACGAACACCGAACCGTATTACGACCCGTACGACTCCGAGATCTCCAGGAATCCCGGCCCTGTCTACAAACGGCTGCGCGACGAGGCGCCGCTTTACCACAACGAACGCCACGGCTTCTTCGCGCTGAGCCGGTTCGACGACGTCGAGGCGGCCGTCCGCGACAACAAGCGCCTGATCTCGGGGAAGGGCAACATCCTTGAGGTCATCAAGGCGGACCCGCAAATCCCGCAGGGCGTCTTCATCAACGAGGACCCGCCGCTGCACACCGTCCACCGCGCCCTGGTCTCGCGCGCGTTCACACCGCGCAAGATGAAGGCCCTGGAGGACCGGGTACGCGCCTTCTGCCAGGCCTGTCTCGACCCGCTCGTCGGCGGCGACCGGTTCGACTTCTTCCTCGACCTCGGCGCCCAACTCCCCATGCGGGTCATCGGCATGCTCATCGGCATCCCCGACTCCGACCAGCCCGACATCCGCGACCACGCCCACCGCACCCTGCGCAACACCCCCGGCAAACCGCTGACCGTGAGCAAGGACAAGTACTTCTCCGGCGACGGCTTCGCCGAATACGTGGCCTGGCGCGAGAAGAACCCCTCCGACGACCTCATCACCGAGCTGCTGAACGTGGAGTTCCAGGACGTCGACGGCACCACCCGCCGCCTGCACCGCGACGAACTCCAGGTATTCCTCGCGGTGATCGCCGCCGCCGGCGTCGACACCACCGGCCGGTTCTTCGGTTGGATGGGCAAGGTCCTCGGCGACCACCCCGACCAGCGCCGCCAACTCGCCGCGGACCGCAGCCTCGTCCCGAACGCGATCGAAGAGCTGCTGCGCTTCGAGAGCTCCTCGCCGAACGTGGCCCGCTACGTCACCGAGGACATCACGTACCACGGACAGACGGTTCCGGCCGGCAGCAGGCTGCTGCTCATGCTGGGCGCGGCCAACCGCGACGACCGCCACTTCGAGAACCCGGACGCCTTCGACATCCACCGCGGCATCGACAAACACCTCGCGTTCAGCCAGGGAGCGCACTACTGCCTCGGCGCCGCACTCGCCCGACTCGAAGCCCGCATCGCCCTCGACGAGGTACTCAACCGCTGGCCCGACTGGGAGATCGACATCGACAACGCGGTCTGGTCCCCCGCCTCGACCGTGCGCGGCTGGGACAGCATGCCCGCCATCGTGGGCTGACCGACACAGCGCCCGCCCGTTCTCGCGGCGGACCGCCGCACCGCACCACAACCGGGCACCACAGCCAGGCACGACAACGACGGGACAAGCACACCATGAGCAGCGAAATCGACGAACTGCGCGCCGAGATCCGCTACGTGAAAGACCGCCTCGACATTCTCGACTGCGTCAACAACCAGTCGCGCGGCCACGACCGGCACGACGTGGAACTCATGACGAGCGTCTACCACCCCGACGGCGTCGACGAGCACGGACCGGACGTACTCCTCGGCCCCGAATACGGCACCTGGGCCAACCGGCAGCACGCGTCCGTATTCGGCGACCACCTGCACAACCTCACCACACACACCTGCGAGATCGACGGCGACGTCGCCCACGCCGAAAGCTACGTGTTCGGCTCCATGGTCGGCCGCGACGGCAAGACCCTCGTCTTCCTCGGGGGCCGCTACCTCGACCGCCTCGAACGCCGCGACGGCGTCTGGAAGATCGCCCTGCGGCGCTGCACGATGGAATGGGCCTTCACCGCGGACGCCTCGTTCATGCGCTCCAGCGCCTTCAAGGGATTCCTCAAAGGCAGTTGGAACACCGACGACCTCTCCTACGCACGCCCACTCGTGCCCGACAGCGAACCCGCAGTCCGCTGGTGACCGACGACTGTCGATTCCCGGGCCAAGCACGCCCGACGTACCGTTGAGCCGCGCGGGCCGCCGACAACGGCGAACCCGTCCCCGGGCTTCCTGATCCTCCCGGCGCCGCCGTCAGCCCGCGCCACCGCGACGCATCAGCCGGCCGCCTCGGCATCTTCGCCGTCGCGGCCGGCGGTCCGCGGTTCAACCGCATCCAGGAATCGCTCGACGGATTCGAGTACCTCGGCATGCGAAAGCGAGGCGCCGATTCCTTTCTCCAGTTTGATCATCTTGGGAATACCGGCGATCAGGAAAAGAACCGCTTCCATCGGAAGCAGGCCGTTCGTCGGATCGCGCCGAGGCGGCGTTGCCGCCAGTGCGTCGAGTTGGGCGCCGCGCACTTGTTCGGTGACCTTCGCGATTTCCGCCCGGATCGACTTCCGGTGGTTGCCGAGCGCCGTGAACTCCGAGATCAGCGCGGCCGTCGCCTCGTCCCGACTGTGCTCCCAGATCACCCGCAACGGCTCGTCGGCGCGGGCCCGCAGCGCCTCGACGAGGCAGTCGAGGTTGCGGTCGGTACGGCGCCGAATCGCGGCGACGAACAGGTCGTCCAACGTGGGGAAGTAGTACTGGACCAGGCCCGCCGTCACACCGGCACGCGCCGCCACTGCCCGGTAGGTGACCCCGGCATAGCCTTCTTCGAGCATCAGACGCTCGACCATGTCCAGAAGGAGACCCCTGGTCTTCGACGTCTCCGCGCCGACCCGGCGGCTCGATGCCATGCCTCACCCCTCACACTCCGTAACCGCGACAACGCCTGTAATATCACCGCCAAGTTCCTCAACCCTTGGCCGTCCACCCCGCAAAGTCCGTGCGAGACACCCGGAAACCAGAACACTATACATATGTATAGTACAGGGTTTGGCCGTTCCGGTGGCCACACCCACCACCCATCACGTCGAAGCAGTCGCAAGCCGAGATGGCCGACAGGTCGCCGTATTGCCTCGACCGGTTCCGGAACAGGCGCGGGGCACAGGGTTTATATTCTTGCGAGCATGGGCGGGAATGCCCAGGCGCGGGACGGAAACCCGGCACCGCCGGAGTCGTCACGCCGCATCGGGACAGCGGCAACCGGCGCCACGAAGCCAGCCGGGCACATGAGAGTGCTCGGTCACATCGTCCGGCACCGCCGCAACCCACAGCCAGACGGTGCCTCGTGTCCAACTTCTTCGACGGAGCCGAGCACCGCCTCACGCGGCATGCAGCCCGGCTTGCATTCGTCCACATGTCCTCGGCCCAAATCCACCGAGATACCGCCGTCGGGATCCGGCGGGCAGCGCGCGAGCCGGAAACAACTCGCATTGTTGATCTACTACTTCGTGTCGCTCGACGACTCTACCCGCCATCCTGCGGCGCCACGTCGAGCAGGAATCGGGCGGCAGGCCCGGATGGGGAAATACCCATATCCGTTGGCAGCTTTGTGAGAGGCGAACATGAGAGGCGAACACCCGGCCCGGCAGCGCCCCGGGTCTCGAAGCTCGCGGCCCTGACGAACCGCAGTAGGGCATTTCGTGCGGAACTGGTCGCGCTCACCGAGCAGCACCGGCAGGCACACCATGAGTCCCTCACGGAAAGAACACGGAGGAGCAATCTCGCCATCGGCGACGTGCCACCGACGGCCGTCGTCGTGCCTGCCACACGATCGCCCGCGCACTGGGGAACGAAAGACGCCTCGGGCTGGGCACTCGTCCTCAACGAGACTTGCTCGTGTGGCGACGGTGGATGGAGACTACGCAGGTGTCCTCGTCTTCTTCGGTCAGCGCCTTCTCCGAAGCCTCCGGACGGGCCGCGCTTGTCGAAGGGGCACGGCAGGTCGGGTTGCGGCCGGTCGGGGTGCCGGAGTTGCTGGGGCCGGTTGCGGATAACGCGGTGTTCCGGCTCGCGCCTGGGGTTGTAGGTCGCGTTGCGTCCAGCGACGGGGCGCTTGAGCGTGTGCGGATTGACCTCGCGGTGTCGATGTGGCTGGCCGGGCAGGGCGTTTCGGCTGTTCGGGCTCTGGAGGGCGTCGTGCAGCCGGTCGTTGTGGCGGGCCGGGTGGTGAGCTTCTGGCACGAGGTCGAACAGGCGACCATGGCGTCCGCGGGTGAGTTGGGAGCCTTGCTGGCGTCGCTGCACCGCCTGGTTCCGCCCACGGCTCCGGAGCTACCGGTGCTGGAGCCGTTCGTACGCGTTCGGGAGCACCTGGCCGCCGCGCGGGCAGGCCTGCCTTCCGAAGACATGGCTTTCCTTCACACACTGCACAACGCATTAAAGGCGGCGTACAGCGACGTGGAGTTCTCGCTTCCCTGGGGCCCCATCCATGGGGATCCCAACCGCAAGAACGCGGTGCGAGGCGCGGACGGCCACGCGGTATTGCTGGATCTGGAACGCTTCAGTGTGGGTCCACGGGAATGGGATCTGGTTGTCCCCGCCGTGTACCACCGCCTGGGCTGGTACAGCGCGGCGGAGTACGAGCAGTTCACGGGAACGTACGGACTTGACGTCCGCGAGTGGTCGGGGTTTGAGGTGCTGGCGTCGATCCGGATGTTCCGCATGACGGCGTGGCTGGCGTCCCGGGTTCCTCGGGAACCGCGGTTGTTGGAGGAGGCCCGTCTGCGGATCGACTCGTTGCGGCACCCGGAACTGTCGCGTACATGGACTCCGGGTGCGTAACTGCGGACGGTTCGCGGTCAGGCGGCTTCGAACAGTTCGCGGGCCTGGTGGTGGAAGTCCTTGACCGCGGGGACGTCGGCGTAAGGCCTGGTCTCCGCGGCGAAGCTCCGCAGGTAGGCGCGGACGCGCGCGGACTTGATCTGTCGCATCGCCGACATGGCTGTCGTGGCGGTGGCGCAGGCTTGCTCGACGTCCCGTGCCCGGAGTTGGGCGGTCGCCAAGGACAGGCGGCAGAACGTGCGACTGCGGGGATAGGCGTCGGAGACATCGCCGAGCGCGAGCCGGGCGCGGTATTCGACGTCCGCACGTTGCCGGAGCGCGGTGAAGCAATGGCCGGCCTCGTCGTGCAGTTCGGCCGCGTCGAAATAGCCGATCCAGGACGGGTCGTCGCCGTCCATGCCCTTGGCGAAGGCCGTCTCCGCCTCGCGCAAGGCCCGTAGGCACGCCCGCGTGTCCCCGAGGCTGGCGAGGGCACGAGCCTCCATCGCGCAGTACATGGCGTGGACGCGCGGTGTGGCGTGGCCGCTGGCGCCGAGTTTGGCGGCGCGGGCGAACTGCAGAGCGTCGCGGTACTCACCAAGGAAGTTCGCCTGGTGACTCATGAGCGCCAAGACCTTGCCACCGAGGGCGCGGTCGCCGGACGCGTGCGCAAGACCGAGGCCTTGGACAAAGTAACGGCGCGCGAGACCGTGCAGGCCGGTGTCGTAGGCCATCGCACCGGTCTTGTAGACGAACTGGGCTGCCACGGCGAACAAGTCCCGGCCGACGGCATCGGTGTAGGTGCCGCGCAGGAGTGGGCTGACGTGCGCGTGGAGGTATTGGACAGCGGCAGTACGGGCGTGTCCACCGCCGTACTGATGGTCAAGGTCCTCGAACATGCGCGCAGTGGCGCGAACGGCGTCGACTTCGGCGACGCCGACGCGGGGCATGCGCCCGGTACGGTAAGCGGGGTCGGCGGGTGACGCGAGCAACCAATCGGTCATGGGCGTGGCCAGCATGGCCGCGGTGACCGCGCCGCGCCGGAGGAAGTCGGATCGTTTCAAGTCCTCATCCCACAAGGTCGTCGCCGTTCGCAGCACTGTGGTGCGGTCCTCGGCGAAACTGAGTGCCAGGTTCAGCGATGGTCCTCCTCGGCCCTCCATACCGACATCTCCGAGGGTGAGTGGACGGTTGACCCGTCTGCCCAGGGCCTCGGCAACCAGCTGGGGCTTGACGCCCCTCGGACGCATGCCGGCGCGCCAGCGGCCGACGTCGATGTGGTCGCAGCGCACGTCCAGGCCGCGTTCGGCCGCCAGTGTGGTGATGTCGCGGGCCAGCGCCCCATGACTGCAACCCGCCTCGTCGATGAGGGCGGCGAGTTGGTCATTCGGGGTCCTGCCCATCGCGGCTCCGCTTCCCCCGGCTTCGGACATGCACACAGCGTAGCCGCGAGGCAACCGGTCAGGCATGCGGTTCCGGCCTTGAGGCAGCGGCGAAGTGCACGGGAAGTGCACGGGTGATTTGATGAAGTGCACGGGTTGTGCACGTGTTGCCGCCGAGACGCCGCCGGTTGGCTGGAGACATGCTCCACGCAGCTGCGCCGCAGCCCCTCGACGTCCGTACCACAGCGGCGGACTACGCCGACCTCTACGCGAAACTGGGCTGGCGAATCGCCCCGGGCACGTACCGCGACGCGGCCGGTTCCTGCTCCTGCGGCCTCTCGAACTGTGACCGCCCCGGACTGCATCCCGCCGACCCGGGATGGGGCGAGCAGGCCACAACGCGCCCGCAGACGCTCAACGGTTGGCTGACAGACGCACCCGGCTGCCTGGTGACGCCGGTGGGCGAGTGCTTCGACGTCATCGCGATCAGTGCCCCTGCCGGCCACCGCCTCCTCGCCGCGTTGGAGCACGCCGACATAGTTCTCGGCCCGGTCCTGCGCACGCCGGGGGCACTTCACGTATTCACCGCCGTCGCGTCGCCCATCCCGGCGCTGCCCTTCGGCGCGATATGGCTGCCCACGGACGGCTACGCGGTCCTCCCAGTCGGCGGCCCCGAGCCGCAAGCAGTGCAATGGCTCGTCCCCCCGACTCCGGTCAACGCCCAAGCGCTGCCGGAACCCGCCGCCGTGGCAACCCATTTGACCCGGTCCTGCGACCAGTTCCCTTCCCGGTGTAAGGAGGCGCCTTGACCGTCCCGGCGCAACGCCTGGCTTTCGAGATCCCGGCGGAAGACCTTCAAGTGCCTCGGGCACGGACATTGGTCAGGGCACACCTGAACCGGTGGGGGTGTTCGGCTGACAGCGACACCGGCGCCGCAGCGCTGCTGCTGCTCACGGAACTCACCACCAACGCGGTGCGCCACGCGGCAACGTCGCCGATCGCCATCGCCATCACCGTCGATGGCGCGGGGCTGTGCATCGCGGTGCATGATCGGAATCCGAGCCGCCCTGTGTTCACCGGTCGCGCGCCCTGCACCGACGCCACGTCGGGGCGAGGGCTGTCCATCGTCGCCGCGGTCACCGAAGAACTCGGTGGTGCTCTGACCATGGCCACCGATCGGGACGGCGGCGGAAAGACCGTTCGCGTACACCTCCCCTGGGCCGCGCCGGCGCTGTGTGCAGGCGTGCTGCCGTCGGACACGTCACCGCTTGGCGTCCGTCAGAGCGGCAGCGCATGCCGGGCCCCACTCAGGCCGGCGCCCGCCAACGACACCCGTGAGGTCGAAGACCGTGTCTGATCTCCCCATTCCTTGCCGACCGGAGTGGATTGAGGTGACCGCGTCCATCGGCGGGCCCGGGCTGGCGCTCGTACGAGGACCGGAACCGCAGCGGCCCATCGTGCTCACCAGCGGGAACGCCGCGCGCAGCCTGGGGCACCCTCCGGGACTCGTCGCCCTCCCGCACGGCCTCACTCTTGGGGCCGCTGCGGAACTGAGCACCGCACTCGCTCTCGCCGTGGCGCACTACGACGTCGACAGAGCCCGAGCTATCGCGAACCGCATCGACGCGGTCCTGGACGCCGAGGCCGAAGGCCGCCGCATCCCGCTCGGTCCAGGGCTCGCCCGCGACTGGTTCGAGACGCCCGTCGGCGCACGCAGCACCACTCGGCGCAGGACCTCCTGACTCCCCCACTCAACGTCGGTGCACCAGCCGTCTTCACCAAGGAGGAAGCAAAGCTTGGACGTTCTCCACACCTTCGTGGACGACACCACGCATCCGTTGGCGGTCCTGGGCCGGACACACCAGCAGCTGGCCGCGGATCCCCCTCTGCGATCCGCGCATGGCATGTTGCTGCACACCACTCAACGCATCGAGTGGTACGCCGTCGGCGCCCCGGCTCCCCTCCCGGCCCTGCGTGACCGCCCCGTCTTCGTCGGGCGTCAACGGGCGCTCGTCCGGCTCGCGCAGATCGCCGCCGGCACCCGGTCGCTCATCCTCGGAGAGCAGTTCGTCTTCCGGCAGGTACGGACTGCCGCCGAGCAACTGCCATCGGGCCACCCGCTGCTCCTTCTCCTCGTGGACGCCCTGGATCTGGCGGAGCAGGCACGCGAGAGGTTCCGCCTGCACACCCACATGGACTACAGCGACCTGCCGCGGTTCCTCCTCGACCACCGCGACGGCGACCAAGCGCGTCGCCTGCTCGTCATCGGCGGCGGCATGCTCGCCCGCGCGGTGGCTACATCACCGCCCGGCACATACGAGCGGGTCGTGATGATGACACGTCGTCCCCGCAAGCTTCACCGCCTGGTCGACGCGGCCGGCGACATCACGGTTGTCCGTGCCGCGAGCGTGAGGAAAGCCTTGGGCGGCCGACCGTACGACGCCGTCATCGCCACCACGAACCTGAACCCGGATTATCGGTCGTGGGTGGACGCGGCGGCCTGGTCCCCGCGCTGCGACGGCGTGGTCGACCTGTGCGCTGAACCGGCCCTCGACCGGCGGCCCGCCCGGTACCTGCATCTGCACGACCCGGATGTGCTGGAAACGCTGGCCGAGGCCAACCGCGACATCGCCGAGCGGGCGGCGCTGGCCCGACGGTGGATCGCCCAGCGCGCGGAAGTGCTGGCATGACACGGGTGCGACGTTCTCAAGATCGGCGCGGGTCCAGGTCACCATCAGCTCGATATCGATGCAGGGCGGCGACGAGCCGCGGATGCAGGGGCGGTGCGCGGGACCTGCCCACCGGCCCCTTACCAAGTTCAGGGCCTTGCTTCCCCGTCATTGACGTGTCGTGTGGCTGGTTGTCTTAACATGTGCGCGAAGGGCCTGTTACTTACCCGGAGAATTGCCAAGCCGGTTTCCTGAGGGCAGGTGCGGCGCGTGGCCGAAACGCCTCATGATGTCGCGTGTGGTCAGCCGACGCCCCTGAAGACGCCGGCGGCGACAACAGCTCCAACCAGCGCACCGACGATGGCCTGTGGGGTCGTGTGGTCTTTCAGGACGACGCGGGACCAGCCGACGAGGGCGACGGCGGGGGCGGTGAGTGCGAGGGTCGGGCCGTAGGTCAGAGTCAGGATGACGACGGTACCGGCGGCAACGGCGGTGTGGATCGACACCTTCCAGAAGGCGGTGATGGCCAGGGTCGCCGCGAGGCCCGCGAGCATGGCCAGGACCAGGGCGATCACCTCGCGCGGGGCGTCAAGCAACGCAAGGGCGGTCAACCCGACGACGACGCAGGCCGCGGTCACTGTGATGGGGACGGCGCGTTGCCGGCGGAGTTTGACGTGCCGGTCGGTCCAGTAACCGCGGCGGACGCCGTACAGGATGAACGCGATGGGGATGATGCCGCAGAAGAGTGCGGCGAGGAGCCCCCATCCGACGCCGGCCAGGGAGCCAGTGCTGTGCCGACCTACTGCGAGGAGGACGACGACCACCAGTACGGCCGGCGCGAAAATTTCGGTGACGATGCGGGCGCCGCGCTCGCGAAGGCTGTTGGGGGTCGCGGGGGCAGCGGTCGGTGTGGTCACGGCGTCGGTTCCCTGGGGGCGTGGTGAAGGCGGGCGATCACGGTATCTGCGGACGTGTGGGCTGTGGATCGCGCGGGCGACCCGTACGAGGCGGGCGATTTCAAGGTCGTAGTCGTCGACGGCGGCCGGCCGGTGCCGGTCTTGTGCCGGGACCCGCAGGCCGAACCGGTATCGGGCTTCGGCGACGCGGATGCGGGCGGCCTCGGCAAATGCCTCCGCTTCCAGGGCTTCCAGGCCGTTGGTGCGGGCGTGGTCCAATGCGGCAGCGAAGGTACGCGCGTCGGAGTAGTCGCGCAACTCCAAGAGACCGTCCTGGATTTCGATGTAGCGGCGGTATAAGCGGTCACCGACGTGTTCAATCGCCTGGAGGTCGATGGACGGCTTGGCGGCGACGAGCAGTGACCACAGCGGTTCGAGGTCGTGCGCGTCGCGCCGCTTGCCGTGAACGCGGAGTCGTTCTGCGGCGAGGGGAACGGTCGTGCCGACGGCGATGAACAACAGACTTGTCGTGAAGAGGATGGACGTTGTTGCCCTGGAGGCTGCCGCCGACATCACCTCGTGGTCGGCTTGGCAGGCGAGCACATAGGCGATCTTGTGGGTGACGTACAGGATGCCGATGAACGAGCCGACGCCCGTGCACGCGAGACCGGTGCGAAGGGGGCTCGGCTCGGCTTCCCTGCAGTAGCTGATTGCTGTGCCCAATGCCAGGCTGAGGGCGACGAGCAAGTAGGACATGAAGATCATCCAGTACGCCGTGGCCGCGGCGTGTCCGGCGTACGCGGTGAAGAAGTCCTCGACCTGGGTGGGACGGTCGAGCAGCACGAACGCGATAGTCATGCACGTCGCGACGAGCAGCGACAGCATGGAGCGCGCGCGCCTGGCCCTCGCTGTGTGGCCCACATCGGTCACCATCGCCAGGTACGCCAACGTGGCCTGCGCGGCGGCGACTCCGAGGAGGTGGCGCAACAAGGTGGTGAGGTTGGGTACGCCGGATGCGACGTCGATGTGGAGGATCGCGAAGCGGTCGACGAACCAGAGGAGTATGCCGACAGCGAGTGCGAGAAGGACCGCGCACAGCGGTCGCGCGTTGGGATTGCGGACCGCGCCGGGAACGCGTGACACCGCGGTAATCACGACCAGGATGGTGATCACCGTCTCGAACGCATCGGCCATGGTCAGCGCCACCGGGAGTCGGTCGTGTGGTGGCCCAGGGTGGCGCCGAGCCGCTTGAGCCCTTTGCTGGAGTGCGCAGGGGCCGGCGCGACGCCGCGGTGGGCGCGTTCCATGATCAGCGTGGCCATCATCTCGGCCTCTTGCTCGTCTGCGGTGGCGTACCCGGTGCGGCCCATGAGCAGCCGAATCATCGTCGGATTCGTTGTGGGCAGGAGGAATTGCGCCAAATCGGCGTCGATTGAGCTGGCGTGGCCGCAGAGCATGTGCGCGATCTCGTGGACGACGATGTGGTCGCGATGGGAGCGCGGAGTGTCCGACTCGGTGAAGATGTAGTCGGTGGTGGATGTGGCGACCCACATGCCGCACGGGATCTCGCGGTCGTCGATGAGTGGCAGCGGACGCCGGACGATGCGCCGTCCGCGCTGCGCGCCGACGGCCTCGCAGAATCTGTCCACGTCGAAAGGTGTCGGGATATCCAGGTCGCGAATTTGGCGTGTGCAGTCGGCTCGTAACCCGCGCAAGCTCACCGTGCCCCCGAAGAACATCGCCCGGCATGACCGGATTTCATGTGCTTGTGTTCGCACCGCCACGTCGCCGCCTCGGCGCGTCATGGGGGAAACTTAGGCCAACCACCTGGATGGGGGCAAATAGGGCCGAGCCCCGCGCTGTCAACACGGCGCCGCAGCGGCGCGCGCTTCAGGCTCCGCCCGCTTCGGTTGGCGCGGGATCGGGATCCAACCCCTCCAGAAATCTGGCCTGTTCGATCACGGCCTTGATCATTTTCAGACTGCCCTCGGAGAGCCCGTTGGCGCGCATGGCCACTTCCTTGACGTCCCGGAGCGCGATCACCTCGGCGATTTCGGCATCGGTGTGCCGCGCTACTGCGTCGTCGAAGAAGTAGGCCGGGGGAACCCCGAAGAAGGCAGAGAGCGCCTCTATCGTCTTCATGGTGGGGTTGGCCTTGGCGCCGGAGCGGAGTTGGGCGATGGTGCTGGACGAGATAGTCGTGTCGCCGCCGGCCGCGCAGATCTCCCGGGCCACTTCCGCGTTGCTGAAGGGCCCGCGAGACGCCGGGTGAACGGTCGCGAAGAGGTAGTTCAGCTTGTCGGCCACCGTACGACCGCTCTCGCCATGTTCGGCGGCAGCCATGAATCCACAGCCCCTTATCTGGTCAACCCGGAAACCTTGGCGGATACCAGATTGGTCGATGGCGATCCTCAACGTCAAACCGCGCAGTACAGCGGCGACACGCCGGGAGCCGTCAGCGTGGATTCCCATCCCCGTCGACCACTAAAGTGCTCGCGCGGCATGGCTTCGGCCACGCCCGGCGGCACGCATGTTCGGGTGCCTGGAGGCTGCAACCTCCAGGCACCCGGCGCCCACAAGTGAGCAGCACAACAACACAAACAAACAGAAACGAGTCGGCGGCTTCGACAACTCCCGGCCCGTTCCGTCACACGGAGGATACCCGCATGCCCGCACAGGGTCCGGCAATCCCGACCACTGCGGAAGTGTCATCCCGCATCCGGCCCACGATCATGGCCATCCGCCACCTCGCCCCCGGCGCGGCCCGGGTACGCACCCACATCAGTCCGCGCGGCCACGGCTATGCAGCCGTGTTCGACCAGGGCGGCGTCCGGCTCTCCCTCAGGCTCGCCGACCGCGCGGCCATCGGACACTGGGTCACCCGGGCATTCCCCGGCATCGACTGGACGGAACCCCACACGCTCGACCTGGCCGCCGAACGCGTCTTTCGCAGCGCCGCCCCCGACGAGCCCATCGCGTCGGCACACACACACGCGGGCGAACGGTGAGCCTCGACCCGGAGGTTCGCCGCGGCGGGAACCTCCCCTTCGGAATGATCGCCAACCGGTGGATGTGCGATCCGAGATACTCCGCCAACGCGCGCACTCTGTACGCGATCCTGGTCAGCTACGCCGACACGCATTGCCGCGACACTGGCCACGGCAAGCCGTACCGCGGTGAACTCGCCCGCCAGCTGGGCGTTTCCGTCTCGACACTCGACCGCACCCTCGACGAAATGGAAGTCGCCGGGCTCGTCACCGTCGAGAAGCGAACGGCCCCCGGCAAGGCCGGACTCCACGACGCGAACCTGTACCACCTGCACGACTCCGGGGTCATGTGGCAGGACAACGGCACATGGTCGGACCCACTTCCATCCGGCGTACTCGCCGCCGAGATCGCCAAGTCACGCACCGAGGAACGACGGCGCACGAAACGCGAGGCAGGCGTTCCACGCAAAGGCGGCGTGCCGAAAGGGGTGAACACGCGCGCGCGAAAGGCACAGAACGCGGCGGTCTCGCCCGCAGCGTCGGCCACCAGCGCCAAAGACCGGCTCCAGCCGGAGGGTGGCGGCACCGGTGCTGCCACCTCGCGCACCGTGTCCGAACAGGGTCGGGTGACGGAGTTCGAAGCCGGGGGTGGCAGCGCGAGTGCTGCCACCCCCGGCAGCACGGATGCCGCCACCGTGGCAGCACCGGTGCCGCCCTGTTTAAAGAACCCTCACCAGAACCCTTCTCCAGAACCCGAGGCGCCCTCGGCGCGCAGCGCCGCTGACGCCCGAAGGGCCCCTCACCCAGGTAGCGCCCTCACGGAAACCGGCGGCACGGCCGCGGCCGACAACAGCACCCGCGAACCCCAGCTGACCCCGGACGTCGCCCACGTGATCACCGCGCTGCCGGACGACCTCCAGGCCCTGCTCACCGACATCACCGGCAGCGCCGCGCCGCTCACCCTCGTCCGCGCGATCGAACACCAATTCACCGAACGCACGCCCGCCGAACTTGCCGCCCGCGTGCAACGACGGTGGTACGCCCACGGGTACGCCGACAAACTCGCGGAAGGAACGCTGGCTCGCCCCGTCGGAGCCGCCGTCGCCATGGTCCGCGCCGGCACGTGCGGAAACGCACGCTGCGAGGACGGCACGGACCTCGACACACGCGCCGCCTGCCGAGCCTGCCAAGAACGCAAAGCCGACCGGCGGGCCGTACGCCGCCGCGCTGCGCCGCCTGCCCCTCGGCGCCAACTCCCGGTCTCCAGGACCGCCGCCGACGCGTGTCCGGGCTGCGGCTTCCCGGAGACGCACGGGCAGCCGTGCGAGGGCTGCCAGGCACGGAACGGCGATGTACAGCACAGCGCCCCCGAGCCCGCACCTGCCCCATCGGGCAGGCCGCAATCGGCAGCGGCGCAGGCCAATCCCAACGCCACGACGATGACCGACGACAGCGCGGCGCATGCGACACCGACACGCATTCCTGGGACCCGACGCAGCCTGTGCTTCTCGTGCCGGACGACGCCCGGACGCGCCGCATGGGCCGGGCTGTGCGGCCCATGCGCCGCAGAAGCCCTCACCCCAGGCCTCGCCGACACGGGCTGACCGAGCTCGGGACCGACCCAGCGCCAGCCTCTCCTCCCCCACAATCCGCCGCCACGTCAGACCCGCCTCGGACGTCGGTGACGCCTGTACGAACGGATTGATCCCCATGCGCCCGGAAGCCACTTACCCCCGCCTCGGCATGAGCGGCTGGCGTGACCGCGCCGCTTGCGCAACCGCCGACCCGAAGATCTTCGACGCCAAGGCCGCCACCGCCGCCCAACGCGCGAAAGCCTGGTGCCGGGTGTGCCCTGTCACCGCCGAATGCCTCGCATCCGCGCTCGTATGCGAGGACACCCACGGAGTCCGCGGAGGCCTCACCCACCTCGAACGACGCCCCCTCCACAAAGCCACCGCGGCGCGACTCGACATCGGCCGCGTACAGGCCGCCCTCGACGGCCACGACATCCACCTCAACAAGCGCGAAATGGCCGCATTGGAGGACGCCGCGCTCGAACAGCTGCTGCCCATCCCGCGATTGGCGTGGCTCCTCAAGACCAGCACCGACCTGGCCGAGAAACTCCACGCCCGACGACACGGCCACGACGACGAAAGCACCGACGAACCGGATCACGAGCCCGCAGACATGTTCGACCCCGGAGTCGAACACCCCGCCGACCGGCCTCAACCCGGCAACACCCATCCCGAACCGATCCGCACGACAAGCCAGGAGCCGGTACTTCTGCGACGCGACACCGTCGGATACGACCGCTCCGAAGCCGCGGCATGACGTCCACTCAAGCCCTCGCAGCAGCCCCGGCCGCGCAGCTCGGCGGCCGGGACCGGCTTGCGATCGCGCTCCTCGGCGGCGCGGCGTTCGCACAGTCCTTCGACGCGCTGCGGCAGATGGCGGCAGCCGTGCACGTACGCAGCCAACTCACGTGGCTTTTCCCGCTGCTGGTCGACGGATTCATTGCGTACGGCATCCGGGCGTTGCTCGTCCTGCGCGACTCGCGGCTGCGGGCCCGCGCGTACGTCTGGCTCCTCGTCGCCGGCGCGACCGTCACCAGTGTGTGGGCGAACGCGCTCCACGCCGTACGCCTGAATCAGCTGCACACCTCGAACCCGAACATGCGACTGGGAAACACCGCCGTCGCCGTGCTCTCCACAGTCGCGCCGATCGCCATCGCCGCCGCCGTCCACCTCTACATCCTCGTCACACGCGAAATCGCCGCCACGGTTCAGGCCGGGGACGTCGGCGTCCTCGGCAGCGACACGGCGATCCCGACATCGGCGTCAACGTCTCGACCCGACCAAGTGCTCCGGCCCGCCAACCACAGGGCGTCCACCGAGCCGAGTCCACCCGCAAAGGGGGCGGACGCGGACGGCCGTCGTAGGCGGTCAGGAGCCCTCCCGCCGGATGTCCCTTCCGTCGAACTCCTTCGGACGCCGGACACGGACACCAAAGTCGCGGAGTCCGAAAACACCGGTCGCCCCGCCGAGCCGTCCGCACCCTCCGCAGCGAGCCATCCTCCGAGCGGAGAATCCAAACCGGCCCCGTCCGACCGCGGACAGCCCCATGTTCCAGGTGCCCACTCGACTACCGCAACCCGAGACGGGTCCGAGGGGGTCCGCCGGCATTCCCCAGACATCGAACACCTCCTCTCCGTCGCCCGCCGGGTGCCACTGCACCGCGGACGCCCCAGTCGGCATGCCGTGGCCACAGCCATCCGTCACCAGGGACTGACCATCTCGAACGGGAAACTCAACGTGCTCATGGCCGTCCTGCGCAGCGAACACTGACCAACCCTTGCGGCGGACCTTCCTCCCGCCGCCCGCCCGGACGGGAGAACCCCAGTGCCGAAATCGACCCCCGCACCGCACGTGATCGAGGCGTGGCTGATCGCGCTCGTCACCCACAACCTCATCTCCGCCGCCTGGAAAGCCTCCGACGGTGGCTGGCTCGTGCAGCGCCGCCCGGGCGTCGCACTGGAGCCCCTGCCGGGCGCAGAGGAAGCGCTGGAGTTCATCACCAAAATCCAGCGCGAATCCCGCCCTACCTCAGAAGCGCGGATCGGCGCGTGACCAGCCCCGGCACCGGGTCATGCCGCGACAGCAGCGAGCGGGACCACGAGGGCGAGGCGCACAGCAAGCTAATGCGCCGGGATCCCCTTGGGATCCTCGGCGCGCTTGCCCTCGCCCAGGGGGGCGAGGGAGGGGATACCCACGCCCAGGCCGGCCGGCCTGGTCAGGGACCGTTGTCGACGGGTGATCAGGCTCATGCGAGCAGGGGAAGCGCATCTCGCGACCGTACGTACCCAGAGACCGAGCCCATGCAGACCGAGCGTCAGCGCCGTGTGTGCGCACGCTTGTCGACCGACGAACACGAAGCAGTGAAAGCCACCGCTGCAAGCGCCGATCTGACACCCGCCGCCTTTGCTCGCGAACTCCTTCTTCTCGCCGCTGCGAAAGGCCGCGAAGCCCCCAGCCGGATAGTGCGAGCCCGAACATCCGCTCCTCCGGAATCGGCATCCCCGAGGGTGCAGCCCCGCCGCCCCTACCGGGCCGCACACCGCGCACGGCGCGTCTGCGCCCACCTGTCGCCGCAGGAGCACGACGCGGTGGAAGCCGTCGCCACGCACACCGGGCTGACCCCGGCCGGACTCAGCGCCACGCTGCTGCTCGCAGCCGCACACGCCCACCGCGCCCACTCCGGAATCCGCCCGATGGTCGTGGTCGTGGAACCGCCCTCCCGCGCCGAGGACGCGCTGATCGAGGAACTCGCCGCTCTGCGGTCCTCCCTGGCTCGGATCGGAAACAACCTCAACCAGATCGCGCGCGTCCTGAACTCCGGGATCCTGCCGGACGCCCAAGTCCTCGTCCGCGACCTGGAGTCCGGACTCGGCCGCCTCGCGTCCGCAGTCGCCGCCGCAGACTCCGCGGCGCACCGTGCCGCAAAGAGGTAAGCGGTGGTCCCCGACATCAGCAGAGGTAACCGCACGATCGGGCTCCTCTTCTACCTGTTCGGACCCGGACGCCGTGACGAGCATGTCGACCCGCATATCGTGGCGTCCTGGGACGGATTCACGCCCGACCCCGGACGCCACCCCGGGGCGACCGTCCAGCAGCTCGCGGACGCCTTGGACCTGCGCGTCCGGCAGCGCGAACGCCAAGGACGCGGACGCCCCACCGATTACGTCTGGCACTGCCCCGTCCGTGCCGACCCCGGTGACCGCGCCCTCACCGACGACGAGTGGGCCACCGTCGCCCGTCGCATCGTCGCCGCGACCGGCATCGCCCCTGACCGCGACCCGCACGGCTGCCGGTGGGTCGCTGTACGCCACGACGACAACCACATCCACATCGTCGCCACCACCGTGCGGGCCAACCTGGCCCTCGCCCGCAACAGCTACGACTACCAGCGCGCGCAGGCCGAATGCCGGAAGATCGAAAAAGACTTCGGGCTGCGGCAACTCAATACCGGCGACGGCACTGCCGCGAAAAGGCCCACCAGCGCCGAACGGGCCAAAGCCGAACGCGCGGGTACCAAACTCACTCCGCGCGAGCAACTCCGTGACGCCGTACGCCTCGCCGCCACCGGGGCAGCGAACGAACGGGAGTTTTTCGCCCGACTACGACGCTCCGGCGTGCTCGTCAAGGAACGTACCGCCCCCTCGGGCGACATCACCGGCTACGCCGTCGCGCTGGTCGCCGATCGCAACAAGGACGCCGCACCGATCTGGTTCTCCGGCTCCACACTCGCCGGCAACCTTTCCCTCCCCAAACTCCGCGACCGGTTCGCCGCCCGTCCGGACGGCGAGAAAGCCCCCGAAAACCTGGGCCGAAGCAGCCCAAACCCGCCTGAGAATGCTGGCTTCGCCCATAGCGGTCGACCCGGCGGACACCGGCCACCCACACCGCTATCCCGCGCCGGCCGAGCGCGACAAGACGCCGCCGAGGGCCTGGACCAAGCCACCGAACACCTCAACGCGACCACGAACTCCCCCGCTGACGCCAGCCACCGGACGCTCGTAATCGACAGCGTCCGGAAAGCAGCCGCTTATGCGGCCGATATCGGCGAAGTCATCGACGCCATCGCCGAGTCAGAGCCATCGGGCACGACCCGAACCGACCTCAAGGCCGCGGCCCGCGCATACGAACGCGCGGCGCGGTCGCGGATCCACGCGGCGACGACAATCCAGCGTGCCCTCCGAGGCGCGGCCCGCGACATCATCAGCGCCGGCCCCGTGCGCCCCGAGGACGGAGGCGCCGTCGGCACCGCGCTCTCGGCCTTGGTCGTCGCCGTCATCGCCGCCTACCGGTGGCATGACGCGCGAGAGCACCTCCAACAAGCGGCAGCGGCCCGCGAAGCCGCCGACCATTTGTGGGCCGCATATCTGCGGTCCGGCCCAGTCACGGTGCTACGGACCTCCGTGCTTGCCCTTTCGGCCTCGGACCGCCGCCGTCACACACGGGCCTCTCTTCAGGCCCTGCCCGTCCATATGCGCAAGCGGGTCACCGATATCGGCTGCGACATCCTGGTCGCTACCCTCGCCGAGGCCGAGCTCGACGGTCACGACACCCGCGCGCTGCTGCAACAAGCCGTCATTCAACGCGAACTCGACACCGCCACCGATCCGGCGCATGTCCTCGCGTGGCGCATTCGCCGCCTCGCCGACCTTCCCGGCCCCAGCCCCCGAACGCGCGCGCAGCCCGCGAAGGCGACAAGCGGCACTACACATCAAGCACCCCAGTTCGCGACGCTCCGAGGGCCGCGGCGTCGCAGCTGAACGATTTGCCGGACGTATCAGGTCCATATCCCCGCTTCGGACCGGCGAGACCCGCACGGCATGCCCGCCCGTGGCTCCTCACTCGCCCCGACAACGAGTTGGACTGTTCGGCTCTCCCTGGTCCATGGTGTTCGTCCCCGACACCACCGGCCACCAGGGAGTGCCTGTGCGTAACAACGACTCCAATCACCCCGCCCCCTCCGAGGAGCCGTCGCCGAACTCGCATCCCCTGCCGGTGCCCGAGGCCTACGACCCGTCAACCGGTGCGCAACTTGCCGAGCAACCCGGGCTGTTGCACACCCACGACGGCGAACTCGTCATCTGTACAACCTGCGGCGCCGAGCGCGACTGGCTCCTCATCACCTACAACGGTTCCACCTGGGTCCGCTGCCGCTGCGGCAGGGAATGGCTCCCCTCCACCCCCGTGGACACCGACTCCACCAACGATCAGCGCCCGAACCGGTACTGGCCCACGCTCGACGCCGCCATCACGAGCCTCGGCTTCGACGGCGCATTCAAGGGGATCTACCTGAACTGACGAGCGGTCAGGGTCAAACGGTCGTGCCGGTCAACGCTAGGAGTTCCCGGACCTGCGGGATGTCGGCGTGCGGAGCCAGAGACTGCGCCAGGTCACCCAAACGCGCGGTGAGGCGTGGGGATTTGACGGCGGTGTGGGCGCGGATTTGTTCGACGGCGACGGTCGCCGCTTCATCGTGGGCTCCGGACAGTGCGTACAGGCGTGCGAGATCGAGGGTGACGACGAGTTGGTCGCGGGGGTACGCGTCATCCCTGCGCACCAAGCGGTGTTTCAAATACGGCTCCGCGGCGTCGGCGTCGCCCGCAGCAAGGAGAGCGCGCCCGGTGGAGCCGTCTACGGCTTCGGTGGACAGCCATTCGGTCCACCACGGCTGTTCCAGCCCGTCATCGGCTGCCCTGCCGAGCGCGGTGTGTGCGCGCTCCTGGGCGCGGAAGACGGCTTCCTTGTCCCGGCGTTGCCCGGCCACGAAGACCGAGCGGTCGGCGAGCACGGCCTCAAGGCGTGCGGGGATCGGCCGTCCGGTCGTGCGGGTCGCCACGGCGAGCAGGGTCTCGGCTTCGCCGTGATGCCCGATCCACGCCTGCTCGTACGCCGCCGAGGCCAGCAAATTCCGGGTGGCGTAGTCGAGTTCAGGAGACGCTTGGCCGGCTGCCTGCTGGGCGACCTTCAAGCCGACCTGGTACACCCTTTGGGAGGCTTGGTGCTTGTCGGCATCGAAGAGCATCCAGCCGTAGGTCTCCGACGCCTCGACGTAGGCGGTGAACAGCCGCTGGGCCTGGTCCGCGTCGTACGTGCTGCCGGTGATGGTGCGGGCCACGCCCTGCCAGATGGTGTTGGCCCAGTCGAGGCCGCCGGTGCTCCCCGTGGTGTCGTCCAAGTCCCGCAGCGCGCGCACCGTTTCCTCCATGCGGGCGAGGAGCGGCGCGGATACGCTCGTTCCCGGCCCTGGGACGGGTAGCGCGGTGGCCTCTCCGGGCATCAGCAGGCTCAGTGCCGTTCCGGTGACGGCCACGCCTCCCAGGTTCCTGAGAAATTTCCGGCGCTGCATTGGTTCTCCTTGGATCGAGTCGAGCAGGTCGGTCACGTCCGCTTCGCAGGGGTTGTCCACGGGACGGCCGGCCCGACGTCGGGGTCCTGACCAGCCGAGCTCGACGAGTGTCAGCGGTCGGCCGGAATGGCGGCGCAGCACCGATAACGCGTCGTTCTCGACGTCGCGGCACGGTCGTTGGCCGCGTACCCAGGGATAGGCGGCCTTGACGTGCAGGGGCGCGGCCCCACGTGCGGCGCGGTGCTCATTGATCCGGCGGATCAGTTGCTCCGGCCTCCAGTCGAGTTCAGCGAGCACGTCACGCAGGCGGTTGGAGGTGGAGTCCACCGCTCCCCCCGAAGGCTGGCGGTACGGGCGATCCGACGCACCGAACGTAGCACCGTCACGGGTGTGTCCGGGGTCTGTGCCGGCCCCGAGGTGGTGTAGCTACACCACCTCGGTGTCTGCACCAACTACTCCGACTACACCGTCTCTTCCCGTTCCCCACGCGAGGGGCGACGCGGTTGCCTGGAGCCACGCGTGCGGCGGAGCGGTTCCCTCTCCCCCGAAGGCCCGCCTGTCGGACGCGCGCTGCTCGACTCTTCTCCGCCGACGCGTTCGGCGGACCGACGCACGTGAAAGGGGATGCATGCCTTCGAACACGACAGCAGGCCGCGACCTGGACAGGGCGGAGAGCGCCGCTGCGCAGATGCTCGCGGCGATCGGTGTGGATCTGGCCGCTCCGGGGTTGGCGCGTACGCCGCGGCGGCTGGTCAACGCGCTGGTCGAGATGACCACGCCGGAAGCGTTCGAGCCGACGGTGTTCGAGCCGGTGGACGGCCACAACGGGCTGGTGATCGTCGACGGCATCCGGTTCACGTCGTTGTGCGAGCACCACATGCTGCCGTTCACGGGCACTGCGCATGTGGGGTATCTGCCCCGCAAGACGTTGCTGGGGCTGAGCAAGTTCCCGCGCGTCGTCAACGCGCTCGCGAAGAGCCCGCAGGTGCAAGAGCGCCTCACCGTCGCCATCGCCGACTGGATTGCCGAGCACTTGGCACCGGCGGGAGTCGGGGTGTTGATGCACGCCGACCACACGTGCATGACGCTGCGGGGCGCGTGCGCGCACGGCGCGCGGACGACCACGAGCGCGCTGCGCGGCGTTCTCCTGGACGACGTCGCAGCACGGGCGGAGTTCATGACGCTGGCGGTGGCCCGATGATGCCCGCGTCGGTTTGCGGGGATGTGGCGGGTGAGGTCGTCCTGCATGTCGGCGGACCGGGGTTCGATTTCTGCGCGGCCCACAGCGGCTTGCACGGCGGGGTGTTCGAGCCGCTGCACGGCCACGGGTACACCGTCCGCGTCAGCGTGCGCGGACGCCCGGCCCCGGCCGGGATGCTCGCCGACTTCCGCCGCGTCAAAGCGGTGCTGCGCGCGCACATCAGCCAGCTGAACAACCGCACGCTGATCGCCACGGCCGCGCCCGGCGTGGCCGTCAACGTCGGCGACGACGCCGTCCATGTCCGCGGCGGCGGGGCGCGGTTCAGTCTGCCGCGTGCGTGGGTGGTGCTGATGCCGACACCGGACACGAGCACGGAGGGGATTGCCGCGTACCTTCTCGACCGGCTCGCACCCGACATCCGGGACGCCGCACCGCAGGCGGACGCGCTTCGGGTCACGGTCGAGGAGTCCGGCACGTGCGGGGCCACGGTCGAGTTGCTGTGGTCGTGAACGCGCCCGGCACGCTGCCGCCGGGCTGGGACCGCGCCCGACTGACGGCCGCGCTCGGGTTGCTCCTGGAGGCCCGGCTTCGGAACCGGCCCGAAATCCTTCAGGTGTGGCCGGAGCACCCGTGGGACCGGTGGTGGCTGGCGATGCGCACGGGAACGCCGTTGACGGAGCTTCCGGCTACTGCGCCGGTGCTCACGCACTGCCCGGACTGCGTGGCGCGTGCCGCCTTATGCGCTGGTGAGCGCCCGCCCTCGCATCCCGGAGACGACGAGTCGGCGTGCGCGTGCCGGACCGAGTGGGCGACGGCGATGCGCGCGTCCGGAACGGGCGGAACCTGCCTGCCCCGGCCGCCGCAGCGCCTGACGCTGGCGCTGCTGAAGCCGGGTTCCCCGGCCGGTGCGTTGCGCGCGCGGCTGCGCGGGCAGTTCACGGAACTCGCCTGCAACGAGCGGACGTTGACCGCGCGCGAGTGTGCGCGACTGTACCCCGACGCGTACGGTCAGGGTTTCGTCGCCGAGCGCACCCGCTACCTCACCAGCGGTCCTGTCCAGGTCCTCGTGCTGCTCGGGCCACCGCACGCCGTCGACTTCGGCGACCGGCTCAAGCACGTCCTGCGCCTCGCGTTCGAGGCCGGTCCGCTGATCAACCACCTCCACATGCCGGACAATCCTGCCGAGGCACTGGCCGACATCGCCCTGCTCGCCGGCGCCGACACACTCGCGCACGTCTATGAAAGGTGGGAACACGATGACCGCCGGCACCTCGCGCGCATGGCGTCCTACCGGACTTATGTGGACCGACCAGGCCCCGGCACTCGCATGGCTGCGTCCCGACGCGGCGGGTGACGATGTGGTCAGTGTGCTGCCCCTCGGGGCCCCGCTCGCCTTCCAGGTGGTGGAGCCGCGGGTCTGCACCGGCGTGTGGCGTGCGGGCCGACGCCTGCCTTGTCCGACGCACGCGCCACTGCCCGCCGACATGAGGGGCGCCCGGTGCGCGGGATGTAGCGCGATGGATCGTTCGTCGTCGATCGCCACCGATACCCGCCTGGACGACCCGCGCCCGTTCGCCGTGTACCTCGCCCACCACGGCGACGCGGGCATCAAGATCGGCATCACCGCCGTCGAACGCGGCACGTCCCGGCTTCTGGAGCAAGGCGCGTTCGCCTCCGTGATCATCGGCCACGGCGCGCTGACCACCGCGCGGCGGTCCGAGACCGTCCTCGGGCGCGCGCTCGGGCTGCCCGAGCGCATCACCGCCCGCGCCAAACGCGCCGCCCGCCGCGCCCCGGGAACCGCAGAACAACGCACCTCGGCACTGCGCGAGACGCGCGAGCAGGCGCTCACGAACCCCGCCTGGCCCGACACCCTCCACAGAATCCATGCCTCGGCACTCGACCACACGACCACGTACGGGCTGTCCGACACCGGTATTGCGGACCACCGGGAACTCGCCCCGCCGACAGTCGGCGACACCGTCACCGGACGCATCCGGCACGCCATCGGCTGCGACATCTACGTGGAAACGCCACTCGGTCTCGTCCTGGTCGACACCCGATTGCTCGCCGGCTGGGGGCTGACCACACCCGAGCCGGACTCTCCCTTCACCGCCGCCCTGCGCGAACCCGAACCCACGCCGCAGAAGGGACCCGAAACCGATGCGCTCTTCTGACCCGAGCAACCACGCGCCCACCACTCGTACCCCCCGCACGGCCGCGCACAGCATCGTGCTGGAAGGCATGCCCGGTGCGGGCAAGACCACCGCGCTGCAGGCCCTGGGCCGTCGTGGACACCACACCATCGGCGAATACGTCACCGTCGACGGCACCCCCCTGGACCACGCCGCCCATCCCGACCACGAGCCCGACGCGCCGCACCTGGTCAACTGGACTCTCAAGGCCACCCTGTACCGCGAACCCACCTTTGGCGGACCGGTGTTCATCGACCGCGACTGGATCACCGCGTTAGCCTGGGGGCACTGCTTCGGCCGACTCCCCGAGCGCATCCGCTGGGCGGACACCCGACTGCGCAACCGGACGCTGCAACTCCCGTCCCGCTATGTCGTCTTCGACCTGCCGCCCCACGAGAGCCTGCATCGCCGAGGCAACGCGGTCGTCCCCTCACATCCGTGGGCCGATCCGGAAGTCCTCGCGCGGTTACGCGAGTTCTACCGCGATCCGGTCGGCACGGTCACCGCGCACGATCGCCACCTCGGTGCCGATCTGGCGAGGCTGCCCATCACCCACATCGACGCGACACGCACACCCGACCAGGTGCACGCCGAACTGGCCGCCGCCGTAGGAGTCCCGCTATGACCGGGCCGATCGTCGCGGTGGCGGTACACGACGGCTGGTACGGAGCCGGAACCGGCGCAGGGCGCTCCAACCAAGCGCTCCTCGGCGCCATCGCCGGTGCAATCGCCCCCGGAGTGCGCCTCGCGGTCCTGCCGGTCCGTCTTTCCCCCGGCAGCCCCGGCCATGACTCCCGCTTCCACACCGCCGCACGCGCCCAACTCGCGGCCGTACCCCACCAGGTCATCGCCCTCGACAACGGAACAGCCGGCAGGCACCGCTTCGGAGACCTCGCGGCATTCCGCCACCTGAGCCGGTCCGCCGCCGACGCTGTCCACGCGTTGGCATCCGACACGCCCCGGGGGCTCCTGATCGGCGTCGACCAGCCGTTCGTCGGACTCGGCACCTTGGTGAGCCTCGACACCTCCTGGACCCTGCTCTACCTTCCGCGCTCCTTCGCCGCCCACCACGCCGACCACGCCCGCGCCCGCTTCGAGGCCACCGGCCTTGACGGTTGGCGGGCACGCGGCGCTTGGTTCGGGGCCATCAGCAGCCACATGCGGGACATGCTGACCCTCAGCGGTGTCCCGCACGACCGCGTCCTCGACATCCCCGGCGGCCTGACGCCCGGCGACGACGTACCACTCACCCACGCGCCTGCCGTACCCCCTGCGGCCGAAGCGGGCTTCGTACTCGCGTTCGGCCGCGCCGAACCGTACAAGGGCTGGGACGACCTGATCGACGCCGCGCTCCTCCTGCGATCCCGCAGCTTCGCCATCCCGCACCTGCTGCTCGCCGCGGTCACCGACGGCGCCCCCACCGACTACCAGCGCCACCTCGCGGCCCGACTGAACCGGGAACGCCTCGACGCCACCCTGTGGACCCGCTACACACCCGGCATCCCCGGCCTGCTGCACCACCCCGGTGTGAAAGCCGTCGTCGTCCCGTCCCGCGCCGAACCCCTCGGCCGGATCCCCCTCGAAGCGTTCGCCGCCCACGCTGCACCGGTTGTCGCCACCACCGCCGGTGGCCTGGCCGAAACCGTGATCGACAGCATCACCGGGTACACCTGCCGCCCTGCGGACCCGGCCGACCTCGCCGACACACTCCGCCGCGCACTGTCGGCCGCACCCACCGACGTGGCCGCCCTGCGCGCCAATGGCGCGGCCCTCGTCGCACGGCGCGACTACACGACTTGCATCACCACCGCGCTCGCCGCGCTCGCCCCCTGGGCGATCCCGGCAGCAACCACCATCCCGTAGATGTCCCTCGCGACACGAGCCACCGCCGCTTCCTGCGCTCGGCCCGGCCCGCCCCAGCCCAGCATCGGGGCGGCCTCGCCGAGAGGGACCCATCGCCGGGCGTACACACGGCCGTTGTCAGGGTCCGGAGACGAGGGCCACCACCGGTCGAGACGAGCAGCGACGCGGATCTGCGCGTACGGCGGCTCCCCGTCGGAACAGACCTCCTGGAAACCGAGCCACACCACATCACGAACGGTGACGTCCGCTTCCTCCAGGACCTCCCTGCGCAACGTGGCCCGCCAGTCCGCGTCGAACGGCTCCGGTGTTCCGCCGGGAAGGTTCATCCGCCCACCACCGACATCCAGGAGCAGAACCCGAGCCCACGGATCGAGTACCCAGGCGTACACCTGCCGCACAGCAAGGGTCTCGGGAACCGCAGTACCGCCGTGCCATAAGAAGCGTGTCGTCACATGCAAAGGCTATGGCCCACGACCCGGCCAGCAGGGTTCCCTGCGCGTCCACCGACGGCACGGATGGCGACACTCTGGTCATGCCAGTAGTGTCACCTGCGGCCTCGGCGAGCGGGTGAAGGTGATGCCGCAATCACCGGCGGCACGGGCTGCGCGCCGCGACGGGCCGACAGCCTTGCCGGGGTCTCCGTCGCGCTGGTCTCACGTGGCCGCGACAGGTCATTCTGCGTACGCCTGCCTCGGTCGAAACCGCGTTCACGGCCGCTGTCCGATGCCGCGCCGACGGCGATCCTGTAAATGCTCGTCAGAGCACGCAGATGCTCTGCTGCCAGTTCCATGCAAGCGGCGTTCCGTTCCACGGTTGCACCCGACGACTGGAGAACTCCGAGGGGATTGATCCGATCAGGATGCTCGCGTGCCCGAGCAAGATCCCGCTCGATCCACCGAGCATAGGTGTCGAATTCCTCGTGCATGCTGTCGAGCTGGCGGGCGGCGTCTCTGAGAAGCCGTTGTCTTAGCGAACTTGGCGTCGTTTTATAGGACTTGGGTTCTCTTTGGAGTGGTCCCGCCGCTGAAGGCGCATGAAAGCAGGGCCTCTTGGAATCTCGGTGGTTGTCGAGACCGAACGAGATGTCCAGGAGGCCCTGTTGCCACGGTTGTACGCGGTTGCTGCGGGCGAGTCCAATCCGTTCAGCCGTGGGTGTGACTGTCTCGCACATGCGTACGGAAACGCGGGCGGTCGGCCGCCCCGGGCACGCGCGTACCCCTCGGACATGAGTGACGCGGAGTGGGCGGTGGTCCGGGCCGCGTTTCCGGTGCCGCGTTGGCTGGAGGGCCGGGGCGGGCAGCCGGAGGCGTACTGCCACCGGGAGATGGTCGACGCGGTCCGGTACCTGGTCGACAACGGCATCAAGTGGCGGGCGATGCCCGCGGACCTGCCGCCGTGGGACCGGGTCTACGCGTTCTTCCGCCGCTGGCGCGACCAGGGCCTGGCCGCCGAGTTCCACGACCGGTTGCGGGCGCGGTGCCGCGTCGCGGCCGGCCGGGCGGTGGAACCGACCGCGGGCAGCATCGACGCGCAGTCGGTCAAGGCCGCCGCCTCGGTGCCGTCCGCCTCACGCGGCTACGACGGCGGCAAGAAGATCAACGGCCGCAAGCGGCACATCGTCGTCGACACCCTCGGGCTGCTGCTCCGGGTGCTGGTCACCGCGGCCGGCGTCACCGACCGCGAGGCCGCCGCCCGGATGCTGCCCGCGCTGCGGGCCCGGCACCGGCACCTGCGGCGGATCTGGGCCGACGGCTCCTACACCGGCGACCTCGTCGACTGGGCCGACGAACACCTCGACATCGCGCTGACGGTCGTCAAACGCACCGACGACGTGCGCGGCTTCGTCGTCCTGCCCCGGCGGTGGGTGGTGGAGCGCACGTTCGGCTGGCTGATGCGCTCACGGCGCCTGGCCCGCGACTACGAAACCCTCCCCACCAGCAGCGAAACCATCGCATGGTGGTCGATGGCCATGCTCATGACCCGGCGCCTGGCCCGCCGGCACCGAGCACGCCCCCGCCTTGCGCCGCCGGCGGCAGCGTGAACACCCCCGGCACCCGTTCCAACAGCCATCCCCGCACCACCAGCCGCTTCGCCTTCGACCGCACCCCCTCCACCTTCCCCGGCACCAGCTCCAGGCCCAGCCCCCGGGCCAACTCCTTCACCCGCAACCCGGCCGCGTCCGCCTCTTCCACCAGACCCACGATCCGCCGGTAGTCCGGCGCGAGCACCGCCACCGACGCCCGCCCTCCCCGCCGCGGCACCACCGAACCCGCCGCCACCGCCTCGACCTCCACAGGCTCCGGCTCCGAGCCGGCCGCAGACGCCTCCGGTTCCGGCTCTCCCAGGGCCTCGGCCAATTCCGCGACCGCGATCACGCGACGCTCCAGCACCGCCTCGGCGTCCCGCAACGCGGCCGCGACCCGCTCCGCCTCCGCCCGCAGTTCCTCCACCCGAGCCCGGGCAGCAGTCTCCCGCTCCTCCAACAACCCCATCACCGACGGCACAAGCACTCCCGCGAAGAGACGACAACGATGCGTCATCCCTCCCGCACCACACACCGCTTCACGCCTGACCAGCGAAAACACACACCGAACTTTCGGAAAGACAACGGCTTCTGAGTTCGCCGGCAAGAACCCAGGCCACACGATCTCGATCCGGCGAATGGCGTGCATACAGTTCAAACGGGGATACGCCGAAGGTCTCCTGGATGTAGGCGCTCCCTCGCCGCAATTGCTCTTCGTCAGCTGCGTTCGGGATTTTGTGCCGCTCGTCGGCCACAGGTCAGGGTCTCCTCGACCGGGGATGCCGCAACGAGAGTTCGCGCGGAGGCTGGTTTTTCGCCTATGGACCAAGTCGCGGACGTTGCGGGCGAAGGTCCGCTATGAGGCGGAGAGTGAGGCGCAACTGTGAGTGGTCAACGGGTGGCGGGCCGCGAACCGCCGCGGGTGTCGTCTGGGCCGGTTCGAAACGAGGTGGGCATCGAACCGAGGCATTTCAACGCCTTCTCCCCTGCGCGGAGTTGGGCGTTCCGGGGAGGATTGATGGCTTCGGACGGAAGCCCAGGGACGAACGGCCAGGCTCTGGTTCCGGTGTCGCGAGCCGGATGTCCAGGTGGGGCAACAAGTAGCGGCGGATCGAGTTGCGAGTACGAATCACTGGAGCCGGGTCGGCGAGGGCAGCAGTGCACGCGGCGACGAGATGAATGGGGGTTTCGCCGGTGAACGTGATGTCGCTCGTGATGCGGCCTACGCCTATGGACGCGTGCCATGTGTAGGGGCCTGGGCCCATTTCCTCCCCGTACTCAACCTCCGAGCGGTTACAGAGAAACGATGCGTACCCGTCCGGCGAGACCAGACGCGTCTGGTTGTGCCTGGCCGGGGCGGGCTGCCATCCGGCCGCGCGAAGCGGACGCCAGACGGACGTGTCGACCGGCAAGGTCAGGTGGCGCTGTCCACGTTCGGCAGCAAGCTCAGCGATGACGGCGGTCGTGACGGCCGTGACCACTTCGACCGGTACCTCGGCGTCGAACACGGCCTTCCAGTCCAGCGGGGATACGGGCGAACGGCTCGCTGTGACGTGCCACAGCCCCGGCTCCTCATTTTCCGGCAGAAACGCGACCCGGATACGGTGGCACGGGCTGTGGGCGAAAACCTCGCCGTCGTCGCCGATGTGATGGACGAACCCGGCCGCGAACAGCGGCCTCAGGGCGGCGTCGAGATCGGCTCCGGTGCCGGCGAGGTAGCGCGGAGTCACCAGGAGGTCGCGCCACTGATCCTTGGTGAGGGCGTCAAGTTCCTCTGGGGTCATCGGCCGCGCCCGCTACGCGTGGTCGCCGCCGCAGAAGTGTGATCGAACGGCTGGGGCGGGTGCGAGAACCGTACGGCGAGAGCGGCCGGGGCCTTGCGGACCTCAGGTGGGACGGCTCGCGCTGTGGTCGCAGTCGTCGGCAGCACGCGCGCCGGGTTCTTCGTCTGGGAGTTTCCCGGTGGAGGTTCGTTGGTTCTCGCGTATGTACCCGCCCAAGCGGCGAGAGCGGCGAGAGCCGGCTCCACGTCGCGTGCCGCGTTGCTGAGGGCGTACCGACCACGCTCGACGCGTTCGAGTAGTCCGCGTTGCTGCATATCCTGGACGCAGTAGGTCAGGTGGACGTATGTGGCGTTGGGCAACACGGTACGCAGGTCCGGGACTTCCATCGTGCCGACGGTCCGCGCGACGGCGAGGATGTCGAGGGTGTTCTTGCCCATGATCTGGCCAAGTGCAATTTCCGTGGCATCGGCATTGGGCGTCGGACGCGCGTCGGTGTAGTGGGCGCGGGCCCACACTGCCAGACGTTCTTGCGCGGGCAGGGTCGCCTGGCCGGCGTCGCTGATCGTGTAGTGACTGGTCCTGTGGCGGATGTCGTGTGTGACGAGACCGAGTGCGCTGAGCTGGTTGAGGCGTACGGTCGCGGATGAGTTCGGCATGAACGGCAGCCCGTTGTTGAACTCGTTGCGGGTGAGGCCGTGGTCGCCGCGTTCGGCGAGTGCTTGCAGGATCCACGCTGTCCATCGCGGAGCCAGAACGCTGACCGCGTGCTTGGCGAGTGCGTGTTCCCGAGCGCGGAGAGCTGCGGCAACGGGCGCGCGTACGTCACCGGTGCGTGAGTTTTCGGGCAAGGGTTCCCTCCTGTTCACGGAGCAGGTGAAGGCGCCGCGCACGGTGCGTTCGTAAATGCGCCTTCGTGTCTTCGTCACCGGCCGCGGCGGGGTGTGGGGCGCGTGGTTGGGGCAGCCTCCGCGGCGGTTTCGGTCGCGGACGTTGCGCTACTTCGCGTACCGCGCGTCCGGGTGGCCGCGAGGTTGACGACCGGCGGGTTCGGGCTCGGCTCGGGCGCGGTGAGGCGCTTGTACGCGCCGACGAGGCGCGTGATGTTGTCACGCACGTCGTTGCTGCGGGCGACAAGCATGTCCAGCCGCGATGCGTTCATGTGGAACGCGCCGCTCAGCCGCAAGGGATCGACAGGCCGTTTTCCGGCGTCCATCAGGTCATCGGCCATCGAACGCAAATGCCGCCGTGCTTCGGCATCGTGGTGGTCCAGGGTGTACATGGCGGTATACAGCAGGACGGCGACCTCGAAGGCGGGCGAGTCTTTGGGGGTTGAGGAGAATACCCGGACGGGGTCGTCGACTTCGAGCAGACGACACACGAGGTCGGTACCGGCGGGACGTTGCGACTCGCGTTGCGATGTGGCGGGAGTTTCCGCAGGGGGTGATTCCACGGTGGCCTCCATGACATGGACGTTTCGGTGGTCGACATCGAGGTGGCGCGTCACGCCGCGTTGGCCACAGACAGGGTGGGCCCGGGCGGCTCCAGCAAGCGGTGGGTCTCGCTTCCCGCGCGCGTCCCGCACGCGGCGAATGGCCCGTCCGGGGCGCGGAGTTGCGCGAGTGTGGGGTCGAGGATGTCGCGGTGCCAGACCGCCATTCCCGACGGTCCGGCTTCTTCGTCGACATGCTGTCCATAAGCGAGCCACAGGCTGTGGAGCCGGGCGACCGCTTCGGGGTGTTCGGGCCATCGTTGGCACCAGGGCCGGTTCGCGCTGACTTCGCGGCCGTACGTGGCGAGGAGGTAGCCGTCCACCCAGTCAACCAGGCGCGCGAGTTCGGTGTCGTACTGTGCGCCGTCGAGAGTTGGCAGGAAGCTGGACGATGTTTCCGGCGTCGAACTTCCGGTCGTCAGATAAGCGGAAAGGTGCTCCTCGGGCTGCGGGATCGTCGCCCGTTGATCGAGCATCGTGCGTTGCACGCGGACGATGCCGAGTAAGGATCCGGCCATCGCGGCGAGTTCTTCGGGGTCTTCGGGTACGTCGTCTTCGTCGTCGACCGCGTACGGGTCCGCGGTCGGCAGGGACTCTGCAGGCGCACGGCGCAGGTAAGAGCGTTCCTCGTCGCTGTCCGTGGCGTCGGCATAGGGGAAATCGAATGCGATGGTGTCGCTCCCGGGAGTGATTCCGTCGGCGGTGTCACGCCGCAAGTTTGTATTGCGCGGTGTCACGCAGGCGTTCCTCGGCGATCGCGGAGTAGTCTGCGGAGATTTCGATCCCGATGAATCGGCGTCCTTCGATCAGCGCGGCCACGCCGGTGCTTCCGCTTCCGGCGAACGGGTCCAGAACGGTCCCACCAGGCGGGCAGACCTTGACGAGTTCACGCATCACCTCGACGGGTTTTTGCGTGATGTGTAGTCGGTCCTTACGCGGCTGCGAACCGACGTACAGGCCCGGCAAGTAGACGGGATTCCGGTCGGCGTCGACGGGCCCTTTCGAGCCCCAGACGATGAATTCGCAACTCTGTTTGAGGCGGCCCTTCTGCGGACGGCTTTGCGGCTTGTGCCATGCGGCGACGCCGCGCCAGGTCCAGCCGGCCATCTGCAGCGCGTCACTCATGGCGGGAAGCTGTCGCCAGTCGATGAAGACCGTGGCCAGGCCCCCGGTCGTGGTCACGCGGTATGCCTCACGCAGCACTTCCGCCATCCAGCGGGTGTAGGAACGCTGGTCCTTGTTCTCGTCGCCGAAGTCGGGCAGGCCGCCCGACTCGGTCGTGTATTTGGCGCGGGCGCTGCGGCTGGTGCGTTCGGCGCTGGTGCGACCGCCGGAGTTGTACGGCGGGTCGGTCACCACGGCGTCGACGCACGTGTCCGGCATGCCGGCCAGCGTCGCGAGGGCGTCACCGTGGTGCACGGTGTAGAGCATGGACGAGGCTTCTCTCGACGAACGGGCAGGGGTCCCGCGACGAGAAGTCGGGGGAGCCGGGGAACCATAAGTGACCGCGACCGGAAGAAACAACAATTCTCACGAATTGGCCGCGAAGAAAAATCGGCGGCCCACCAATCTGGAGAATCGCTTGATTCTTCCGGTCGGCGCGTCCTAACTTCCTCCGCATCACCAGCCCGCCGGACAGCGAGAGAAACACCGCACCGGCCGTCCGCGCCGTACGCCGCCGCTCGTGAATCGCTTTTTGACGGCGGTCCGTTGACTTTCTCGGAGTCTCCATTGCACCAGCACAGTCACGTGTCGCGACACGAACTCGTCTGCCGCGCCGCCCCGTTACCCGGACACGCCGCCGGTTCATGGGTGAAGCCAGAAAAGGGAACCCCACGGTGAAGGCAGGGCGTTGGATCGTGGCGGCAGTCGCCGCCGGACCGCTTGTCCTGGTCGCGCCGGTGATTCTGGTCTTGGCGGGCACCGCGTCGGGATCCTGCCAAACGCCGTCCGGCGGCGCGGCCGACGCCGAGATCCACCGGCTCGCAGGCCAGGTCGAGCAACTGTTGGCCGGTGAGGCCGGCGGCGTGCAGGTGCCCGGGCTGGATGACCCCGCAGTTCAGCTTCCCTTCGCGAAGACGGTCGTGGAGACGGGACAGGCACTGCTCATCCCGCCACGGGGCCAGATCGTCGCGTTGGCCACCGCGCTTCAGGAATCCGGGCTGCGGAACCTTGCCTATGGGGACCGTGATTCGCTGGGGCTGTTCCAGCAGCGCCCGAGCCAGGGCTGGGGTACGCCCGAGCAGATCATGGACCCCGTCCACGCGTCGCGTGCCTTCTACGTGGCCCTGATCAGGTTCAGCAACTGGGAGGACGTCAGCATCGGGCAGGCGGCCCAAGCGGTCCAGAAGTCCGCGCATCCTGATGCGTACGACAAGTGGGTTCCGCTGGCGACCGCACTTCAGAAGGCCATCGCATCGTGGAACTCCCAGTCAGCTGCGCCCAGTTCACCGTTGCCCACGACTGCCACGGGCGTTGTCACGCTCCCCTCCGCAGGGCCACCCGTCCAAGCCGGCCTTGCCGGCTGCCGGGCGAGCAGCGACGGCTCGCAATTCGGCCAAATCCCGGTCGGCGCGCTGCCCGAGGGATACGTCGTCCCCACCGACGCGCACTATGCCAGCCAGGTCGCGATCCGCTGGGCGCTGGGGCAACTCGGTACGCCGTACCAATGGGGCGGCTCGTGTCTCGACGCCCGGGGGCCGGACCCCATGGCCCGCTGCGACTGCTCCTCCCTCACCCAACGCGCCTACGCGGCAGCCGGGATCACGCTGTCCCGCACCACGTACACGCAGGTCGGCGAAGGGCTCCCCGTCTCCGTGGACCAACTGCAGCCCGGTGACCTGGTTTTCACCCGGGGGCCGGCCACGGCGCCCGAACACGTGGGCATGGTGATCGGCTCGGGCCTGATCGTCCACGCGTCCCAGACCGGCGACGTCGTACGCATCGCCACGGTCGCCGACTGGCGTACCCAGATCGTCGCGGCCCGCCGCATCGTCACCTGAACTCCCCCACCGGAGCCGTACTTGCCCCAGTCGACCGTCGCACGCCCGGCCACCGCCAACCCCCCTGTCGGTGACTACGCCGAGGCGGCGCCACCGCGACTACCCCCACCCCTTCCCGGGAGTCCCCTTGCTCCTCGCCGCTCGTCCTCAACTCCTCGTCTACGACCCCGGCGTCACGCCGAAGGAAGGCGGTCTTCCCGGCCTGCCGGTCCTCACGGACGTCGTTTCCAGCATCAACCTGTTCGGGATCGTCGCCGTGGTCGGCGCGTTGGTCGCGGCGGGCGTGGTGTGGGCCTGGGGATCGCACACCGGTTCGCACCAAGCCGAGGCCAACGGCAAGAAGAGCGCGCTCATCAGCGCCGGCGCCGCGCTGCTTCTCGGCGGCGCCAACGGAATCATCATGTTCTTCTCCGAGATGGGCTCGAAGATCCATTGACCAGACGCCCCCGCACCGCCCGTACCCATACGCGGCGCCGCCTGGAAGCGTTCGTCGGCGCTTCGCACACCGGCAAGATGCAACATGCCCGCATCGTCATCGCAGTCGGCGTACTGATGGGCCTGACGGTGCTTGCCGTCGCCGTCGCGTGGATCGCGTCCCCCGGCGACGCGGACACCACACGCCCCACTGTGTCCGTGAAAGCTCGGCCGCCGGTCTCGCCGGCTGCCGGCAACGATCCGGCACCGTCGCCACGCCTCAAGACCCGTGAACCGGTGGTGTTCGCCAAGGCGTTCGCGACCCGATTGTGGTCGTACGACACGCGGACCGACACCCACAGCGGTCACGTCTCCGAGTTGCTGAGCTGGCTCACCGACGAGCAGAGCTTCGCCGACCCGGCCAGTGTCACGGCGCGGATTCCCGATCCGGTGCTGTGGTCGCGCATGCACGACAACAACCAGTACGCCACGTCCGTGATCCACGAGGCGCACTTCCCAGCCTCGTTCACCGCCGCGCTCAACGCCGACCCCGGCCGGCTCACCACCGCGTACGCCTACGCGGTCACCGTCACCGGCAAGCAGACCACCTACTGGACCGGCGCCGGACCCGGCACCGACGGCTCGGGCGCGGAGGACCGCGTGGTGACGCTCGCTGTGCAGTGCCGCCCCGACCGCGATTGCGGGCTGATCGGCATCACCCCAGGGATCGCACCCTGACAGCACGGTCCCGGCCGGCCACCGCCCACCCGACCAGTCCGACCCGCACAGGAAGTTCCCCGTATGAGTGTCTGCGAGACACCGCTGATCGACGCCGTCTGCGCCGCCGTGGGTGGCCTGGTCTCCGCAACGGGCGAGGCCATCACGAACGCGGTCGGGGCGTGGATCGCTCAGTCCATGGCCGAGCTGGCCGGGAACTCCGCCGACCTCGCGGCCCGCGCGGTCGACGCGACCACCCGCGTCGACCTGAACGCGGCCTGGTTCCGGGAAAACTACGAACTGCTCCTGCCCATCGGCCTGGTCCTGCTGGTCGCGACATTCTGTGCACAACTGGTACGCGCCGCGGTCCGACGTGACGAGCAGGCCCTGTCCCAGGCGGTCAGCGGAACGGTAATCGGGATCGCCTTCCAGTTCGGTGCCATCGCATTCACGTCCGTCGCGTTGACCGTGGTCGACGCCCTGTCGACCGGGCTATGGACCGCCGGCGGGACAAACGTCGAGGCGTCCGTCCGCCGCATCATCCAAGTCAGCACATTCGGCGCGATGTTCCCGCTCGGCTGGGCGGTGGTCGCGCTGATCGCGTTCGCCTGCTCGATCTGCATGTTCATCTACTGGGGCATCATGGTCTTCCGCAAGGTGGCCATCCTCATCCTGGTCACCCTCGCGGTGTTCGCCGGGGCCGGCGGTGGCTGGGAAGCCGCGCGCCGCTGGCGCCGCGGCTGGGTCGAGGCGACTGCCACACTGGTGGTCAGCAAACTGCTGATGACCGTCGTGTTCCTGCTCGGCGTCACCGCCATGGGCCGCTCCGACACCAGCGACGGCCTCGCCGCACTCTCCGACGCCATGGCCGGAATCGTCGTCATGTGCCTGGTCCTGTGCTGTCCGCTGATCACGTTCAAGTTCGTCCACTGGGCCTGCGAAACGGCGGACGGCCAGGACCTCACGCTCGCGGCCGGTGCCGGCGCCCAATACGCCTACGGTGTGGGGCGGAAGACCGCACGAGGGTCGTCGAAGGCCACATCCGGCGCGCCGCAGGGCCCCGACTCCGTACCCGGCGCGGACTCCAAAGGCGTGGCCACCGGCATCCCGTCACCGGACGGCCCGACCCCGAATCCCTCTTCGCCGTCCCCCCCGGGCGGATCGGACCAGCACGGCTCCGACCACCGCGACACCCCTGGGGGCCGAACCAATCCGAGGAACGCGCCTTCGGCACCCGCGCCTGAAAGCCAGTCCGTGGAGGCCGGCCGATCCGACGGCCCGAGCCAGGACCCCATGGAACGGCCAGCCGGTCCGGCCCCGCGCGGCAACAACGCCCACCCGCTGACGGGCGAGACATCACCCCCGCCGCCTCCAGGCGTCGCACCCCCCGTCTCCCCGCCCCCTGCGGATCCCGGGACCGCACCAACGAGCATTCCTGTGCCGCGCCGCGTGCCTGCCTCAGCAGGTCCCACGCCCCCGGCCCCGACCGGCGGGACGCCCCTGAACACGCCGGTCCGACAGACCAGCCAGCCGGCCGGCCCGGTCGCGCCCCCGCCCTCCCCGTTCACCGGCAACTGACACCGACCGCCGGACCTTCCCCGGCACGACGCCCGACCCGCCTTCACCCGGCAGACTCATGAACTCCGAGGCCCCCCTGTGTCTTCGTCCGACGCGCCGACAACCGTGCGCTTCCCCCACCGCTCACGGCGCGGTGTGCTGATCGGCCTGACATGGCCCCAACTCGCCGTCGCGACAGTCGGTTTGACACTGCTGTTCTCTGTCGTCGTCAGCATGGGCGTCGGCCCTGCCCTGCAACTCCTACCGCTGTGGGTGGTGTTCGGCACTGTCATCGTCGTACGACGCCACGGCCGCTCGCTGGCCGAGTGGGCGCCGGTCGCCGGACGCTACGCCCTGCGACGCCTCCGCGGCCAACTCGTCTGGCTCGCCCGGCCCTCCACCCGTCCGCGCCGTGTGGGCCTATTGCACCTTCCGGGCACGGCGGCGTCCCTGCGCGCCCTCACGTTCACCGACCTTCGGCTCGCCGCCGTCCACGACCCGCACCGTCACACCCTCACCGCGGTGCTTCGTGTGTCGTCGCGGGCGTACGCTCTGCTCGACCCGGCAACCCAGGACGCCCACGTGCACGGCTGGGGACGCGTCCTCGCGTCCCTCGCGCGCACGGGGCATGTCGCCCGCATCCAAGTGCTGGAGCGCACCGTTCCCGACTCCGGCGACGCCCTGCACCGGTACTGGCACGAACACGGGACCGCCGGAGCGCCACTGGCGAAGGTCTACACCGACCTCCTCACCGCGGCCGGGCCCGCCGCCGCTCCGCACGAAGCGTACATCGCGCTCTCCCTCGACATGACCGGCGCCAGGCGGCTGATCAACCAGGCCGGCGGAGGCCTCAACGGCGCCTTCACGGTCCTGTCCCAACTCACCACCACGCTCGCGGAGTCCGTCCGCCAAGCCGGCCTCAGCCCGAACGCATGGCTCGACACCGCGCAGATCGCCGCCGTCGTGCGCACGGCGTACGACCCGGCCGCGCTGCCCGCGCTCGACCGCTGGTCGCCCACCGGATACCCGCAGGCGACACCTCAGGCCGCAGGCCCTGTCGTGGTCGTCGAGCAGGCCGACCGCATCCGCACCGACACCGCCCACCACGCCGTCTACTGGATCGAGAACTGGCCGCGCACCGACACCTACGCCGGGTTCCTCCACCAGCTGATGTTCACCTCCGGAGTCCGCCGCACCCTGTCCCTGTCGTACGCGCCGCAGCCGCTGGATTCCGCCCTTCGCGACGTGCGGCGGCGCAAGGCCTCCGTCATCGCCGACGCGAGCGAACGCGCACGCCGGGGACAGGTCGAGCAGGAAGCCGACTCCGTCGAATACGCCGACATCCGCGACCGCGAACGCCAACTCATCGCCGGCCACGCCGACGTCGCCCTCACCGGCCTGGTCTCCGTCTCCGCCGACACCGACGACGCCCTCAACATGGCCTGCGCGCAGATCGAGACCGCGGCCGTCGGCGCCCTGGTCGACCTGCGCCGCCTCACCTGGCAGCAAGCCGAGGCCTACACCCGAGCCGCACTGCCCCTCGCGCTGCCGTAGCAACGCCGAGCCCACCCTCACCCCGAACCGCCACCGAGAGCCGGTCCCCGCATGACGCCCGCCCCCAGCACACGCGCGTTCTTGTCGATCGCCACCACCGCTGTGGACGCAAGCCGCGTCCTCAATCTTCCGGACGTTCTTCCGGACGCCATCCGCGCAGCGCTCGACGAACTGCACGCGCACCTCATCGCCCTCCTGCGCCTACTCGAAGCCCACAGCCAAGCCGGAGCGCCGAGTTCGGCCAGCCCCTACACGCTGCCCCACCTGCGTGCCGCACGCGACCGCGTCTGGCAAGCCGCCGAAGAGGTGCACCACGCCTACCACCACGCACCGCGCCCGGATGACCCGGCATCCGGCGACGACATTGCCGCGTGCCGACACGGACTCCCTGAAGGAGCGCCGGAACTGACGATCTGTCACCGGCATTTGCGGGCCGGGACACGCGTACGCCGCGCCACCACGTCCGCCGCGTTGCGAACCCCGGTGCCCCGACCCATCCGGCATTCGCTCGCCGGAGCCGCCGCATGACCGTACGCCGTGCCACCGCCAGCCCCGTGTTCACGCCCGCCACCGAATCCCGCGCGGCCCGTAGAACAGCCCGTGGCCAACTCGCCCGCGCGACCCGTCGCGCACACCGAGCCGATCCCGACCGCACCGCCGCCGACCCCGCCGACGGCCCCGAACTCACCCCCACCTATCCGGCCGGCGGCCGACGCGGCTCCGGCTCCGCCCGCGGCGGACACCTCAAGCTGCCCGCGCACCGCGTTACCACCGCCGTCGCCTGCGGCGCGTACCCGTTCCTCGCCGAGGGCGGCCTCGGCTCCGAGGGCATCTACATCGGCCGCGACGTGCACGCGGAAGGGGCCTTCTGTTTCGACCCGTTCGCGTTGTACGGACGCCTTGACGGGTTCACGAACCCCAATGTGTTGCTCGCCGGGGTCATCGGCATGGGGAAGTCGGCATTGGCCAAGTCCCTCGCCGTGCGGGCGACTTCCTTCGGCTACCGCGTCTACGTCCCCTGCGACCCCAAAGGCGAGTGGAGCACGGTTGCCGCCGCGCTCGGCGGCACCACCATCGCCCTCGGCCCGGGACTGCCCGGACGCCTCAACCCTCTTGATGCCCCCACCCGCCCGGCATCCGTATCCGAGGGCGACTGGGCCGCCGAGGTCCGCAAGCGCCGCCTTTTGCTGCTCGGCTCACTCGCCCGCACGGTACTGCGCCGCGACCTGCTTCCCATGGAACACACCGCTCTCGACGTCGCCCTGGACCATGCGAACGCCGCCGCCGAGGCCGCCGCCGACAACCGTCCGCCGCTGCTCGGCGACGTCGCCCGCGTCCTCGGCAGCCCCGCCCTGCTCGACCGCGCTTACGGCGACCTCGAAAGTCGGCTCGGCGTCGCGGCGGAAAACCTCGCGCATGCTCTGCGCAGGCTTGTCGCCGGCGATCTCGCCGGCCTGTTCGACGCCGAGTCCACCGCGAGGTTCGATCCAGATGCCCCCATGCTGTCCATCGACCTGTCCCGTCTCGGGGGCGCGGGGGACGACACCGCCCTTGTCCTCGCCATGACCTGCGCGTCCGCGTGGATGGAGTCCGCGCTGGCCGACCCGGCGGGCGGACGCCGCTGGGTCATCTACGACGAAGCCTGGCGCGTCATGCGGCACATCGCGCTCCTCGACCGCATGCAGTCGCAATGGAAGCTCAGCCGCGGCCTCGGCATCGCCAACCTGATGGTGATCCACCGGCTGTCCGACCTACTCACCGCCGGCGATGCCGGATCCCGAGGCCGCGCCCTCGCCGAAGGCCTCCTCGCCGACTGTTCCACCCGCATCATCTACCGCCAGGAATCCGACCAACTCGCCGCCGCAGCAGGCCTCCTCGGTCTCACCGGCATCGAAACCCAGGCGGTTTCCGCTCTCACCAAAGGCCGCGGACTGTGGAAGGTCGCCGGTCGCTCGTTCATCACCCAACATCTGCTCCACCCGCACGAGTTGCGGTTGTTTGACACGGACGCCCGCATGCTCGCACCGCCGGGCGGGAGCGCGACGGCGTAGCCGCCCGGACGCACCGCGGTTCATCGCCTCGGGCTCTCGCCTCATCCCCTCTCCCGCCCTCGACCCCCAGGACATCTGTGCACGTCACCTTCGTCAGCAGCGACAGAGGCCCCGGCCCCGCGTACAACGATCACCTCGACCCGGGGGCGGAGGCCATCCTGCTGGCTGCGGGATTCGTCCAAAGCCCCGACGAGTGGCACTTCCCATTCCCCGCCGCAATGTCGGCCGAGCAGCGCAGCCGCGTCCAAATGGACGCGCTGACCAGGCTCGTCGCGGCTCGCTACACCGTCTCCTTCCTGACCATGTCCGCACAACGACCACCCGACACCCCGGCCCGCAGCACCAACCCGGCCATCGACCGGATGGTCTCCTGGACCACCGGCGTCGCCGCTCGACTCTCCGGAACATGGCTCTGCAAAGCCGAGTTCGGCCTCAGCGTCACACAACGCGGCGAGACCGCACGACGCCTGTGGACGGACGGCCCCGACCTCACCGCCGACGTCATTCCGGCGAACACCGCGTCGTTCCACAACCTCGTCAGCGGCATGCACACCCTCGCCGTGCCGCACGCGGTCCCGGAGAGAGGCTACGCGCTCGTCTCACTCGCCCCCGACGATGTCGTCACCGAGGCCCCCTTCGCACCACGCTGCGCGCCGCCCATCGCGTCGGCCCCCGACGACCCCGATGAAAGCGCGCAAGTCGTCGCCGGATTCCACGCCGACCAGGTATCCGCCCACCAGTCGTACACAAAACGCGCCGAAAGCTTCGCCCGCCAGTTCCTCAGCACGATGCCACTGTCCGTCCGGCTCGAACCACGCACCGGGGTCGTCGTGGAGCCGACTGCAGAAACCCCCGCCTGGGTACGCGTCGCACTCTCGCGGCTGGCTCGGGAGCCATCGACACACAAGCGTTTCGTCTTCCGCTGTAGCGGGCCCTCGCAGGTCCGCCAGGCCGTCACCATGCTGCGGCGCGCCGGTGTGCCCACGCCTGACCTGGTGTCGAAACCCGCCGAGAAATTGGGCACAGAACCACCCGCCAAGAGCCAAGGGCCCGCCACGGCACGAGGCACACTCCTGCCCGCGCCGCGCACACCCCCGCACGGCCGGTGACGCAGCCCCGCCGATCGCCCATCATCCGAAAGGCCATCCATTGCCGGACATCAGCATCACCCGGACAAGCCCGCACAGCCTGTACGCGCACCTGCACACACGTGACTCCCGCCTGGATCTCCTGCACGCCTACGGGTTCGACGTCGCCGGCAATGCCGAGTGGGCCGTCCTCCACACCAGCGACGCCCTGCTCTTGCCCACCGCACGACGCCTCGTCGCCGAACTCCACATCGCCGGCCTCGACGTCGCCGCCGAAGCAGGACTGGCCCCCTCCCGTCCCGAGATCGAATCCGCACGCCGCGTCGCGATGACCAAGGCACTCGCGCGTGCCAACGATGCTCTGCACACCTGGGACACCGAATCCGAGAGCCTGTGCGACGAACGCGGCTGGCCCCTCGACGGCGAGTCCTACGGGCAACGCCGCGCAGAACTCGACCGCGCGGCATGGGAGGCCTTCACGACCTTCCTCACTCACGGTCTGCCCCTGCTCGAACAGGCCGAACGCACTCGCGAACGGCTGAGCGGCGATCACGAACAAGCCGCCGGATACATCCTGTCCCGCATGCGCGCCTCACTCACGAGGGGCGTCATCGTGCACGCCGACGCGGAACGCGTGCTCGCCTATCTCCGCAACGCCGACGGAACCCCCACGGACGAGGCCGCGTACGCCCACGCCGTGGAGACCCGCAACTCCGAAGGCTGGCACGCCGCGTACGAGTGGATGCTGCACGGCGAAGCCCTCGTCACGCTGGCCGCGGCAGGCGCCGAAGTCCCGACCCCACTCGATGCCGCGCCGTCCCTCGGCGGAGCCGCAGCGGTCACCTCCGAAGCCGCTCCCGGGCGACGGTCCACCGGGCGCCGCTGACAGTCAAGGAGCACCGGCATGGCCACCCCCGACATCGCCATCGGCACGCACCCAGACCTCGGGGTCGTCGCGTCCACGGCCTCCGGCGTACCGGCCGCGAAAATCCTCTTGAGCCGGCTCGGCTTCGTCCGCGGCGAGCATTCCGACTTGTACGTCCTCCTGCCCAACGATCCCGACCAGCCCGACGAGCCGCTGACCGCTCGCGCCAAGCACGCCGTCACGGTCCTGCGCGACGCGCACTTCACGGTTGACGCCGACGCGGTGTACGAGCCCGGCACCGCCGAGCACGACCAGGGGAAGGAACCCGACGCCGCCTTCGGCCGCCACCCCACTCTGGGAATCACCGCGGCGATCACCGACGGCCACCCCTACGCCGCCATGGTTCTGCGGGCTGCCGGCTTCACCCACGATGGCGAACGCGATGTCTACACGTTGCCCGACACGATGAGCCACGCGACCGCAAGCGTGATCGCCCGCAACACCGCGCGGGTCCTGCGCCAATCCGGCTCGACCGTTCGCGTCATCCCCGGCGCGCTCGCCGACCCGGCCCGCGAACGTCGTATGAGTCGCATCATGCGCACCATCGACGGACCAGGAGGCATCAGGTCACTGCTCGCGGCGGTGCGCCGCCTCGTCGATGCCGCAGCCGGGTGGTGCGCGAAGCACGCCGGAACCAGCGCGGTCTTCATCGCCGACCGGCTGACCACTGCGGCGGCCCGCCTCGATGTCGCCGCCGAATCCCTCAACGGCGCCGACTCGCGGCTCCGCGCGGTCCCGAACGACGGGGAGATTTCGGCCATGACAAACGGGGTCATCGACGAACACGCCGACCTGGCAACCATGTTCGACTCCCTGGCAGCCGAGCTGCGCACCGCCAAGAACGGCCCCGCCGCAGCGGAAGTTCTGGTCCGTGCCACGGCCCAGGGCGGCCCACTCGACCAGTTCCAGCGCATCATCGACACCGCGTCCAGGCAAGCGCAAGACCTCCCAGAGCCGCTCGCCACGGCAGTCGCCGGGCCCTTGACCGAAGCCGTCGCCGACCTCGGCCGCGTCAGCAAGGCACTGAGCGACATCGGCACGCACCTGGCCAACGGCCCCCACGCCCCGCAGACACCCTCCGCCGCCACACGCGCCGACGCCGCCCGCACCACACCCACCAAGAAGCCGAAGGCCAGCGCCAACCACACCAACACGACCGGGACCACGCCGGGCATCGCGCGCCAAACCCCAGCCGCCGCTGTCCCGAACCGCCGCCGCTGAGCACACGAACGGCCGGGCGTTGACGCCGCGACCACGACCTCGCCGGCTCGGCCACCGTTCCGGATTCGCTCACCGGCCCCACCCTCCAGGGAGCCTCGTGCACCTCGACACCGATCGGCACGCGACGATCACCTCACTGCTGACGAAGCTGTACCGGCTCGATGCTCGCCAGTCCGGCAAATCGACCCCCGCGGACCCGGCACGTCTCATCCACACTCCACCCGACAACATCTGGGTCACCGACGACGAATCCGCTGTCGACCTGCTGCGCACCGCCGCGGCACTCGACCGCCAGCTCAGCCGAGCCGCCACGGACAAGCGACCCAAACCGGAACCGTGGCACGTTCGCATCCACCTGCCGACCTTCGGCAACGACCACCCCGGCGCCGTCTTCAGCGACAACGAACTGCGGGCCCTCGCACGCCGCGTCACCTTCGCCGCGCGACTGGACGTACCCCAACTTCATGCGCACCGATGCCACTGGATCGCCGTCCGGACCCAGCACACCCTCCACCTGGTCTCCCCGGCCGTGACCCAGTCCGGCGTACTTCTTGACCGCGCGGACCTCACCATGCGCGCCCGACGCGATGTCGAGGTCGCCCGTTCCGAGATCCAACTCCAGGACAACCGCACTCCCGGTCTGCCGCGCGACGGCACCATCGTGCTGCGCACCCGTGCCACTGGCGTCGTCACCGCGGAAGGCTGTGACCCGCCCGCCGAGCGCGCTCTCATCCGCATCGGCATGCGCCCCGTGGCCCTGCGGTCCGACACCCCGTGGATGCGCACTCCGTACGGCACCGTCCCCGCCGCCCTGCCCGGATACGCGGCCCATGCCAACCACACGCTCACCGCGCTCGGCTACCACGTCGACCAACGCGCCGACGCCACACGACGCCCCAACCGCGCGCATGCCACCAGGCCGGGGCAAGCCCGAACCGCCCAGTCAGCAAAGCCAGTTGAGCCGCCGACCCAGCGGCGCCGCTGACCAACCCGACGCCCGCCCCAAAGTGCGACAACCAACCGCGGGCGGACGTTCCCGGGAGCGCGTCGGGGCTCCCCATCACCCCCCGCATCAACGTCGCACCTCCGCCGCCCCCTCTCACCGCTGCCGGAGATTCGGTGTTCCTGCTCCACTCCCGCATCGAAAACGCCCACCAGCTTGAGGAATTGACCCCCGGATGCCGTCTGCTGGCGAAAGCCGACACGTTCGGCTACTCCAGTGCCGATTTCTCGGTCGACGGCATCCTCGACAACTGGCCCGTCAACCATGCCGCCCTCGCCGAGGACAGCGAGCCGCTTCTCCGCTTGGACCTCGTACCCGGCCGGTCCGAAGACCGAACCGGCGAGATGACCGACAGCGAACTCGCCTACATCGCTTGGCGGGTGATCGACGCGGCGCCGATCAACATCAACGATCGCCCGTGGGCGGCCCTGGCCACAGGCCCACGCATCGTCATTCTCGCCGACGTGCTCGACGCCTCGGCGGGCGTGCTGGATGTGTGGGAGGTGGGGCGCCTGGCCGAACGCGAACTGGCCGCCGTCACCGCGCAGCTCGCGCATGAGCGCCTCGCGGGCCGACCCACCCAAGGGACGTCCATCGGCGAGGTGCACCTGGTGAGCGTGTCTGGGGTCGTCGCGGCACACGGAGGCGGTATGCGTGCCCGCGGCCTGCTCCATGACGCCGGGTTTCGTCAGACCTGGGACGGAGAACTGACGTGGTTCCGCACCCCCCATGGCCTTCCTGCGGACCTGATCCAGGCCATGGCGGACCACGCCGAGCGGGTCCTCGACCTGGGCGGCTACAGCGTAGTCCGCTCAACAGCCCCGGCGAGCGCCCCGGTCTCCCCGCGCGGCACCGCAGCGCACCGGGCCATCGGTCCCACAGCTGCTGTACCCGCGACCGCAAACCCGCCTGCCAGCCGCGGCCGGTAACGCGCTCGGCGACACCCAGCCGGCTGTCTGCTGGGTGATCGAGCATGCGGCTGGTCGAACGTCCCCCACGACGCAGATCCGCTGAGCCGGCTCAATGCCTGCGCCTCACCAGCCCGTGACGAGCACCGGCCGGCGGCGCGACACCGGCAGCCGCGACACAGAAAGGCAGACCGATCAACCCCGAACCCGACATCACCATCGCGCTGGACACGCCTTCCGGCGTCACCGCGCTCGGGGGTGACGAGCTGGCCTCGGCACTGCTCCAACACGCCGGATTCACACGTCACCCGCCGCTTGGCGCGATGCCCGAGTGGTACAGCTTTCCCGCCGACGACGCCGACATGCGACGCACGGCCAGCCACGCCGCGGAGATGCTCCGCGCGGCCGGCTACCGCGTCCAGCTCGACCCGCGCCTGTACATCGGCCCGTCGACCACCCCAAGCGACCCGCAGGGGCTGAAGTTCGTGGGCGCCGCGGTCACCGATGCGACAGGCTTGCTCGCTGCTGCTCACGACGCCGGCCAGGCCGAACGCGCTGTCGATCACATCCTCGACCCCACCGACGGTGCTCTGGCCCGGCTCCACATCTTCCTGGAGATGGCAGCCCAGAAGTACCACGACCCCGCGTTTCGTGCCCCGCAGCTCTGGGGCGCGTTCGCTCAGGCCGCTGACGCGCTGGCCGAACTCACCACGGAACTGACCGACGCCGTCGAGCGAAGTGGCCGTGGCACCACCGACCACTACCCGCTGCAGGAATTCGACAGCGCGCGTCACAACGCCACAGCCCGCACCCGCGCTGCCGAACTCCCCCACCACTCCCCAGGGCCCGGGGCGACCTCGGCAGGCCAACGTGGTGTTGGCCCCACGGCAGCGACTCCCCACACGCCTTCGACGGGCCCATCCGCACGCCCCAAGCGCCGCTGACGAAGCTGCAGGACTCTCGCGCACGGGCCACGGGCCCGACCCTCTCGAAGCACCGCACCGAAGCCGTTGGCACCGCGCAATCACCCGTCAGTCTGGCCGTTCGCCGCGGCCAGTCGGAACCGTGGGACCAGCCCCGTCCGCCAGCTGGCCCCGCGATCAGAAGCATCTGAAGGGAGAACTTCTCCATGCGTGTCACGGTCGACCGATTCACCGACGCACACCAGGTCGTTCGCCACATCGACCCCGAGTATCTGCTCGCCACGGCTCCCCACATGGGCGCCCCATCGTTGGAGGGGCACGACCACCGGTACTTCGCTGACCGGCTCGGCGATTTCCTCGAATACCCACCCAATCTCGACGATCCGCACGAGCCGTTCCTGCGCATCATCGTTACCCCGTCAGCTGCTGAACGCTCCACCGGTGCCCTGACCGACGCCTCGCTGACGCATATCGCCTTGCGCGTCATCGAAGCAACGTACATCGACAACGCTGAACGTTGCTGGGCCGTGGTCCGCGACGACGAGCGGCGGATCCACATCCTCACCGCATCCTGCGGATCTGCGGGCGCCCCCCTGGATTTGTGGGATGTCGGCCGACGCGCGGAAGCGGAAGGCACTGCGATCGCCCGCCAACTCGTCGCAGAGGAAAAGGTTTTGGCGCCGGATGCATCCAAGTCTGTGGTCTGGTACGAGCCGCGGCTTGTCCTGGCGGCGAATGGGCCGTTCGCCGTTCACGGCGCTGACGCGCGGGCCAGACGATTGCTGGACGAACTCGGCTTGCGCCGCGTCGACAACGAATCAGCCGGATGGCACCGAACCCCCTTCGGCGCCGACGCCGCCCACTGCCGCGCGGTCGCCGAGCATATCCGCCGTGCCCTGGAATCCGCCGGCTACCAGCCAAACATCGTCCACCTTCCTGCGGCGACGACGGACCAAGCGTCTACACCGGGCCGAGGTGCCCGCGTGGCTCCCCAAAACTTTGGCACCGCCAACGCTCCCGGCTTCGTTCCGGCACCGTCTCCGCGTCCGGCGTGGACGCCTTCCAGCGGCCGAAGCCGCTGATCTCCGTCTGTCCTGCTCCACCAGTCTTGCCCTTTCCGAGGTTCCGTGTCTTCACGCGCTCCCGCCCCGTCGTCCCCGAACCGTGGGACCGATTTCCTGCTTTACCTTCTGATCGGCGCTTCTTCTGCGGCGTTGGCCGCAGGCAGCGCCGCCTGGCTGGCCGCCAACACAGCCAGCGCCGCGTTCGGCGACGGCGGCTGGGCGCCGTACGAACCGGTAGACGCGCTCACTCGCCCCGAGGAAGTCTGGCCGGGAACACCCGGTCCGCTGCTGTGGGCGGCCTGCTACGTCGCCCCCGTGTGCGCCGTCGTCATCGCAGCAGCGATGGCTCTCAAGATCCGTGCCCGGCTCCGTGGACGACCGGACGGCATGGCGAACGCATCCGACCTGCAGTCGCTCCTGCCCAAGGCGATCACCGCGAAAGCCAAGGCGCTGCGTCCCAGCCTCCGAGGCGTTCCCGACAAGGAGATCCGCGCGGACGACCGCGGCGTCCTCCTCGGGACCCTGTCGCCGGGCCGCCGAGAGGTGCGGTCCTCGTGGGAGGACGTCCTCCTCGCGATCATGGCGCCCCGGTCCGGGAAGACATCCGGCCTGGCCATCCCCGCAGTCCTGCGCGCCCCCGGTCCGGTTCTGCTCACCAGCAACAAGGCCGCCGGCGATGCCTACACCACGTGCCTGGACGCGCGCTCGCGCGTGGGCCGGGTGTGGACGCTCGACCCGCAGCAGATCGCCCACGCCGACCGCACCATGTGGTGGGACATCCTCGCCGACGCCCGCGACCTCGCCGGCGCGCGCCGCCTCGCGGGGCACTTCGTGACCGCGTCCGTCGACGAGGGCAACCAGGGCGATTTCTGGTCCACCGCCGCCGCGAACACCCTGTGTTCGCTGTTCCTCGCCGCCGCGAGCGACGGCCGACCGATCACCGACGTGCTGGCGTGGCTGGCGACCCCGGCCGACCGCACCCCGGTCGACCTGCTGCGCGACGGCGGATTCGCCGCAGTCGCCTCTCAACTGCAAGGCACCGTCGCCGGCGCAGTCGAGACCCGCGACGGCATCTACGAGACCGCACGCCAGTACGCGAGCTGCCTGCTCGACCCCGGCATCGCCGCCTGGGTCAGCCCTCAACCCGACCTCGACCAGTTCCACCCGGACCAGTTCGCGACCCGCCGCGACACCTTGTTCCTGCTGTCCAAGGACGGGGGCGGCTCGGCAAGCGCCCTCATCGCCGCCGCAGCGGACGCGGTCATGCGCGCCGCCGTCGCCCAGGCCGAGCGCGACGGTGGGCGCCTCGACGCCCCGCTCCTGGCGATCCTCGACGAGGCTGCGAACGTGTGCAAGATCTCCGATCTGCCGGACCTGTACTCGCACTTGGGGTCACGCGGCGTCATCCCCATCACGATCCTGCAGTCCTACCGCCAGGGCGTCCGCGTGTGGGGCGAAGCAGGCATGGACGCGCTGTGGTCGGCGGCGACCATCAAGGTCATCGGCTCCGGCATCGACGACGCGGATTTCGCGGACAAACTCAGCCGGCTGATCGGCGAACACGACGTCGAGACCGTCAGCCACTCCGCCTCCGAGTCCGGGCGGTCGACTTCGACCTCGATGCGGCAGGAACGCGTCCTCCCCGTCGACAAGGTCCGCGCCCTCCCCAAGGGCAAGGCGCTCCTGTTCGCCACCGGAGTCCGCCCTGGCCTGCTCAATCTGAAGCCTTGGTACCTCGAACCGGACAGCGGGCCCCTCTCCGCCGCCTCCGCGAAGGCCACCGCCGCGATCACCGCCCGCGCCCAGGCCAAGCACGAGCGGGCCGGGCTCGATGTTGCCGCGTGACCTCCGTCTTCAGCACCCCCATGACCCCGAAACCACCTCAAAGCGCCGGGGCAACCCGGCGACGCCGACCGATTGCCGTCCCCACTGCTCCAGCCGCCCCGCGTCGCCGAACAGCCCCCTGGGCCGCCGCGCCGACGACACCCGGACCGCGCCGCTGACCGGCCCCCACCGTCCCCGCTCGGACCCTGAAGCCGCCGCCATAGGCCAAGCCCCCGCCTGCGGCGGCCTGTCCCAGCCGGGCAACTTCCCACCCCTGGCCATTCCGAGGAAGCCCCATGCCCTCAGAGCCCCACCAAGACCCGATCCTCGACTTCGTCACGAACCAAGCGATGCGGCAGCGCAGCGACACCGACACCGCCCGCTGTTACGACCTCCTCGCCACCCGCGTACCTGCGCCTCCCGGCACCCGGGTCAGCGCCGCCGAGATCGAGCGCGCCGCCCAAGTCCTCACCGTCTTGAACCTCTTCGCGACCGACGTCGCCGAACAGATCGCAGGATTCGCCGGCCACACCGGCTTCACCCCGGAACTCGCCAACCAATGCAGCGCCGCCGACCACGCCGCCAGGGCCGCAGTCCTTCTCACCGGAGCACTGGCAGCCGCCACCGCCGCGCACCGCGACCAAGCCCCCGCCACCCGAAACGGCGCCCACCGCACGGCCCTCGCCGCCGCCGCAGACGAACTGCGCGCAGCAAGCCTGGTCCTGATGTACGGACGCAGCGCCGTACGTACCCCCACCGCCACCGCCTCGCGCGTGGCCGGTACCCAGCCATCGTCGCCGCGCCGCTGACCTCTTCCTCTCAACCGATCCGACCGGAGTATTCCCATCGCCACGGCCTCTCCCGAAACGACCCCGACCGTCGTGGTCCACACCATCGACACCCGCCACGGTGCCGCCGACGGTTTTCAGGACATCGTCCAGCTCGCCTACGACCCCGAGCGACGCGACCCCGCCGCCGTGTCCGAAGCCCTGGCCAGACTCGCCGCACGCATTCCCCGGCCCGCGCACGCCCGCCGCGACGTCGCCGAAGTCCGCCGGGTCGGGACGCTGCTCGACATCCTCCACGCCCTGAGCTCCGGCCTCGCCGAGGACATCGGCATCCACGCCCAGCTCACCCACCAGTCGGAGGACCGAGACCGGCTCCTCCAACTCGCCACGCTCACCTGCGAGTCCGCGTGGGCCGCCAACGAACTCACCCAGGCAGCGCACCTGGCCGCTCAGTCCGCCCTCGGCGGCGACCAACCCGGCGCCGCCCGCGCTTACACCAGGACGTACGACCGCCACCTCGACCGCGCCGCCACGCACCTGCGCAACGCCTCGCTGTTCGGCCGGAGCCCACGCCCGGCCGCCGCTGTGCCAGCCGTCGCACGCCCGACCCCTGCCACGGCCGCGCCCCACCCCAGGAGCGTCGCCATCCGCCGCTGACTCGCCTTGCTTCCAGGCAGCCCAGCCCGCCACCCTCACACGTCCGAAAGGCCACATGCCCCGCACCAAAACCGCCACCAACGACGCCGTCCGCAGCGAGCCGTCGATGATCCTGCTCTCACTCGGCGCCGGCGTCCAGTCGACCACGCTGCTGCTGTTGGCCGCGGAAGGACGCCTCGGCCGTCTCGACGGAGCGACCTTCGCCGACACCGGCTGGGAACCCCGCGCCGTGTACTCCCACCTCGACCGCCTCGACACCGAGATCGCCCGGCCCGCCGGGATCCCGCTGTACCGCGTCTCCGCCGGGAACATCCGCAACGACGCGCTCGACCCGCACACGCGCTTCGCGTCAATCCCCTTGTACATCAAGAATCCTGACGGCGGGTCAGGAATGCTGCGGCGTCAATGCACAGTTATCTGCACTTCCCTTCCTCGTTGATCGCGTTGTTGGTCATTGGTCACCGCGATCAAGGAGAGTGAAGTGGACCTACATCACGAACTGATGGAGGGTCGGGCCCAACTGCCCCGCGCTGGAGCCGTGGTGGAGACCAGGGAGGCCCACCCTCCGTACGTTGTTGTCAACGGCCTCGGACACGAGGTGGAGCCGGTCACCCCATACTTGCGCGACCTGGCGCTGAGCGACTGCAGCCCGCTGACTGGCCGGAGCTACGGGTTCGGGATGCTGCGGTGGTTCCGGCTGCTGTGGCTGCTCGATGTCGCCTGGGAGCGGGCGACCGAGGCGGAGACGGCCGTGCTGATCGGCTGGCTGCGTACGGCCCCGAACCCGCAGCGCCGCCGCCGCGCCCCTCAGTCGCCGCCTCCGGGAACGGTTAATCCGCAGACCGGGAAGCCGTACCTCAGCGCTGGGTACGCCCCTACGACGATCAACCACGCGCTGTCGGTGGTGAGCGGGTTCTACACGTTCCATGCGCACTTCGGACGCGGTCCGGTGGCGAACCCGGTGCCCGTTTCGCCGCAGCGGCGGCGAGCCATGAGCCACCTGAGCCCGCTGGAGCACAAGCCGGTGCTGGGCCGGGCCAGGCTGCGGCAGAAGGTCCCCAGGCGGCCCCCGCGTTCCATCCCCGATCCGTTGTGGGACGAGCTGTTCACTGCGATGGGCTGTGAGCGGGATCGGGCTTTGCTCGAGTGCTACGTTTCCAGCGGAGCCCGGGCGGAGGAGCTGCTCGGCGTCGCAGCAGACGACATCCACTGGGCCAAGCCCGGCCTCTACGTCATCTCCAAGGGCACCCGCGAGCGCGAGCTCGTGCCGATCTCGCCGGAGGCGTGCGTCCGGCTGGCCCGCTACCTGGACAGCACCGGCACACCGCAGGCCGGTGAGCCCGTCTGGCGCACCCGGCACGGAAAAGACCGGCTGCTCACCTACTGGGCGATGCGCCGGGTGGTGCAGCGAGCCCAGGAGAACCTAGGCACCAACTGGACACTGCACGATCTGCGCCACACCGCGGCTCACCGGATGGCCAACGGCGGAAAGCTCAAGCTGCACGAGGTCCAGGCGGTGCTGCGTCACGCCAACATCCAGACCACCAGCCGGTACTTGGCGGTGCGGATCGAGGAGATCTTCGACGCGCTGCTGGAGCACTACAACCAGCCCCGGCCGCAGGTGAGTTACCCGACCGGCTATGCCGCAGACGACATCGCGGCGGTGTTCGGTGCCTAGGACGGCTGCGAGCCCCACCACCGGCGTCAGCCGTCGGCACGGCCCGATCGCCGAGGGCCTGGACTACCCCAGCCGCTTCGTCGGTGGCTCGATGACACCCGAGCCAGCCACCGCTGACACGCCGCCGCGCCCGTTCGGTGACCTCTCCCGCACCAGTGCGCTGTCGATCGCGAAGCTGGTCGTCGAGGTCTGGGAGGGAGGCCTGTCGACGCGACAGCAGCGCGGCATGGCCGCCCGCGCCGTCTTGGACTATCTGGCCGGCTACCGCGGCCTGACCTGGCAGGAGCGGTGGGACGCCAGCCCGGTCGGGCAGGGACTGGCCAACGTCAACGACTTGGAGTGCCGGCGCAGCTCCAGCATCAAGCTCACCACCGGCTTGCGGGCCCTGATCTGCCTGCGCGTCATCCAGCCGTCCGCGGTGGCCATCCGGCGCCACCACATGGCCGGCTTCGCGTCCCATTTCATCACCGCGCAGAAGGACCCGCTGCTGGACAAGTTCGTCAAGCAGGTCGAGTTGCACCAGCACACCTACGCGCACCGCGCCGAGGCCCTGTCCGACTTGTGCGTTCTGCTGGCCGTCCAGGGCGTCTCCCTGAGTGACGTCACGGCGCCCGCGCTACTGCACTTCACGCAGGAGAACCGCCGCGCGTGGTCGGTGGTGAGCCCGGGGAACAAAGCCGGCAACCGGCTCCGGGGCCAAGGCGTGTGGCACGTGCTCCATGCCACGGGCCACTTGCCGCCGGCAGTTCCAGCCACGATGCGCGCCGCTCTCATGCGCGGCCAGAAGAGCATCGAGGAACTCGTCGATCACTATCCGATCCGCAACCAGGCCGTTCGCGGTCTGCTGATCGAATACTTCACCCGCCGCCGTGCGGACACCGACTACGGCAGCTTGAAGAACCTCGTGTTGCACCTGGCCCACCATTTCTGGGAGAAGATCGAACGCCTCAACCCCGACCAAGTCGACCTGCGGATCTCCCAGGACGTCTACGCCGCCTGGCGACAGATGATCGCCGTCAAGGACAACGGTGCCCCGCGCGCCGGGGCAGACGGCCTGGTCATCTCCGTCCGCTCCTTCTACTACGACCTGCACACGTGGGCCGCCCAGGAACCCGAACGGTGGGCCGAGTGGGTCGCGCCCTGCCCGGTCCCGCCCGCCGACCTGCACGGGCTCGGCGCACGCCGTCGCCGGATCAATGAGCGCAGCGCCGACCGCACCCGCCAGCGCCAGCCTCTGCTGCCCGTACTCGTCGAGCACGTCGAGTCCCGCTACGACCACTCCCGCGAACTGCTCCAACTCGCCGAGGAAGCGGGCGAGGGAGAGTCGTTCACCTTCGCCGGCACCAGCTACACGCGCGTGCTGAGCGAGGCCGACCGCAAGCACAGCCGACACAGCGCGCCGATCCCACCACGTCTGCGCAACAACGACAGCGGCGAGATGGTCCACATCGCTGCGGACGAAGAGGCCGCGTTCTGGGACTGGGCGGCGGTGGAGACGCTGCGGCACTCCGGCGTGCGCATCGAGGAACTCTGCGAGCTCAGTCACCTGAGCATCCGGCAGTACCAGCGGCCCGGTGGCGAGGTGATCGCGCTGCTGGTCATCGCGCCGTCGAAGACCGACCGGGAACGCGTCGTCCCGATGTCCGCCGAGCTCTTCCACGTGATCGCGTCGATCATCCGTCGACATGCCCGCACAGGTCGGCCGATCCCGCTGGTGACGCGCTACGACCCGCACGACAAGGTCTGGAGTCCTCCGATGCCGTTCCTGTTCCAGCGGCAGAACGGCACGGTTCCCGCGGTCTTCACCCCCGGCACGATCCAGAAGATGCTTGAGCGGCGTTGCCTGGCCCTCGCCGAGGTACATCTCGGCTTCAAAGGGCTGAAGTTCACCCCCCACGACTTCCGCCGGATCTTCATCACCGAACTCGTCAATAGCGGCCTGCCGATCCACATCGGCGCGGCCTTGCTTGGACACCTGAACGTCCAAACCACTCGTGGCTACGTCGCGGTGTTCGACGAAGACGTGATCCGGCACTACCAGGAGCACCTGGAACACCGGCGCCAGATCCGACCCGAGGGCGAGTACCAGGACACCACGTCCGACGAGTGGAACGAATTCGAGGAGCACTTCGACCGCCGCAAGGTTGAACTCGGCTCCTGCGGACGCCCCTACGGCACCCCGTGCCAGCACGAACACGCCTGCGTCCGCTGCCCGATGCTCCACGTCAACCCCAAGATGCTGGCCCGCCTCGCGGAGCTGGAAGCCGATCTCCTCGACCGCCGAGCACGCGCCGAAGCCGAGGGCTGGGTCGGTGAGATCGAAGGCACCGACCTCACCCTCACCTTCCTCCGCGCCAAGCGCGACGAGACCCAACGCCGAGCCCAGCGACCAGCTGTCCACCTCGGCATCCCCGCGCGCCGCCGTCCGCAGGAGTCCGAATGACCGTCCCCCGACCGATGCGCCGAAGCGACCCGCCGTCACCGAAGGGAGACGCTCACTCCCCGTTCTTCGAAGATCTCCAGGAGCAGGTCGAACAGCGCAACCTCGCGACCGCCAGCGGGCACGCGCTCTACCAACCGCACCCGAGCCTCGGCCGAGGAATCCCAGCGCAGGGTGAACGGAGTGGTGGCGCCCCAGCCGCCGCAAAGACAGTCGTCCAGAGCATCAAGGTTCCAGCCGAAGTATCCGCCGGGCCCGTTGATGGCCTCACCGATCGCGCAGTAAAAGGTGTCCCTGTCAACGATCTGCCGACCGTCCAACGTGAACACCTGGCCTGCAGGAGCGTCGGGCTTCCCCTGGCGTTGGTACTCCCGGGACCACAGCGCCACCGACAGCCACGCGCGTCTCTCCTCGGCTGTGAATTCGTCCCACATGCCGGTCCGGTTCAGGCGCCCCGCGCGGACCAGGTCCCACGCTCGTTCCGCTCCGGGCAAGGCGTCCTCGCACCCCAGCGTCACCGTGAGGTCGACGAGGCCGGCTCCCCGAGCGGAAGGCCTGACGTCGACGACGGTGACCTCGCTGACGAAGTAGGACCCCATGGTGGCACCGTCGCCGTCGAGGAGCTCGAACCAGGCGTTCCCCGCCACCGCACGACGACGACCGACGTGGTCAACGCTCTTCAGCAACCCACCTTGCGGAAAGCAGCCTTCGAGGAGCACTCGGCGTGCGCCATGCTCATCCGGCAGAGGCGTGAAGAACCCTTCGGCCTCATGAACATAGCCCCAGAAGTCGCTGTCGTCCTCGTCCGAGGTCAGCGCGTACTTCTGTCCCTCGCTGCCCCGCCCTGATGTCCGCAAATCGCACCCCCGCTGAGCGCGCTGATCTTACCGACGCTCGGCAACTTGCCTGGCGGGCCGTCGGCGCCGTCGCCACTCCTGCTTCCTTTCCCATCCATCTCGGAGCCGCTTTGACGAGTCACATAACCGCCTTCACCCATGAGAGTGAAGTGCAGAGAAGTACCGGCCAGTACAAGGTGAAGCCGATCAAGGCAAAGGTCCGCGAACTCCTCGGCTACCCCTATCCGTTCCGCATTCCGCGCGGGGTGTACGTCGAGCAGTGGGTCGGCATCAGCCTCGACGAAATCCACCGCGCCAAAGACTCCGACGTCGCCTACATGCGCAACCGCCATCCGCTCCTCGACCTCGGCTGGACCCGCGACGACTGCATCGCGTACCTGCGCTCTTGCGGCTGGGGCGACACCCCGAAGTCCGCGTGCCTGGGGTGTATTACCACTCAAATAGTCAATGGCGGATGATCCGCGACGAAAGCCCCGAAGAGTGGGCCGACGTCGTGGAATTCGATGCCGCGATCCGAGCTGGCAACGCCCGCGCGAACGCGAACGGCAACGCTCTGCTCGGCGAGGCGTACCTGCACCGCTCCCGCGTCCCGCTCGACCAGGCGCCGATCGACCACGTCACCCGCGCCGAGCGCGCCCGCCTGCACCCGACCGAACCCCTGTGGCCCGCAGACGCACCGGACGACGACGAGGGCACCGAACTCGGTTGCTCACCCTGGTCGTGTCGCGCGGACACCGCCGACAACGACGAGGCCAGCCTCACGCAGGCCGACATCGACCAGGCCGCCTAACAGAGCGCGGTGCCGCCCCGTCCTGTACCGCCCTCGTTCCTCTCCCCGCAGGAGCCGCCCATGCCCATCACGATCGCGATCACGTACGACAGCCTGCTCGGCGCCGAAGCACGCACCACCGACCCCCTTGCTGGCGCGCTGCTCGCGCACGCCAGTTTCCGCAAGGTCTTCGACGACGAGGACGAAGCACCACTCCCCGAGCACATGCGCGGGCTCCACAGCCTCCCCTACACCACATCCAGCCACGACCTGTGCCGCGCAGTAAGCCACGCCGCCGAGATGCTGCGCGCCGCCCGCTTCCACGTCGATCTCGATCCCGACCTCTACGTTGGCCCCACCACCACCTTCACCGACCCGCAGGGCATCAAGTTTGTCGGCGCTGCCGTCCTCGACGCCGTCGACCTGGTGGCCGCAGCGGACGACATCGTCAGCACCAGCCGCGCCATAGACCAGATCCTCGACCGGAACGACGGTGCTTTGGTTCGCCTCGTCGAGTTCTTCAAAGTCGCCGCCGACAAGGCCCGTGTCGCCGGCGAATCACTGCCTCCCGCGCTCTCCACCGACCTCGACGCTGCCGCGGCGCTCACAGAGCAGTTGTGCGAACGCCTGGCCGAAACCGCCGTAGAGATCCGCCTCTCCGCCGAGCCGCCCGCCGTCCAACGGCAGCAGCAGCGCAGCACCGTGGGCGTGGACACCGCACGTTCGCAGGCGGCAGCCCGCGCCCGTGCCGCAGGTTCCTCCTCCGTCCAGAGCCAGCCCCGCCCCGGAGCCGCGAACCACCGCATCGCGGCCCCGCTGACCCGTCCCGACGTCACACCGCCCAAACGCCGCTGACCGACGAGCAAAGTGCATGATTCTCGATCTGTTCGCCGGTCCGGGCGGATGGTCGCAAGGACTACGCGCTCTCGGCGCCCGGGACATTGGGGTTGAATGGGATCCCCACGCGCTCGCCACCCGCGCCGCTGCCGGGCACGCCTCGATCCGCGCCGACGTCGCCGCCCTGAGCGTCGAGCCGTTCCTCGGCCGCGTCACCGGGCTGATCGCCTCCGCTCCCTGCCAAGCCTGGTCGACGGCCGGCAAACGCCTCGGACTCATCGACCAGCCCCTCGTCCACCAGGCCGTCGCCGACCTCGCCGCCGGCCGCGACACCCGCGCCAAGCTGCTGACCGCCTGCGCTGACGAACGCAGCCTGCTCGCCGCCGAACCCGTCCGCTACCTCCACGCCCTCCACACCCTCAGCGGCCAGCCCGACTGGGTCGCCTTGGAGGAAGTCCCCGCCGTCCTGCCCTTGTGGCGGCAGATCGCCGAAGTCCTGCGCGGCTGGGGATTCTCCGTCTGGACCGGCCTCCTCAACGCGGCCGATTACGGCGTCCCGCAGACCAGGCGTCGGGCGATCCTGCTTGCGTCCCGCACCCGAAGTGCCCGGCCGCCCGAACCGACGCACGCCGAACATGCGCAGCCCGACTCGCTGTTCGGCCCCGGACGACGCCGGTGGGTCTCCATGGCCGAAGCCCTCGGCTGGGGCGCCACCGACCGACCCGTTCCCACCGTGTGCGCCGGCGGCGGCCCCGGAGGCGGACCAGAGCCGTTCCCGTCCGGATCCCGCGCCGCCCTCATACGCGCGAAGGACCTCGGCGCGTGGGTGCTGCGCCACAACAACCAAGCTCATGCCGCAGTCCGCCGACTCGACCAACCCGCCGCCACTCTGATGTTCGGTAACCGCGCGAACGAAGCACGCTGGGAACCCGCCACCACAGCCACGAGCGAGAACGCCCACCACGCCGACCACGTCGCCCCCTCCGAAACGCCCGAAGCGAGGAGCGCATCAATCCGGCTCACCGCCTCCGAAGCCGGCGTCCTGCAGACGTTCCCCGCCGACTACCCCTGGCAAGGCACCAAGGGCCAGCAGTTCTCCCAGATCGGCAACGCGGTCCCGCCCCTGTTCGCCCGCCACCTGCTGAGCACACACCAACCCTTCACCATCGACGACGTCACGCTCGCAGCCTGACCAGGCGAAAGGCCGCCGGCCATCGCCCCGACGAGCTCGAACGCTACTTCGGGAGTTCCCCTGACCGACCACACACCCGCAATCCACGACGCCCAACCACAAGGCCGACACCGCACCGACGACGGAGAGCCCGCCGCACCGGCCGACCCGGACCAACGCCGCCTGGCTTGGCCCAAGGACCGCCGCACCGACCGCTACAACTGGGAACTCGCCCGAGGCGCCATCCACGCGTTCGGAGAGTCCAAAACCCTGGCCTCCTGGGCCGAAGACCCCCGATGCGCCGTGCCGCGCGAGACGCTGCGGACCCGTCTGGCACTGGGCTGGGACGCCGAACATGCCCTCACCCAGGCCAAACACGACAATCCGCCGCTGCATTACACCCACAACGGCCGGACCCTGACCCTGCGCGGCTGGGCCGAGCAGAGCGGCATCAAGTACCACACCCTGTACAGCCGCATCAACAAATCCGGCATGACCTTCGCCGAAGCCCTCGACAAGGGCCCCGACGGACCGAATTTCTCCGTCCCGGTCACCGCGTTCGGCGAAACGAAACCCGTGCACCGCTGGGCCGTGGACCCACGCGCGAACTGCAACGCAACGACAATGCGCCGACGCCTCACCCAAGGCTGGCCCCCCGAACAGGCGATCACCGAAGAACCCAACCACCGCCACGCCCTGGGCACCGGCACCCCCCACAACGCCTACGGCCGCCGCATGGGCCTGGAGGACTGGGCCCGCCACACCCACATCCCCGCCAACGTCATCCGCAAGCGCATGGAGCACCACCAGCTCACCCTGGAGGTCGCCCTGCACTCCCTCGGCTGGACGCCGACCGCCCACGACGGCCCCCCACCACCCGCCCTCGTCGAGACCACGGCCGAACACCTCCAGCCCGGCGACCACATCCTCGCCGTCGACCACACACCGGACACCGAAACCGTGGCGGTGACCGTACGCCGTCCCCCAACGCCTGCGGCACAAGAGCGCAGGGCCACGACCAGGGCATCCGCCGCCCCGCCCCCTATCCAGGCCACCCGCCCCACCAGGAGCCGTTGAACCAACGGACGGATCACCCTGGCCCCGTACACGTAGCCGGGACTCCGACCGCGCGGCACTCGCGTGGAAGGCTCGGCATCCCCCTGAAGAAGGAGCCTCCGCCATCGACACCGCACCTGACGACTTCGCCGCCCGCATGGACGCCGCGGTCAAGATCTACGCCGATCCGCAGACCCGGCTGCTCCGCGCCGACGTCTACACGGATCTCGCCGCGTACGGCGTCCCGCCCGGTTCCCGGGCCGCCGACGCCGGCAGCGCGCTCGGCGCCCAGCACCTGTGGCTGAGCGGGTCCGAGATCCAGCTCCTGACCGAGCACCACGACGGCGACCACCACTACTTCCTACTCACCGAACGCGAGCCGTTCGGACGCCCCGGCAACGACGAGATCCTCGCCCTGCACGTCATCATCAACACCGCGGCCAACACCTTCACCACCCACGGCGACTGGAACTCCACGCTCGCGTTCGCCCAGCGCCGGCTCATCGCCGAAGGCTGCCCCGGCGAACGCACCACCCTCGGCAGCGAGTACAGCCACATCCACCACGCCGACGCGACGTCCCAGGAGATCAACCGCCGGGTCCGCGACTCCGGCGACCGCTACCGCGTCCGCGGCACCTTCACCCACCACGACCACCTGCACACCGAAACCTGGACCGTCACCGAGGACACCCACGCCCGCCCCGGCGACAACCCGGTCCACGTGTTCCTGGAGACGTTCCACATCACCGAGGCCACCTACCAGATCCGCGACCTCCCCTTCCCCCACCTCGACGCCGCAGACGCCTGGCTGAGCAACCGCCTCGACGACCCACATCCGCCGCTCATCCCGGCGCCCGCGCGCCCCAACACGCCGCCCGCCGTCGCCCCGACGCCGCCCTCCCGCCGGCATCGCTGACCCAGCGAACACCTCGACGCCGCCACGGTGGCGATCGCAGCCCCAAGCCCTCATCCCTTGCCGCCGCAAGCACCGAAGGAGCCCTGTTCTGGACGTTCACGATCTCGCCGTCTGGCTGGAGGACCAGCCGCTGCGCGAACTGCTGGTAGCCCCACGCCTCCTCGCCGGCGCACACGATCACGAACAGCTCGTCGCACAGTTCACCAACCCCGTGACCGCCCCCGGATGGATCTGGGAGTCCGACGAGTGCGGCGGCACCTACGCCGCATCCGCCTCCCGGCAACTGCTCGTCGTCCACCGGCCCAACCACGACGTGCAGTTCACCTGGTCAGCGACCTGGGCCGAATCCCCCGTCGGCGAGCAGGTGTGGATGGTCGCGATGACCGACTCGGTCCCGGACGAAATCGTCCACGCCGTGACCAGCGCACTGCGCGCGCTCCCCGAGGCCGCCCCGCACACACCGGGCCGGTCCACCCCTGCAGAGGCCACGCGCAGCGATCACAGCTACACCCGAGACCGTACAGACCCTGACCAGGCCCGCCGGGACGAGTCGGGAAGCGAGCATCCGGTCCTGGACGTACTGGACTCGGCTGGCTGGCAGCGACACGCCGCCCCTTCGCGCAATCCCCAAGTGACCGAGGAGCGGTCACACGAAGAGAACGTCTGGGAACGGGTCTCGCCCACCGGCCACGGGTGGATCACCCGTCACCCGGACGAGGGCCCCGGGCTCGCCCCGCATCGCGGCCACTACGCGTGGGAACTGTCCGGCGATCCGTACCGCAACGCCGACGGATCCCTGAGTCGCGAAGGATGGCGCGTCACCCTCACGGCCCGCACGCCCGCCGCAGTCCTGATGGCTGCGGTGACCGCGATGTGCGACCCGGCGCCGGTGCGTCGGCAAGCCGCCGATGTCCTGCGCCTGCACACGCACCTGCTGCGCGCGCTGCCGGTCGACTGGGCCACCCCTTCCGCTGACGTTGCTCAAGACCGCGCCGACCGGAAGAGCCCGGCCGACCGGTCCCTCCCAGCCGCGCAGCCGAACCGCACCAGTTCGGCCGTCTCCACGACCGCGAAGCCCGCAGCGCAAGCGTCCCCCACGCAGCCGACGCGGACACGCCGTTAGGCACCGGCCCGAAGTCGGCCGGCGAGCACCTACCGATCGCCGAACGAGCCTTGTCGTCCGGCTCCGCCACCCCCGCGCGTGGCCAGTCGATCCTCGGGAACGCCAACGATGAGGGCGCCCAGGGCCGGTAGCCCTGCTGACTTGCCGAACCGGCCTGCTCAGGGGCGTGTACGACTACCTCCAGTCGCCCCACGCTTCCGCAGTGCCGTTCATCCCGCGCACCGTACGCGCGAGCATCCGCGCCACCGCCCCGCTCGTACGCGGCCCCGCCCCTCAGGCGCAGTCCGGCACCCCTCGATCCGTCTCCGCCCCGCATCCTTCGGGAGCCCCATGCACCTTCGCACCGATCAACAGCACGCCACGATCACCGCGCTGCTCACCCATCTGTACCGTCTCGACTCCCGCGCCTCGGGCAGCTTCAAGTCCGCCGCGGACCACCCGCAAATGATCTTCGTCCGGGTCAGCGGCCCCGGGATCGTCAACGACCAGTCGACGGCCGCCCTGCTGCGCACCGCCGCCGTGCTCGACCGTTACCTCGAACGCGGCGCCGCGAACACCCGATCGCCGAGCCGCCCGTGGAGTCCGTTCAACCTCTACCGCAAGCCAGACACAACCGACGCGGGGCCGTCGATCCGGCCGTGGCACGCCCGCATCGACCTGCCCACCCGCGAAAACAACAACCCCGACGCGTTCTTCCGCAACAACGAACTGCGCCTGCTCACGGGCCGCGTCTTCGACGCCGCGCTGTATGGGCATCGTCCCCCGGCGTACGAATGCGACTGGATCGCCGTACGCACCCAGCACACCCTTCACCTGATCTCGCCGGCCGTGACCCGCTCCGGTCAGGTGCTCGACCACGCGGACGTGACCGCCCGTGCCCGACGGGAGGTCGGCGCCATCCGCACCGAGATCCACCGCCAGGACGTCCCCACCGTCGAACTGCCGCACGACGGCGCCATCGTGCTCCGCACCCGGGAAACCGGAGTCGTCACCGCCGAAAACTGCGATACCACCGCCGCACACGCCCTCGCCCGCGTCGGCATGCGCCTCGTCGCGCTGCCCCACGACGCCCCTTGGATGCGCACCCCGTACGGCACCGTCCCCGCCGCCCTGCCCGGATACGCCGCCCACGCCAACCAAGCACTGACCGCACTCGGCTACCGCGTCGACCACCGCATCGACCCGCCGAACAACACGGCGGTCACACAAACGCCAACCGCCAGGTCGGCAGGCCCCGTCCCCCCGCCGACCACGCGACACCACCGCTGAAGACTGGGCAAGCGCGCCACCAGCCGCATGGATCAGTAGCACCAAGCGGTCTTGTCCCTCAACCATCCCCACCGTCTGCCCGCCGAGCCCTGCGGAAACCGCCGGCCCGGCGGACCGCCCCACTGCCGGAGCAGCGATCGACCCTGTCATCACCGCCGAACAAGCGGTCCTGGGGGCCTTGTTGCTGGCCCCCGAACGGCTCGCTGACGTTCGTGCCATCGTCACCGAGAGCGACTTCTACCGGCCCGCGCACGCAGCCCTGTACCGAGCCATCTGCCGCAGCCCGATACCCGGCGCGCCATCACGCGGGCTGACCGCCGCACGCCTTCTCGACACCATCACCCGCACCGAAGCACACGCCGCCGGGATCACCGCCGTCTACGCGCACACCCTCATCTCGGCCTGCCCACACCCTGAGCACGCCGCCCCGTACGCACGCATCGTCGCCGAAGCCTCCGCCAACCGCAGCATCCGCGAACACGCCGTCCGCCTCGGCCAAGTCGCCCGAACCGACATCGAACACGGCGGCATCACCGAGACCCTCCGCCACTTGGACGCACTCCACGCCGGCCTCGACCGCCTACGCACCGACCGCCGCTTCGGCAACCGAACGACCACCCGGCCGCCCTCTCCCGGGCGCTACGCGGCGCCCGAACACATCAGCACGACCACCGATATGGCCGCGCTCACCGAGGAGGAAACGGTCCTACGCGGCATCGCGGCTGACCCGGAACAACTCGACAACATCGAAAGCTGGTTCAGCGCCGACGACTTCATCCGCCGCGAGCACGCCGCGCTGTACACCCACATGCGCGAACTCCGCCACCGCGGCGACCCCGTCGACCACATCACCGCAACCTGGGAAGCCCACCGCAACGACAACCTCAACGACAACGGACTCGACGCCGACAGCATCCGCAGCCTCCTCAACCACGGCTGCGGCTCCGCCGTCCCGTACGCAGCCCGACAAGTCTTGCGACGCGGCCTCCTTCGTCACGCTCACCATGCCGCACGCGCCACCGCGGCCCTGGCCGCACCGCAACGCCACCATCCCCACGATCTGGTCGCCGCCGCCCGCCGGCTCCTCCACCCCGTCGTTCTCACCCGGCGGCGGTGGGGCGCCGCCGCCGGGGACCCCGGGCCGGCAGCCCGCAACCGGCCGAACCAACGCGGCCCCAACCAAAACCCACCCGCCGTCCTCATCACCACCCCGACAAGCCCCCACGCACGGCGATGACCGCCCTCGCCTTGTCGCCCGGCCCTGAAGGAATGTCATGCCCGAATACACGCACCGCCATTACCACCGAGATCCGCTGCACATCGCCGACGCCCTCGACCAGATCCGCCGCCGCCTCAAAGAACACCGCATCGAAGCCCCACCCGGCGTCACCGCCTTCCCTGCAGCCCCCAGCGCGTTCGACCTCGCATTCATCACCAGCCGCCTCGCCGAACTCATCGCCCAGATCGCCGACGAAGCCCAGGTACGCGCCGGCTTCCAAGGCCACACCGAACCAGGGCAGCACACCACCGCGATCCTCACCCACACCGCAGCCGAAACCACCGACGCGCTGCACTACCTGTCAACAGCCCTCGCCCTCGCGGGCACCCACTACTCCGCTCAGGACAACCCCAGAAGCGGCGACCAGCCACCACGCGACCTCCACGAGCAAATCCACCGCAACCTGGCCCGCACGCACCGCGTCCTCGTCGAAGCAAGCAATCGACTGCGCCAGACCGTTGCCGACCACGGCTATACCTATCCTCGACCGATCAAGCGCGTTCGCGGCATCACCCCCGTAGGCGCGAAGAAACCACCCCCAGCCGCTTCCGCCACCGCCTCGCGGTCGGCACGCCTGCTGTAACCAGCCCGGCGCCAGTGGCCCCAGGACATTGATACGCGCTCGACGCCGCTGGGTTCTTGCCTGGCGCCCGGACCGCGGTGCCAATTTCGCGCTTTATGGCTCCCTTTCACGGATGATGAGCTTCGATGAATCGCCGGACTCGGTAAACGCAGAAGCTTGGTCGGCCTATGGGGACCGACATAGTGAGCGAGCAACGCCCACTCAGGAGGCGGGCGGCATCAACTGGGGTTTGTTCCGGCCCCGGCACCGAATCCCCGGCGACCTCAACGGCCGATGCCTCCTCGACCTTGGGTCGGGCACAGGTTGACACGCTCCCCACCTCGCCCGTGACCAGGACGTCCTCGTCCACGCCGTCGGCTTCTCCCCCGGCCCTGAGCCCGCAGAACTGGTGGGCTTGCCTATCCGGAGAACGCCGACGAGCCGTCGTGCTGCACCAGCGCCGTCGTCGCCGTATACGGCAATCGCGGTCCCGTATTGCTCCGGATAACATCCCTTATCCGGAGCAATACGTGGCCGGAGTAGCTTGCGAGGCAAGCACCTCGCAGCGGGTGCCGCTGGTGGGACACAGGGGGAACGCACGTGGCGATGACGGAGGTTCTGGTCGGCGCGTTCGCGGGCGCCGTGGGCGGGGCCGTGGTCGGCTGGACCACGGCATACGCCACGTTCCGGCTGAACCGCGCGGAACAGCGCCTGGCCAGGCAGGCACAACGTGACGAGGCTGGCGCCGAGTTCGACCGTGAGTTGGTCGTCGAGTGCGCCGCGGCACTGTGGACCGGAGCACACGAGACTGGGCCCGCCCTCGCCGAGCTGCGACGTACCGGTGCCACCGACCTGGACGACGCCCGCCGTGACGACCTGCTCCGCCTGGCTCAGACGGTGCGGCAACGCGGGATGGTCCTGGGGGAAGGTGTCTACGACTATTCCGGCCTTCTCCAGGCCCTCGCTCTGTCCCCCACGACCGGTAACCGCGCGGCCATGGCCGAGACCGTGGTCCACCACATGCAGTGGGTCGCGGTCGCACACCTGCGCCATACAGGTCCCACCCGACGAGCCGCCCGAGATCGTCACCATCCGCGACGCCTTCGGACTGCGCCCGTACAGCCGGGAGATCACGTGAGCGAACCAGCCCTGCACCTTCCGTCGACACCGGGCTGGTCGAACGAAGCCGCCCCACCACGGCCGCATGTCCACGAATGCCAACTGCATCCGCAACTCGCCGACGTCCGCACACCGGACAAGCGACGCGAAGCCCTCCGCCGCCGCGTGCTCAAGGCCACCGAACTCAGCGGACGGGCACCATGCTCGCTCACCGCATCGTGGGTCGGCTTCGGTCCCGTCCTCACCGCCCGCAAGAACCAGGGCGCGTCATCACGTCCCCGCACCCACCACACGGGATTCCGTACACCCGTCGACCGCGCCGGGAAGGGCCGGACGTGAGTGACGCGGAGATGTACGACGCCGAACTGGTGGACCTCGCGGAGCCGAGGCCGAGTGCGGACCTGGCGGTTGTGCCCGCGTTCGACCCGAACACCTGGCTGCCGCCCGAGGTGCTGGAGGACATCGCCAAGGGCATCCCGCCCAACACCCGCGAGTCCTACGAACGGGTGATGGAGCAGTTCGCCGCCTGGTGCGATCGGCACGGCCGCCGCGCGCTGCCCGCGACGTGGCAGACCGTCGCCCACTACACCTCTCACCTGACCCGCTCCACGTACACCGTCGGGAAAGGCGCGAAGGCCACGCGGAAGCGGTACAAGCCCTCCACGCTCGCGCACATGCTGTCCGCGATCCGCGCCTGCCACCGTTACGCCGGACACCAACCTCCCGACACCAAACCCGCTCGCAAGGTCATCGAGGGGTACCGAGCCGAACTCGCCGACGCCCGCGACCCTGCCGCACAAACCAGCCACGCCCACCCAGCCGACCGCACCGTGCTGGCCCGCGTGGTCGCCGACATCGACCGCAGCACTCTGGCCGGCAAACGCGACGCCGCGGTCAAACTGCTCGGCCACGATGTGGCCTCCCGCGGCAGCGACCTGGTCCGGCTCGACTGGCCCGGCTCGTTCAGCCCACTCCTTGACGACCACACCCGCGTCCGGATCGGTTACACCGTTCACATCTGGCGCGTGAAGAACCGCGAATGGCAGGACATCGACATCTACTACGCGAACGATCCGAACCTGTGCTCGGCCCACGCCGTCGAAGACCTCGCGGCCGCACTCACCGCCCGCGGACACCCGTCCGGCCCGCTGTTCCGCCGCATCACCAAGTCCGGCCGCGTCGCCGTTCAGATGACCCGCAACGGCAAACCCATCGGCGACCCCGACGGTCGCCTCACCGTCGACGCCGTCACCGACATCCTCAAACGCAACTTCAAACGCGCCGGAGAGGGCGGTGGCCCCAGCTCCCACTCCCTGCGCCACGGCCTGGTCAAGACCGCCCTCGACGCCGGCGCCGACCCTCTCGACATCAAACGCCACGGCAACTGGAACGACGACTCAACCGCGTTCAACCGCTACGTCGACCAGCACGACTCTCGCCGCCGCAATCCGCTGAAGACCATCTCCCGCGCCCACGCGACGAAAGCCTGAACCGCCCAACTTCGACAGCATGTTCGACCGGCGCCTTCGCCGCAGCCGGGAACGTAAAGCCGCGTTTATCGCCGACCTCCACGCGCCGCTCCCCTCGGCCGGAGTCGTCAGGGTCGGACTGTGTTCCGCCAACCGGCCTCAGCGACGTCAAGTGGCCTGTTGCACAGAGCGGCTGCGCGAGCGAATGCCTCATCGCGCGACAATCCGTCGGCGAGGTGGGTGAGCAGGATACGGCGGGCGCCTGCGGCGGTGGCTGTCTTGGCTGCGTCCTCGGGGGTGCAGTGGCCGGGGTGTCCGTTGGTGGCGCCGGTCTCGATGATGAGCAGGTCGGCGTCGCGGGCGAGTTCGGTCAGTGCGTCGCAGGGCGCGGAGTCTGCGGAGTAGGCGAGCACCGCGCCGTCGGGGGCGGTGATCCGGACGCCGTACGTCGGGACGCCGTGCCGCGTTCGGTATGCCGTCAGCGTCAGACAGCGGACGGTGAGGCGGTGGCCGTCCTCGAGGTCGACGGTGTCGAAGACTTCGTGCATGGCTCCGGGGCGGCCGAGGAACGCGTCGGCGTTCGCCGTCCATCCTGGTGGTCCGGCGACGACGGGGCGGGGCGGGTTGTCTGCGTTGACGTACAGGTTCCATGCGTTCAACAGGTCCGAGCTGTGGTCCGGATGCAGATGGCTGATCCAGACGGCGTCGACGTCCGTGACATCGATTTGGGTTTGCAGGGCGGCAAGAGTCCCGCTGCCAGCGTCGATCCACACGGTGGCGCCGTCGGCTTGGACGAGGTAGCCGGAGCAGGGTTCCCCCGGTCGCGGGTACGGCGTCGCACAGCCGAGCACGGTGACGGTCATCGGCGCGGTCATGGCTGTCCGTTCGTCGGAAGGAGGGGGTCAGGGTCAGGCGTGCGGACCGGGCAGGGCGCGGGCGGCGTTGCGTTCGAGGAAGTCCTCGACCTGCTCAGCGAGTGCGAGCGCTGCCGGTCGGCGGTCGAACGCAGGGCCGGTGAGAAGGCGTTGGATGCCCGCGGTGCGGCGGGAGACGCCGGCGAGGCGGAGTTCCTCGGGGAGCGCGAGGACGGGGGCGATCGTGGTGCGGGCACCGTCGAGGTCGCCGAGGTGCAGCCGTGCGCGGACGAGGTCGAGTTGGGTGACGGCGACGTGGGCATACGAGTCTTCGCGGCCGTAGCCGGTGAGGGCGTCGTCAAGGTGGATGATCCCGTCCTCGGGTTCGCCGAGCCAGACCAACGCGCTTCCGGCGCAGCGCTGTTGATTGGCGAGAGGGAAGGCGAACATACCGATGTAGTCGTGCGCGTCGTCGGCTTCGTGGCGGGCCCGTACCCCGGCGGCGATCTCCGCGCGGGCGCCGGGGGCGTCGCCGAGGCGAGCACGGGCGCGGGCGCCGTACGCGTGGGCACGGACGCGTTCGATGCCCTGCCCGGCGAAGTGCGCGGCGCGTTCGGCATATTCGGCGGCGCGTTGGGGCTGGCCGCGCCAAAACGCGACGACGGAGCGGGTGTTGGCGACCCAGGCACGCAGTTTGTCGTGTCCGGCGAGGTCGGCGCACAGTGACGCGGTGCGGGCGTGGGTGTCGGCGGCGTCGTACTGTCCGAGGTCGTTGCTCGCCGAGGCGAGCAAGCCGCAGGCCTTTCCGGCAGCGATGTACAAGTGGCGTGTCTGGGCTGGGTGTTGGCGGCCTTCGAGGAGTTCCCAGGCTTTGTTCCGTACGCGGATCATGTCGGCGAGGAGCGGCACAAGGGGCTGGGTGAGGTAGCGGCGGGCGATCGATTCGAGATCGGCGTCGAGTTGTTCGAGCACCGTCGCGTTGACGTTGGTGGTCCCGGCGCGTGCCGCGAAGTCGGCGGACTGCCGTGCGCTTTCCATGAGTTGCGTCTCGTCCGGTTCTGTGAGTGGCAAGCGTGGCGGTGCCGTCGTCGCCGGGGGCGGGGCGGAGGGTTCCGCCGGAGGCGGGTCCGGGCTGGACACGGCGAGCCGGTCGAGCAACTGGCGGTCACCCGGCGGCGTTTGCTGTATGTCTCGAAAGTCCACCAGGTCGCGGACCTCAACGTCGTAAGCGTCGGCAAGGACCGCCAAAACACGCGGAGAAGGACGCTCGCCACTCGCGGGCCACCGCTCGTAGGCGCTGATGCGCGCGGCGGACATCGGGGACGTCCCCGAGCCCTCAACCGTGTTGTACGCGGCTGCGGCATCCTCCTGGCTCCAGCCGCGGGCATGCCGGTGCGCTTCACGTGGGCGTAAGCCATGGACACGCTGCATCTCGCGCGCGATGTCGGCCAACGAGCAACCCTCGGCCTCCATATCCCGGCGCAGTTGACCAAGGGTGGCCCGATTGGCGGGTGGTCGCGGCATGTCGCCTCCGATCGCGAGTGGGCCACCAGGTTCACCCCGGCCCCGGCCTGGATCAAGACCACCAACGGACGAGATTTCGACGGTCTGTCGTGAAATCCACCAGTGTTCCTCCGCCAACACGCAGGTCAGCGGCCGTCCGGTGGCCGTGGAAAACGTATCCATTGATCACCTGTGGCCGGCGGTGACGATGCAGACACGCTTATGACCCGGGCGAACCGACCCGCTCCCGGCAACGTGTGGAGGCACCTCGATGGTCACCGCAACACCGGCGAACGGACATCAGGTGCGCGCGCATTGCTTGGCGCCTCACCGGACGCCGGACCCGTGCCCGAGGCACCGGGGCGACGCCGTGATCCGCCATGCGCCCCACGGGACCCCGCCGAACCCTTGAACGCCACCAACCGCAGCCAAGGAACACCCCTGTGATCCCGCTCCCCCCACAGCCCGGCCCCGCACCGGTGCTCGACGCTTACGCGCAGATCCTCCGCGCCCGGTACCGCGCGCTCTCCCGCACCCAGCAACGCCACCTCCTGGTGACACTCGCCCAAGACCACGCGGCGCCGCTGGGCAACGTACGCGACCAACTCGCAGTGCTGACGGACGTCGCGGACGCACTCGCCGACACGTACAACCCGAGACTGCGCCCCGTGGAAGGCCCCGTCCACATCGAGGTGTCCTTGATGGACCCGGCCGACGAGAAGCCGTTCGCGTTCTCGGTGCTGCGCAACCCGGTCCGTTTCCGTACACAGGACCCTCACCAGCCCCAGCTGCTCATCACCACATTCATGCTCGACACCGCCGCCGCCTCACGCCACCACCAGCGCCTCGGCGAAGTCCTGCAAACGTGCAGGCACTCACGCGCGCAACCACACACGACTCACTCACCCCGCGCGTGACCCAGGCCGTACGGCACCCCCGCACCCAATCCGCTCGGTGGCACTGAAGTTCACCGACGAGCGCGGTGCCGTGCGCGAACGAAGCACCCATGGATCAGCATTCGCACCGGAGCTCGGCGCACCGCAACTCCACCACCGTGAAAACAGCCGCACCCCGCCCCGGCCCAAGCGCGCCCGTTCCAAGCACGAGGGAATCAGACGATGCCACCGTCCCCGAATACCCTGCTCCCGACCCGCTTCACCTACCCCCTCCAGCATCTGACCGTCCCGTTGACCACCTGCGCCAGACCAACCGCTGTCGCCAGACGGGCAGTTGAGGACGCCTACCGCAGCCGTTCCCCAGAGCAGCTGGACGACATCGTGCTCGGCGTCAACGAACTCGTCGTCAACGCCGTCGAACACACACCCGGCCCACTGCGCTTGATCATCGAAGTCCACCCGCGCCACGCCGTGGCCCGGGTCTGTGACCCCCTGCCGGACATCACACAAGTGAACCCCAAACCGCCCACTCCAATGAGCGAGAGCGGCCGTGGCCTCCACCTGCTCACCGCATTGGCGGAGATGTGGTTCGTCCAACCCACCCAAGACGGCAAGGCCGTATGCGCCGCTTTTCGCATTCCGCGCCAACATAGACACAAACCATGACCGCACCCGGCACTGGCATCCCAACACGCCACCGCTCAGGCAGCCAGAGGCCTGCGATCAACGCGCTGGGTAACAGATCATCGGAACATCCCGCAAGCGCGGGCCCGACGCCAGCTCGTACCCGGCCGCCGTGATCTCGTCCGGAACATCCCCGCAGGCGCGGGGCCGACAGCTTGACCGTGCACAGGAGCATCGCGAGGCGCGGAACGGCCCCGCAAACACAGGGCCAACAGGCCGCCCACATCGATGCCGACCGCGAACACGGGAACATCCCCGCAGGCGCGGAGCCGACCTCCTCCAGCAACTCACCCTCAAGCACGGGGGCGGAACATCCCCGCAGGCGCGGGGCCGACCCGACTCCGGTCTTCGCGGTGTCGAACGCGGTCGGAACATCCCCGCAGGCGCGGGGCCGACTGGGCGGTCGGGCGCTCCGCCCAGACCTCGTGGGGAACATCCCCGCAGGCGCGGGGCCGACTCCTCGGGGGAGGAGGCGGGGATGTCGTAGTCCGGAACATCCCCGCAGGCGCGGGGCCGACGTCCGCGGCGTCCGGCCGTCGGTGCGCGACGCCGGAACATCCCCGCAGGCGCGGGGCCGACAGCAGCGCGTCCAACATGTCCTGCTCGATCGGGGGAACATCCCCGCAGGCGCGGGGCCGACGGCTCCCCCGGTCCGGGCTCTTGGAAAACTCTGGGAACATCCCCGCAGGCGCGGGGCCGACGCGGTCTCCTCAAGCCCGGTGCTGTGACTGCCCGGAACATCCCCGCAGGCGCGGGGCCGACGCCTGAGAGAGACGGCGTATCGCTCGCCGCCCCGGAACATCCCCGCAGGCGCGGGGCCGACCAACGTCTCGCCGAAGCCCGCGGCCAAGGGCCGGGAACATCCCCGCAGGCGCGGGGCCGACGCGGGAGACCATCTCGTCGAAGTCGCTGCGGCGGGAACATCCCCGCAGGCGCGGGGCCGACTCGTGGCTGACCTCGCGGATCGCCCGGATCGGGGGAACATCCCCGCAGGCGCGGGGCCGACGCCAGCGCCTCGGAAAGCCCCTCCAGCGCGAACGGAACATCCCCGCAGGCGCGGGGCCGACGTTCGAACAGCGCGGTGAAGCCCATGATCAGATGGAACATCCCCGCAGGCGCGGGGCCGACACATCGGCGGTGGCCTGGAAGTACTGCCACGCGGGAACATCCCCGCAGGCGCGGGGCCGACCGACTTCCACGACGTCCGCCACGACCCACCGCCGGAACATCCCCGCAGGCGCGGGGCCGACTACTCGCGGCTGAAGGCCGTCCGCTACCCGACGGGAACATCCCCGCAGGCGCGGGGCCGACGAAATCGCAGAACTCGTCGTCGGCCGAGAGCGAGGAACATCCCCGCAGGCGCGGGGCCGACGCCCGGAGGAACCACGCCGGGCCGGCCTGCCCGGGAACATCCCCGCAGGCGCGGGGCCGACCGGCCCGGTCCCAAACTCGTGACGGGGCAGAAGGGAACATCCCCGCAGGCGCGGGGCCGACCTTGCGGCGCAACGTGCCGGGGGCGTACTCACGGGAACATCCCCGCAGGCGCGGGGCCGACCGAGCATGCCGCGGACCAGGAGATTTCTGACAGGGAACATCCCCGCAGGCGCGGGGCCGACGTCGGCCTGCGCCAGACCGGCCTCCCGGAGGAGGGAACATCCCCGCAGGCGCGGGGCCGACGGGCGCACCGAACGGCCGTGCGGCGCCCCGCGGGGAACATCCCCGCAGGCGCGGGGCCGACAGTTTCGACCCCCGGCTCTTCCGCGACCGGACGGGAACATCCCCGCAGGCGCGGGGCCGACACTTCTTCACCTGCGGGTTTACCGCGTGATGGGGCTGTTTTCATTCACTTGGTCCGTGCTCCTCTGCCGCCCGGGGTGTTGGTGGGTTCATCCTCGGCGTCGGGCGGAGAGGATGAGTCCGTCGTAGTCGGTGGGTTGCCAGCGGTCGCGGCCTGCGGTGCGTACGGCCCAGCCTTGTTCGTTGGTCGCGGGTTCGACGAGGACGGCTTGGCCGTCGCCGATGCGGGTGGCGAGGGTTTCCCAGAGGCGGTCTCGGACGCGGCGGCTGGGGTTGCCGACGAAGACGCCGGCGTTGACTTCGACCATCCAGCGGGTGAGGTGCCCGCGGAGTCCTTCGGGGGCTGCGATGAGGATGATGACGGTCATGCGTCGGTTCCGGTGTTTGGTGGTGGGTCGAGTTCGGGGCCGATGATGGTGATGTGCTGGTCCGCTGCGGCGTCCAGGGGGTCGCGGGGTTGTGAGCCGTAGTTGGCGCCGCTGGGTACGGATCCGGTTTGTTCGTCCCAGAGTTCGTGGGTTTCGGTGTCGGTGAGTTCGGCGTTTTCGGGGTTGAGCAGGGTCTTGACGTCGTCGACGATGCGGCCGAGGAGCTTGTCTTTGGTGATGAGGTCGCGCAGGCCGAGTCGGGCGTCGCGTTCCTGGGTGAGGCCTTGGGCGGCGAGGTCGAAGGCGAGGGGGAGGCTGTAGTCGGCTTTGTAGAGGTCGGCGATGTCCATGACGAAGGACGTCGCGGATCCGGTGTGGACGAAGCCCAGGCCGGGGCTGGCTCCGAGGCCGACGATGACGGCGTGGCAGATGCCGTACAGGGCGGCGTTGGCTGCGGAGAACAGGCGGTTGACGTCGTCGCCGGCGGCGTGGGGGTCGCCGGGGCGGTATTCGCGGCCGGTCCAGGGGACGCCGGTGCGTTGGGAGTGGTGTTTGTAGAGCTTGCGGAAGCGGACGCCTTCGCGTCCGCGGAGTTGTTGCATGGTCATGCCGGATACGTCTTCGCCGGGGAAGCGCATGCCGTACATGGCGCGGGCGACGCCAAGACGTTCACGGGGGCGGGTGACGAGCCAGGCTTGGCGGTGGAGGAGTCCGGCGCCGCGGGCGGGGCCGAGGCCGGCCGCGTAGAGCCGTACGCCGCGTTCGCCGACCCAGCACACGGCGGTGCCGGAGTCGGCGAGCAGGGCGATGGCGGCGTGGGTGCTGCGGGTGCCGGGGCCGAGGAGCATGACCGCGATCATGGCGGCGGGGACGCGGACGGTTTCGCGTTTGTTGATGATGACGATGGCGTTGTCGTCGCGGTCGATGTGGCTGCGCTCGACGTAGAGGCTGGACACGCGGTCGGTGAGGCGGTGCAGGTCGTGGGGGTGGGCTTTCCACCAGATGTCCGCCATGGGTCAGCTTTCGGTGGCCGAGCGGTGCAGTGGGGCGAGGGTGAGCAGTCCGCAGCCGTACGCCTTGGCCGGGCCGATGCCGTGGAGGAGCCGGGTGGTGAAGGTGTCCGTGTCGGTGATCCGGAGGACGCCTTCGAAGGTGGCGGTGTGGAGGACGACGGGTTTGTCGCCGCCTTTGGTGAAGGTCTTGCGTTGCCGGTCGGTGATGCGAACTTCCTTGGGGGCGAGGGGTTTTCCGTCTGCTGGGGCGGCTGGTTCGAGGCCGGGGGCCGGTTGGTCGGTGCGGGAGTCGGGGATGGTGAATCCCCAGCGGTCGGTGTGGTCCAGGAACCATCGCATCTGCGCGGTGGCGGTGCGGTGGCCGATGCGGAAGGAACGGCCCCGCGGGTCGGCGTCCCTGTGGGCTTGCTGGCCCGGTGACGGTTTCTGGGGGGTGCGGGTGTTTTGGACGGGGTTGGCGGTGAGGCGGAAGGCGAACCTGCGTCCGACGGCGAGCTGGGCGAGGAGGGGTGTGTAGTCGCGGACGAGTGCGTGGTCGCCGTCGGCGTCGGGCCATCCGGCGGACTCGACGGCGTGCGTCCAGTCGGGCTTGGACTGGGTGAGGACGTACAGCTGCGGGCGCCGGGGGTTGTCGGTGTCGAGGCGCCACAGCACGCGTTCGTCCAGCGGCCGGTCGGCGACGCCGCCGGTGACCATGCCGTGCATGGCGCGGGGGTTGGCGAGGAGTTTGCGGCTGTCGGCGCGCAGGGGGTTGATGCGGATGCGGGAGAGGTAGGTCATGGCGTGGTCACCAGCCCAGCAGGACGAACGGGTCGTGGCCGGCGTCGGTGTCGTCCGGCGGGTCGGGGTTGGGGATGTCGGTGGGGACCGACAGCCAGGTGTGCCGCACGGTGCGGTTGGTGAAGGCCCTGCGGCGGGGGTCGAAGGACTGTGGTACGTCGGCGAGGACGTCGTTGCCGTCCGGGTCGTCGACGGTCGCGGCCAGGTCGATCCGCGCGGGGCGCGTGCCGGTGCGGCGGCAGTGGAGGCTTCGGGCGTGTTCGGAGGCCTGCCACGGTGTTTCGCGTAGGGCGGTGTCCAGGTCGCCGGTGTGCGGCTTCAGTGCCAGGGGTTGTGTCGGGACGCAGGAGCGGCGGCCGAGCGCGAGCGGGAACGCGGGGTTGCGGACGGCGTCGTGCAAGGCGGTGACCAGTGCTTCGGGGCCTTCGACGGCGACGAGGAAGACGGCGTCTTGGAGGTAGAACCGCTGGGTGACGTGGGTGTTCTTGGCGGGTGAGGTCGGCTTCTGAACTCCCTTGGCGGAGACGCCGGCTTGGAGGAGCGGTCGGCCGCGGTAGTCGGAGACGGTGTGGAAGTCCCGTAGCAGGGTGCCGGGTTGGTCGACGCGTACGCCGAGCCGTACCTGCAGCAGGTCGGTGATGTCGTCTTCGCGGGCGCGGCCCTGGGCAGCGGCGAGCAGGCCGATGACGCCGGACTTGGTCGGTTCGGGGCGGGTCTCGCGGCGGTTGAACGCGCTGCGGTCACCCCAGGATTGCAGCGGGCCGGCGAGGCGCAGCAGCAGGACCGCGCGTCCGCCGCCGGTGGGCGGGGTGGTCATGCGGTGCGGTCCCATCCCATCGCCGCGGCCAGCGGTCCCGCCAGGCCCTCGGTCAGTTGCGGGAACGGGCTTGCGGCGCCGAGGATTTCGCGGATGCGGCCGGCTGCGGGGGACTTCTCGTCGAAGGTGTGGCAAACGGCGGTGTGGACCGGTGCGCCGCCCCACGCGTTCGTGATCCGCTGGTACTCCTCCGCCAGGCGGACCGCGGACGCGGCGGCGATGCCGTCGGTGACGGTGACCGGTTCCTCGAACGCCGAGACCAGGTTGACGGGCTGTTCGGTGCGGACCATCACCGCAACCATGCTCGGCAGCGTGCGGTGCGCGAACGCGTTCTGGTAGCCGGTGGGCATGCTGCGGGCGAAGTCCCGCACGAACGCCGCCGCCGCGGTGAGCGCCGCGTCGGTGTCGGTGAGGTTGGCGTGCAACTGGTGCAGCCCGACGGTCGCGTAGCGGTAGAGGGTGGCGGAGTTGAAGCCGATGTCGCCGATCATCCCGGCGCCGGTCTCGTCCGCGAGGTTCTGGTCGTCGACGGCGGTGTAGTAGTCGAATTCGAGCTCGACCGGGTGCGTGGACAGCGCGTGGGCGACCTGCACCGACGCGTCGACGTTCAGCGAGGCGATGTCGGCGACCATCCGCCCGAACAGCGCCACCTCCATCGGGTGGCCGGTCTTGAGCTTGTCCACCACCGCCAAGTCCTTCACGGCGGTGGTCAGGGCGTCGTCGTCGAGTGCGGCCAGCTCCGGGGCGCGGTGCGCGACCAGGTCGACGACGTCCTCCAGTTGGCGGTGGCCGTAGAAGAGCAGGTACGCCGTGTCGCCCGCCTTCTTGCCCGCCTTGATGCCGAGCGGGGCGAGGAGGAACGACGCCAGCCGCTGGGCCTGTTCGCCGTCCACGCCGGTGCGTCCCAGCCGCGACGCGAGTTCGGCGGCGATGCGCTTGGTACGCGTACCCCGCTCCAACTCAGGGACGTGTGAAGCGAGTTCGGTGCGCGTCGCGCGTTTCCACGCCTGGGAGGACACCCGCGCTCGGCGCACGCCGCCGAAGTAGGCCTCCTTCGGGTTGCCCTGGTCGTCGCGGTTCAGGTTGGCCGGCGGCACGGTCTGGATGACGTGGACGTCCAGGTACGCGCGGCGGTCGACGGTCATGGGTGACTCCGGTCTTTCGTCGATGGGAGGTTGCCGTGCCCGACCGTGTGACGGCCGGGCGGAAGTTCGTAGGCGCGGGTTACGCGGCGTCAGCCGGTGTGCCGCGCCAGCCGTAGTAGGCCGCGCCCCAGCCGCGGCGCACGGACGAGCGGCGCGCGGGGTGGTCGAAGGCCACCAGGTCGCGGAGCAGGAGGTCGTAGTCCCACCCGATGCCTTCGCCCCGCAGTTGGGTCACCAGGCCGCGCAGGCGCTTGAGCAGGGCGGCGGTGCTGGTGGCGGTCGCCGCGGCGTTCACCCGCCGGTCGAGGGCGGCCTCGCTGTACTCGCCGCTCCCCCGCAGGGTCCGCAGGGCGGCGCCGACCGACACCCCCGGCTTGTGCATGGGGTTCTTCTGCGACTGCTGGTGCAGCCCGTACAGCGCGAGCGCGGCGTGCTCGGCCTTCTGCTCCGCGCTGATCAGCCCGGGCGCCGGGCCAAGGCATCGTTCGTGGGGGACACACAGAACGGCCACAGCCTCATGGCCGCGCCGGGCGGTGCGGACAACCCGGTGCGCAGCGCGGCCAGTTCCTCGCCCGGAGGCGGGCCGACGATTCTGGTGACGGGGTGCCGGCACCATTTTCCGTCCGGGCCGGCGAAGCGGTTCCAATAGCGTTCGGACTGTTCGGTGTCAGACATACGCGAAGTCCTTGGTCGAAGTGCGGGTCAGGAGGACGCGGTCCGGGCGCCTGCTGCGCGCGGCAGGATCTCGCGCAGCCGACGGCGGAAGTTCGTCTCGGCCGTCCCCAGGCGATACGTGAGTTCCTTGCCGCCCTGCTGGACCTTTCGCCCGGCGAATGTGCTCGGGGCGGCGGTGCGGATGACGTGCTCGGCGACCTGGCGGGTTTTCCGCCACGCGAGTTGCTCCCACGCGAGACAGCCGCGTTCGAGCAGGTCCTCGTCGTCACCTGCGTCACGGACACCGACGAGGAGGCGCCGCACGACCGGGTCGAGAGCGTGCAGGACCAATTCCCCGGGGCGGTGGCCCTGGTCCCAGGGGATGGGCTCGGCACCGGCCGCGCGCCGCAGATCGGCGGACAAGTTGTTGACGGCGCGGGCGAGTTGCTCGGCTTGGTCGGCGACCGCGAGCAGCGTCGCGTGCACCTCGGAGTCGGCGGGCAGCGCCAGCAAGGGCAGGGGGATGGCGTCGTGGATGATGTCGTCGACGACCGCCGACTGGTTTCCGTACGCGATGCCGGTCAGGTCGAGCTGCAAGGGGTAGTCGTGCGGGAGATCGAGGAAGCCGCGCAACTGGTCCAGCAGGAGGGTCGTGGCGAAGCCGTCCTTTTTGGACGTCGGATCAAACGACGCGAGATCGATGGCCAGCAACGCCTCCAGGCCACGCCACGCGGCCTTGCCCGGTTGGTGACGCCGAGCGCGGCGCAACACAGGCGCGGCCCCGCCCTTGGACTTGCCGGCGGCGGGCAACGTCCAGGTGGTGTGGGGTTCGCACTCCGGTACCTCGCTGAGCCGGTCGCCCGCCGCGATGAGCACGCGAGTGACCCGGACCCCGTCCGCGGTCTCCTCGGGGAAGAGGCGGATGCGGCGGGACTGCCACGTCCACAGGTCCAACAGCCCTGCGGCGCGGCGTTGGTCCCACCCCGGGCCGTGGGCGTCCCGCCTCCACTGGGGCTTGTCACCCGGGGTGTTGCCCGCGCGGAGGGGAATGTTCAGCAGAAGAGTCTCGTAGAGGGTCCGCCCCATCGGGACGACCACCCCGAGCTGACCCAGCGGACCAGTCGGGTTTCCCGTCGTCTTCCCGGCCTTCGCTTTCGGGTCACCGACCACGCCGGTCTTGATCGCGGCGGTGTCCCAGCACTGCGCATGGACCAGCCATCGCGACGCCTCGGCCGGCGTCAGCGCCAACGTGTCACCCTCACTACGGCAGGCGAACAAAGGCACGTTGTTGCCCGTGGCCGCAGTCGCCACCAGCAGCGCGGCGCCCTTCGTCTCGCCTTTCGCGGTGTGCAGGTCGGCGACCTGCCCAAACGGCACCGCGGGGTCGAACAAGTCGAAGCGGTGCCGGTGTTCGTCCAGATAGGCGTTCAGCCGGTCTTGCTCCTCAGAGCCGAACTGCCCCTGCCGGAAACGGCGGCGCCAGTCTGCGGCATCCTTCGGACGTCCCAGCGCGTCGACAACCACGGGCAACAGGACCTGGCGCAACACCGCAGGAACCATGGTCGGCGTCTCGACGCTGATCCCGACGAAGCGGTGGGCGTCCAGAAGCAGTTCGCGGAGGGAGCGCTCGGGTCGGCCCTGAACCGACGTTTGGCCCTCACTCCCCGCCTCCGGCGGAGAATACGAGTCCGCGCGCAGCCATGGCTCGTCGACCAGGTTGAACGACGGCATGCCAAATCCCCCAAGTAGTTAGGTTTAAGCTTCGCGGTTCCCGGGCTCGATCCTGACACGCGGTTGGCGGACCATGTGCGGGAATTGGCAAACTTCTCGGCGACGCCCCGGACGAGCACGCAAACGCTCGTCGTCACGGGGATGGCCCCTGGTTGGGTTTCCGGTCACCTGCGGGCTGACCGTCGGCCCCGCACCCGCGGGGAACGTCCGGGCCGCGCTTCGGCGCGGCCCGGACCACGACGGCCCGCGAATCAGCCGGTCGCCCGCCTCACGTCAACCGCTCCTCGACCACACCGAGTTCATCGTCGTAGCGCACGCAGATGCCGCCGACGTCGGCGCGTCCCTCCGCATCGAGCACCAGCGCACGACTGTGGCGCAGCCATGAGTGTCCGATCCAGGCAGGCAACGGAACGAGGTCCTTTTCCGCAGACTTGCTCAGCCGCTGCGACAGCCGCACGGTTCCGCCGAGCACCTCGTCCAGCAATTCGGGGGCGACGTCGCCATTCGCTGTGAGTCGACGACCCGCCAAGGTCGCGAACCCGCTGTCATGGTCACGAATGAGAATGACCTCCAGCGTTCTGTCCCCATCCCGGACGGCGGCGTTCAGGTCGGTGTCGCCGCTGCCCACGGCACCGGCGTAGTGGAGCCCCTCCAGCGTCGGCGCGTCGTGCTCGTCGGGCCGAGACAGCAAGAATGTCCCCGCGCTGTCGGCCCGATCGCGCTGCTTCTCGTCCCACTCCTGTCGTGCCGAGTGCTCCGCGTCGCGCCAGGCGGCCGACACCACGTCGGCGCCGGGCGCATACACCGTGCTCACCAACTCCGGCACCTGGGACGGGACTTGCCACATCCTGCCATCGGCCTCGGCCACCACCGCAGCCGTCCGCAGCAGGAGGTACCGGCCGTAAATACCCTCGCTCCCGTACACGAACGTCGGCGCGACATCCGTTTGGGGCGCTGTCATACCGGTGACCACCACCGTCGGCTGACGCAACAGCGACGGCCGGCGCACCCCCGTGTGCCGGTGCATCCGGCCGATGCGCTGCAACAGCAGGTCGACCGTGGTCAGATCCGTCACCAACAGGTCGGCGTCGACGTCGAACGACTGTTCCGCCAACTGCGTGGCCACGACGATCAGCCGGGCCGGACGCGGATGCTCATCGTTCTGCGGCCCGAGCAACGTCAGGCATTCAGCTGTCCGTTCCGCACGTTGCTGCACCGTCAAGCGCCCGTGCAGCAGTCGTACTTCGTCGGCGCCGAAGCGCGTACGCAACACGTCGAAGAGGGTCTGGGCACGATCGACGGTGTTCCGGATCACCAACGCGCAACCACCATCACTCAGACGCGCATCCAGCAGATCCGCCACCGCAGCATCTGCCGCTCGGCGCACCGCGACGGCGTCCGCAACCGTAGTCGGCATCGTTTCCGGCAGGACTTCGACGCGTACGGCCAGGTCGTCACGCCACGACTCGCAGTGCTCAACACGAACCTCGGCCCCCGGCCACGCCGCCGTCACACACGGGTACCCCCGAGGCTGCGGCACCGCAACTCGCGCCGCCGCATCGGCGCCTTCCGCCCCCGCCAGGTACGCCCGGACCAAGTCCTCACGCTGCGCCGGCGCGAGGGTCGCCGACAGCAGCACCACCGGGACGCGAGCCTGTCCCAGCCACCGCAACCCCTCCTTGAGGAACTGCGACATGTAGACGTCGGCCGCATGCACCTCGTCAAGGATCACGACCTTGCCCGCCAACCCCGCCATACGCAGCATCACATGCTTCGTACGCGTCGCCGCGAACAGCAACTGGTCGATCGTCCCGACGACGAACGGACACAGCAGCCCGCGGTGCCGCCCCAGGAACCACTCCGCCGGCGCCTGCCGCTCCGGAACCGGAGCGCCGCCAGACGCCATCCCGTACGCGTCGTCGCAGCACCCGTACTCGTCCACGCTGCCGAACCGGCCGTCCGGCTCGCTCCCCGCCGCCTCAAGGAGCGCTTTCCATGTCTTGTTGAACATGCGCTTGCCGTGCAACAGCGCCACCTGCGACGCCAGTTCCGGATCGATCGTCTTCACCCAGGCACGGACCTGATCGAACATCGGATCACTGGTGGCCTGCGTCGGCATCCCGACGAACACCCCGTCCGCGCCGAACCGCGCCGCCAACACCTCCGCTGCCGCCAGCGCCGCCTTCGTCTTCCCCTCCCCCATCGGGGCATCGACGACCATCAGCCCCGGGGCCGCCATCGCTCGCGCAGCATCGATCACCATGCGCTGCGAAGGACGCGGCTCCTCCCCGAACCGCTCAAGGAACACGTCCCGACCCGGCAACTCCCGGCCGCCCCAACCACCACGCAGCCCCAGCTCCGCCCACGCCGCTTCCGCACGCACACGGGCGCCCGCCAAGGACACCTTCTCCAACGCGTCGACACCCTGGAAATGCTTCTCGTCGCTGGCAATCCAGTCGGCCATGACCACCAGCCCACTGAGAAACAGCTGCTCCGCCCGCGTCGGCACGACAACCGGCTGCAAGTCGGCCAGGCTCCCGGCGCCGATCTCATGGGTGAAGGCGCTCAACAGCCCGCGCTGCGCCTGCGGCCAGGCTCCCTTGCCCTGCAACTGCCCTGCGGCCTTCTTCGGCTCGCGCAGATCTCCTGCGGACGGAAACAGCCCGTGGTGCCCGGCGACCAACGGCCAGACCCACTCCACATGTTCGTCCTGCCAACCCACTTCGCGCAGCACGTCGCGGATCAGCTTCCCACCCGCCCGGTCGTGCCGCCACCCGTGTCGCATCCCTGCGATCACCGACTCACGCCAGGACAACCCCACCGCTCGCACTGCTTGCGCGCCGTCGGCGTCCATCCGTTGGAACGCCGGGGTCGCCTTCCCGCAGTCGTGCACACCGCACAACCACACGAATAACCGCCGACCTCGGCCGCCCCCACCCGCGAGCCGTTCAAGCAACCCGCGCGTCGAAGGAGCCAGGAAACGCTCCCACATCAACTCCGCGACGGCCGCCGTGTCGAGCAGATGCGACAACAACAGATTCGTCGTACCCCCGGCCTTCTGCTTCGATTTACCCCATAACGCACCTAACTGCGCCACCACGACGGCGTCTTCGCCACCCGCCGTATGCTGCTCCACGCGCCACCCTCCACAACAGAGACAGACGAGGCGCAGCCTAGAGACCCGCACCGACAACGCCCCCGAAGCGCCGTCCCTCCCGATCCCGAAGCAAAGATGAAGACCCAAATCCCAGTAAATGAAATCGAGGCCGAACGCCGCAAAAACCGCAGGTGAGGAAGTGTGTCGGCCCCGCACCCGCGGGGATGTTCGCCGCGATCGCCCTGGGGTGCGCGAAGAAGAAGTGTCGGCCCCGCACCCGCGGGGATGTTCGGCCGGTGTCCTGGATCAGGCGGGCGGTGAGCGGGTGTCGGCCCCGCACCCGCGGGGATGTTCGGCGACAGCCTGCCCGACAAGGTGTACGCCAAGTGTCGGCCCCGCACCCGCGGGGATGTTCGCGGACGTACGCCCGACCGCGGCACGGCAAGGGTGTCGGCCCCGCACCCGCGGGGATGTTTCCGCGTACGCCGCGCTCCCCGTCGCCCCGACGGTGTCGGCCCCGCACCCGCGGGGATGTTCGCGAACGAGTTGACGGTGGTCGGGGCCTTCGCGTGTCGGCCCCGCACCCGCGGGGATGTTCCACAGCTCGGTGTACGGGTCGGGGCCGCGGCGGTGTCGGCCCCGCACCCGCGGGGATGTTCGCGTCAGCGGCGCCAACCTCGTCGAACTGCAAGTGTCGGCCCCGCACCCGCGGGGATGTTCCCGTCCGCATGGCCAAGGACCGCCGCTACAAAGGTCGGCCCCGCACCCGCGGGGATGTTCCCGTCACCGGGTAGGTGCGCTTGCCCGCGGAACGGTCGGCCCCGCACCCGCGGGGATGTTCCCGCGCCGACCACGCAACCCTCGCCGCGACCGAGGTCGGCCCCGCACCCGCGGGGATGTTCCGGCGGATTTCTTCACCGGCGTCGGCTACGACCCGTCGGCCCCGCACCCGCGGGGATGTTCCGCCGTGAAGGGTGTGTGGAACAACGCGTGGGAGGTCGGCCCCGCACCCGCGGGGATGTTCCCTGGACCTTCGGGGCGGCGGCATCCAACTCTGAGTCGGCCCCGCACCCGCGGGGATGTTCCGGAGATGGTGACGTCGACGCCGCCGCGGCGCGCGTCGGCCCCGCACCCGCGGGGATGTTCCTGGACGCTCGCCCATCTCATGGAATGCCTGACAGTCGGCCCCGCACCCGCGGGGATGTTCCCCCGCGTTCGATGCGATCGGCGCTGCGGCCTCAGTCGGCCCCGCACCGCGGGGATGTTCCGGCCCCGACGGGCCAGGTCGCGGCGTGGATTGGGTCGGCCCCGCACCCGCGGGGATGTTCCGGCCGATCTGCGCGACAAGTACGGGTCTGCCGCGTCGGCCCCGCACCCGCGGGGATGTTCCTTCCCGCCGTGATGCCCTGGTCCGCGAATGCCCGTCGGCCCCGCACCCGCGGGGATGTTCCCGCCGTCCGGGATTCGGTCCGCGTCCTCGATTGGTCGGCCCCGCACCCGCGGGGATGTTCCAATTGGACGCACAAAGCGCGGGCCCCGGGGACCGTCGGCCCCGCACCCGCGGGGATGTTCCGGGGACCTCCAGCTCGATGGTGCCGCCGTGGTCGTCGGCCCCGCACCCGCGGGGATGTTCCTACCGTGGACTAGGGATTCACCGTGCACAGCCGGTCGGCCCCGCACCCGCGGGGATGTTCCTCGCGACGACGGCCGAAACGCGCCCGGGTACCAGTCGGCCCCGCGCCCGCGGGGATGTTCCGCCGCCGCGGGCCGGGGTTGCCGGTCTTGTCGATGTCGGCCCCGCACCCGCGGGGATGTTCCCTCGACGCGGTCCGTCTCCAGCAGATCCAGGTCGTCGGCCCCGCACCCGCAGGGATGTTCCCATCACCGGGCGGAAGGCCTACCAACTCCTCGCGTCGGCCCCGCACCCGCAGGGATGTTCCGCCGCGTTTCCGGGCGTCGACCTGTTTCGCACGGTCCGCCTCGCCCCCGCGGGGATGTTCCGGGCCGCGCCAACATGTCGGCGTTCCTCGATGCGTCGGCCCCGCACCCGCGGGGATGTTCCGTTCGCGCCCCCGATGCCACCGCAGCTCCTCGGGGCGGCCCCGCACCCGCGGGGATGTTCCCGACGGGCCACCCGCGAAGAACTGCCGCCATCCGTCGGCCCCACACCTGCGGGGATGTTCCGCTACGCGGACGGGTCGGCCGGGGCCGGTGCCAGTCGGCCCCGCACCTGCGGGGATGTTCCCTGCGCGTCCTCGTCCGGCGCGTGGACGACCTGGTCGGCCCCGCACCTGCGGGGATGTTCCTGGCGTCCTCCGCGAATTGATGCGGGTGGGCGAGTGCCCCGCACCCGCGGGGATGTTCCGCTGCACGACGATCCGAAGAAGACTCACAGGTTGTCGGCCCAGCACACGCGGGGATGTTCCCAGCTTGGTCGCGCGCACTTCCCCGTTGCTGTTGGCCCCGCACCCGGCGCGATGATCCTCACCTCGGTCGCATTCGCGATCGTGGTTGTCGGTCGGCCCCGCACCCGCAGGGACGTTCCCTGCTGCGCTCAGCCTCGGCGCACCGTGCGGGTCGGCCAACACCTGCGGGGACGTTCCCTGGAGGCGACGCTGGAGCGTCGGCACGAGTTCGTCGGCCCCGTGCCTACAGGGATGGTCCAGTCCATGAAACGCTGGGTAACCCGCTGGTAAGGTCGGCCCCGCACCTGCGGGGATGTTCCAATCGTGTACGCCCTGTCCAAGGGCACCGCCCCGTCGGCCCCGCACTCGCGGGGATGTTCCCGTGCTCTGTGTGCTGGTCTGCCCGCAGACGCCGTCAGCCCCGTAGCCGCGGGGATGTTCCGGCGCGGTCGCCACGAGCGTCGGGCTCCGGCCGCCTCTTCGTGGCCTCGGCTCTGTCCGCACGCAATACTGGGGGCGGCCATCGGCGGGCCGCCCCCCGCAAAATGAGGGAGGAGACCACTGTGAGCGCGCAGGTTGAGCACCCCGTGGCAGTAATGCCGCGACCGGAGCGAACGGCAGAGGCTCTGCGATCGGCGTTGGCGGCGCTCGCCCCCTCCTGGATCCCGGAGTTTGACCGGTCCCAGGATGAGGCGACCGACAAGGCCGTCGAACTCGGGGCGCTATGGCCGGTGCACGCGTGGCTGCGGCACTGGGCGGCGATCGTCGAGATCGAACGGCACCCGGACACCAGCTACCGCTACCGCCACGCCGAGCAGATCGACACCCTCAGCGACGACCCAGAAGTCCGCAGGCGGGCTGTTCGAGTTTCCGGCGACATCTACCGTGCCGCGCTCGATACAGTCGGTGAGTGAGTTGGAGCTGGGAGTACGACCCCGACGACCTTGCGGACGGAGCACCTGAGGCGTTCATCGCCCAAGTCGAGGAAGTCGCGGACGAGTTGACCCGCGCCGCGTCCGCCCTATACGGCGACGGGACCGCCTTCACCGGCCCCAACCCCCGCGGAGCCACCAGGACCGTTGACGGCGGGATGTTCGTCTACCTGGTCATCCCACGCAGCGAATGCGTCTACATCCGCCAGCTCACCCCGAAACCCTGACAGTCACTTCGACGAAGCGCGCTCGCCCGCCGAGCCAGCGCAAGATCAGTCGGGACGAACTCCCCTTAAACACGCGTCCGTTCGTGCGACATATGGCATCTGACCTGTGGAAATGCCTAAGCTCCGTAACTGCGCCTCTACGGCCGCATCTTTGCCACCCGCCATATGCTGCTCCATGCCCCACCCTCCACATCAGAGACAGACGAGGCGCAGCCTGGAGCCCCGCACCGGGAACGCCCGCGAAGCGCCGCTTCCCCTGCCCCGAAGCGAAGAGAAGCCAAACCCAGTGAATGAAATCGAGGCCGCACGCCGCAAAAACCGCAGGTGAGGAAGCGTCGGCCCCGCACCCGCGGGGATGTTCCGGGCCGCACGGACGCCGGCGGCGGCCCCCACGCGTCGGCCCCGCACCCGCGGGGATGTTCCCGCGGCGGCACCGCCCAGGGCGGCGAACGTCGCGTCGGCCCCGCACCCGCGGGGATGTTCCCGCGGTCCGGAAGGCGCCGGGCTCGACGATCAAGTCGGCCCCGCACCCGCGGGGATGTTCCCGGCGACGGCCTTACCGACCGCGTCTTCACCGAGTCGGCCCCGCACCCGCGGGGATGTTCCCACGAGCAGCGCGCGGTGGTCGTCGATGATGCGGTCGGCCCCGCACCCGCGGGGATGTTCCCCACATCGCCGAACTGGACGACGCCGCCGAGGAGTCGGCCCCGCACCCGCGGGGATGTTCCCGACGACCAGCGGGCACCGGGCGTTGTGGACGAGTCGGCCCCGCACCCGCGGGGATGTTCCACGACGCCGCCCCGAGGCGACTGCGGCAGCCAGGTCGGCCCCGCACCCGCGGGGATGTTCCGGCATTCGAGGCGGTCCCGGACGCCCATGGCGTGTCGGCCCCGCACCCGCGGGGATGTTCCTCTGCTCGCCGCCGCCGATTACCTGGATGTCGCGTCGGCCCCGCACCCGCGGGGATGTTCCCTCGGCGCGGTACGCCACCGGCGCGGTGTGGAAGTCGGCCCCGCACCCGCGGGGATGTTCCGGTCAGGCGGCTGTGCAGCTCGTTGGCGACGACGTCGGCCCCGCACCCGCGGGGATGTTCCGTCCACCGACTCCAGCGCCGTCACCGCGCCGAAGTCGGCCCCGCACCCGCGGGGATGTTCCGGCCCAGCAGCGCGGGGGCTTGGGCTGCCCGGCGTCGGCCCCGCACCCGCGGGGATGTTCCGCCGACGCCCACGCCGCCCAAGCCGTCCCCATCGTCGGCCCCGCACCCGCGGGGATGTTCCGGAGGTTCGCCATGGCCGAGGCCGTTGTCCCCAGTCGGCCCCGCACCCGCGGGGATGTTCCGGCCACGTCGACGCACAGCCTCCGGCACGGCCAGTCGGCCCCGCACCCGCGGGGATGTTCCTACTTCCGGCTCCGGCCGCAGTGGATGACCGTGGTCGGCCCCGCACCCGCGGGGATGTTCCCGCGCGGCTGGAGAACGTACCGCTGCACGAGGAGTCGGCCCCGCACCCGCGGGGATGTTCCGTTGCTTCATCCACCGGACGAAGTCGCCCGCGGGTCGGCCCCGCACCCGCGGGGATGTTCCCTCGACGCCGTCCTACAAGCCGCCCACGACGACGTCGGCCCCGCACCCGCGGGGATGTTCCACGGCCCCCACCCCTGGAGGGTCCGCTTCCGACGTCGGCCCCGCACCCGCGGGGATGTTCCGGCCTGTGCTTCCTCCCCGGAGAGTTGCGCGCCGTCGGCCCCGCACCCGCGGGGATGTTCCGCCGCGCGGGCTCCGGGGCCTGTTCTCCCGTAAGTCGGCCCCGCACCCGCGGGGATGTTCCCTCGCCCGCATGGTCGGCGTCGCCCACCCCACCGTCGGCCCCGCACCCGCGGGGATGTTCCCTGATGGAAGATCCTGCACTTGATGAGAGGGTGGTCGGCCCCGCACCCGCGGGGATGTTCCCCAGCCGCGCGAGCACCCGCGTCCCCCTCTTCCGTCGGCCTCGCACCCGCGGGGATGTTCCGGTGGCGAGGCCGAACGCGGTGCCGAAGGCCGAGTCGGCCCCGCACCCGCGGGGATGTTCCGCTATGGCTCTCGACACTTCTGGAGGCTTCTGAGTCGGCCCCGCACCCGCGGGGATGTTCCGGCCGACACGTGGAAGACCGACCGACAGTTCATGTCGGCCCCGCACCCGCGGGGATGTTCCTGGCGCCGTGGGTGCGCCACGCCCGCCCACGGGTCAGCCCCGCACCCGCGGGGATGTTCTGTCCCAGATCCGGACGGCACCGCCCGGCTCAATGTCGGCCCCGCACCCGCAGGGATGTTCCATGTTCATCGGCCACACTGTCCCCTGCGGCCAGGTCGGCCCCGCACCCGCGGGGATGTTCCCGTCGCCGACCGCGCCGAGGGTACGTGCATCCCGTCGGCCCCGCACTTGCGGGGATGTTCCGGCGAGCGCCACCGAGACGCACCGCTTCGCGGCGTCAGCCCTACACCCGCGGGATGTTCGGGATGTAGCCGACCTGATCGGCACCGCTGGCAAGTCGGCCCCGCGCCTCGGGGATGCTCCGTCGGGGACGAAGGGCCTTGCCCCGCGTTTGCCGGGGGTCGGGGGCGCAGTTCGGCACGTGTTACCACCGTTGCGGTGTGCTGGGAAACAGGCACGTCACCGAGGCGCGAAGTCCTTGGCGACGAGGGCGTTCGCGAGATTCAGCTGGTGTGGTGTCCGGGGATCTTTGTGGGCGGTTGCCTGAAGCGTCGTGACCGGCTTGGCTATGTCCGGCCGCAGCCGACGCCCGAAAAGTCTGTGGGAGGGCCGTCAGGCGGCCCCCCGTGATCGGATGTGCGGAATTCGGCTCCGATGTCGCATGCAGACAGGTCGGACTCGTCCGCGGGTGAATGCTGTGGCTGTCGTCGAGGCGGTGGAGGTCACGACGGCGCTGACGTGCGTCGCTTGGTGTTTCCTTCGATGCGGGAGCGTGTGCGTCGGACGGTTTCGGCGAGTCCGTCGCGGTGGCCGTGGACAGCGGCGACGCGTGCGGTCAGGTCGGAGGGTGAGGCGTGCGGGTGGTGGGCGAGCACCGTGCGGACGGTCTCGGCGATCGACGGCATCGTGATCACGCGGACGACCGGAGCTCCGCCGTCCCCGGCGCCGCTGTGTCCGGGGAAGTCCGCCTGTCCGGCAGCAGAGTGGGCGGCGGCCGGCGGCCTGGTAGGGGGTTCGGGAGTCGTCCGGAGCGGGTGGCCGGGTGTCGGTGGCGCCGCCTCGTCGGGGGGTGCGGCGCTTTCGGCGGCGGACGCGTGGGCTGTGTCCGGGCGGTGTCCGGTGGACGGAGGAGCCGCATTCTCAAGGTCGGTGGCGCGCAGTGCGGTGGGGCCGTAGACGGCGTGCATGTAGGCCTCGGTGTGGTTGAGGCGTTGGAGTTGCCGGGCGAGGGCCGCGGTCGCGGTGACGCGTTCTTGGCGGCGCCGGAGCCAGAACCGGGTGGTGTCGGACAGGGGGACGGAGTACAGCCGCAGGACCAGCCACCACAGGAGCTTGGCGGTCGGGGAGACCGATGCTGCCGCGGCGCCGGCCGCGGGCATGTCGTGGCGGGCGCCGAAGGCGATGACCACGGACATCGAGATCAGCAGCGCCGCCCAGCCCGCGAGACGAGCGCCACGTGCGCGCCGCGGGTCGAAGCGTTCCAGCCATTCGATCGCGGTGCAGGTGAGCCACACGCAGTCGAACACCACCGCGACGGCGTACGCGACCTGGGCGGGCAGCAGGGTGGACAGGAAGCCGCCGATGCCCGCGGTCGCGGCGACCGCGGCGAGCACCGTCGCGCCGATCGCGACCGCGACCACGCCGCGGCGCAGGACCCGGTCCCAGTCGCGCGGCGGCACCGGGACCCAGGTGTCGTACGGGGCATCCCGCGTCTCCGGGTGGCCGTCGATGACGACCGTCTCGGGGCGGTGGCGGGTGACTTTGCGGTAGCGCACGCCCGGGATGCGGGTGGGCTCACTGCGCTCGCTTCCGGCCGTTGTACCCGGGTTGGTCCGGGCGACGCGATGCTCGGCAGGCGCGGGCGTACGGCCGGCTGTCTCACCGGTCTGGTCGGTGGTCCGGTCGGTACTGTTTTCCATGGCGTTGGGTCCTGTCGGTGGCGGGTCCGCACAGCTTCGGTCAGTGTGCGGTCGTGTGAACGGGGGCCACGACGTGTAGGTGCGCGAGCGCCGGCGAGGCGGCTCCGGTCGGCGTGGTGTCACGGCGGTCGAGCCTGCGTGTGACGTGGTGTTCGGCCGCCCCAACGGAATGTAGGGGTCCCCTGCGGCGTGTTCAAGCGCGTCACCCGAACGAAGGAAGCCGAGTTGAGCGACGAGGAGATGCGCCGGGTGTCGGATGCCCTCGACGCCGTCGAGCGCATCGGCGACGCGGAGGCGCGGGTCCGCGCGAAGAGCCGCGTCATGGCCGAGCAGGTGCGGCGCAACCGCGAATGGGCCCGGGAACGGCGGGAGTTGATCGAGCGGCTGCACCGCGAGGAGCAGCTGTCCTACCGGCAGATCGCCGCGCGCCTGGACGTCACCCTCAGCACGGTGCAGGACGTGTTCCGGAACTACACGGGGTCGGGCACCCACCGCCCGAGAACCGGCAACAGGGAAACCACAGAAGGCGAACGCGCGGAATAACAGCAGCCGCACGGGCCGCGAGACCGCCGCCCGGCGAGTCCCGACAGCGGGCGCCGCCGCGTCCGGAGCGGATCCGGACAGTGTCCCGGCCGGCCGCGCGCGCGGCCGTGTCGGACGGCCATGCCGTCCGGATGCCGTCCGGATCGCGTCCCGCTGTGCGCAATACGGGGGTGTTCAGCGTAGATTCCGAGCACACGAGAACAACGTTCTGCTTGCGGATGGTTACTTTGCGTGCCAAGATCATCACTATGAGCAATTCGGATTGGCCCGCCGAGTTCACCGCGGCGGTCGGGCAGCGCGTGCGCCGCGAGCGCCGTGCACGGGGGATGACCGCGGCCGACCTGGCGGGAGCGTGTGCGCGGCTCGGGGTCGAAGTGCCGTCGCGGACGATCACGAACTGGGAGACAGGCAAACGCGCGACGGTCGGCTTCACGGACCTGCTCGTCATCGCCAAAGCGCTCGGGGTGTCGCCGATCAGCCTGCTGTTCCCGCTCGGACACGACGACGGTGTCGAGGTGCTGCCCGGCCGGACCGTGCCGACGTGGGACGCGGTCGCGTGGTTCACCGACGAGGAAATCGCCGAACACACGCCTCCGCCCGGCAGCGCCCGCACAGTACTGAACGCGTACCGCAACCACGCCGCGGCCGTGCACACCGCGCTCACGTCACTGCGCGTCCGCGAGGAACGCAGGCGCCAGGCCGGCGCGAACCCCCAGCACGCGGACGCCATGCTGAGCGACGACCTCGACGCCCTGCACGCGCTGCGCACCGCCATGCGCGCCGACCGCCTCGAACCGCCCCCCATCCCGGCCCGACTCACCACAGCCTGGGATGAGCGCCGAGACGAAACGGCCACGGGCGACGACGCCGACCGCCCGATATCGCACGCATAGTTCGCCGGTGCTTGCCCCGGCCGAGGCAGGCATCACCCCCTCACGCCTCGGGCCCTCCTCACAGCACACGTCGCCAACCGCCGGCAACCACCGGCGCGGCGCGGCCTTTCGCACCCGGCGAACACTTCACCCTCCCCAGAACCCCTTCCCCACACCGCACTTCGTGCGCCCTCCATCGTCCACGCGCACCGTCACTCCGCCCCGGCCCCCACGGCCCCATGAACCATCGGGGAATCGATGACCGCTCCACGCCTGCTCGACCTCACCCGCATCGCCCAACTCGTCGACGCCGCAGCAACACACGGCGCGGAAGAGACCACCGGCCCCGATCTGCTGCACTCCGGCTGGTACGAAACCGACGACGTCGCCGCGCTCCTCGACATCGACCCCTCGACCCTGCGCCGCTGGCGCACCCTGACCCCGCCGCAAGGCCCGCCGTTCGTCCAATTCTCCAACCGCGTCACGAAATACAGCGTGCCCGACGTGCAGGCGTGGCTCGCGTCTCGCCGTTTCGACCCCGCGAAGGCCGCCTGATGAATACCCCCGACCTGCCCTTGGGCGTCCCGCTGTCGACCGGCATCGAGTACCGCCCCGCATACCCCAAGCCCTACCGGGCGCGCGTCCGCTGGACCGACCCCGCCACCGGGCAACGCGCCTCCCGCTCGGAGTCGTTCACCCTCGAGGACGAGGCGAAGGCGTGGATCGAGCGGATCCTGAAGTCCGCAGCCCGAGGCGTCACCGCCGCCGCCGCGACCATGCCCCTGGCCGAATACGGCGAGGCTGTCTGGGACTTGGCCATGCGCGGCCTGCAACCCAAGACCCTCGACCCCTACAGCGCCGGATGGCGGCTGCGCATCGTCCCCACCCTCGGCCACCTGCCCACCCAAGGACTCACGCCAGGCCTCGCCGACCGCGCGGTCACCGCCTGGATCACCGCCGGCGCCAAACAGTCCACGGTCAGGAACACCCTCGCCGCCCTCTCCCGGATCATGGACCAAGCCGTCCGCGACGGCCTCATCGACACCAACCCCGCCCACGTCACAGGCTGGCGGCAGCTCTACACCCAGGACGCGGATGAGGACGAGGCCGACGACCCCCGCTCCCTCGCCCTGCCCGACCACCCCGCACTCAAGGAACTCGCCGCAGCCCTCGTCGACCGCTCACACAACCGCTACCGCGGATGGGGCGACGTCGTCGAGTTCGCCGCCTGCACCGCCGCCCGCATCGGCGAAGTCTCCGGCGTCCGCGCCCAGGACATCGACACCACCACCTGGACCTGGAACCTGCGCCGCCAGACCACCCCCTCCCCCGGAGGCCTCGCCGACAAAGGAACCAAAGGAAAACGCCGCCGCACCGTTCCGATCATCCCGCAGCTCCGCCCCCTGGTCGCCCGCCGCCTCGCTGCCGCCGGCACCGACCCGACCGCACGGCTGTTCACCGGCCCGCGCGGCGGACGCATCACCACCGCCGTCCTCCGCGACGCCACCCACTGGGACGACGTCGTCACCCGCCTCGGCCACGAGCACCTGCGCCGCCACGACCTGCGCCACACCGGCCTCACCTGGATGGCCGACGCCGGGATTCCTCTCCACGTCCTCCGCGAAATCGCCGGCCACAGCTCCCTCACCATCACCCAGCGCTACCTCCACCCCGACCAACGCACCATCCAAAACGCCGGCACCGCACTGAGCCACCACCTCACCCCACCACCGGCACAGCCCACGCGAATCCCCGCGCAACAGCAGAGGAACCACCTGCGCCTCGTCCAGTGACGCGGCGACGTACCAGGTGAAAGGCCCGGTAGCCGGATGCATGCATCCGGCTACCGGGCCTTCGCGAGTTCGTCGAGGAGAACCACGCAACCCTCCTCGCAGGCGGGGGCGGGGTCAGACCGGGCGGTCGACCGTGTACGGGTGCACGTGCACCGTCGGCCGGAACGGAGTGAACCACCCATCCACACTCCCGAGTTCGTCCTGCGGGATGTCGTCGCGGTAGAGCTCCTCCAGGTCCGTGTCGTCGAACACCCAAGCCCGAAACACCGCCAGCGCCCCCTCGGTCCCGGCATCGAACGCGTCATACAGGTCCAGGACGAACGCCGCCTGGTCCAGCAGCAACCGGATGGCGAGGCCCTCCGCGACGCTGCGCGGACCGTCCCACACCCCCGACGTCAACCGCCCCAACGCACCCGCGGTCGCGACGATAAACCGGCGGACGAACGACGGCGAGTACCGCTCCGCGAACCCCTCCGGCAGCTCGTCCAACACCGGCAGCTCGAACCCGTACTCCGCGACACTGCGCTCTTCGCCGCGCCGCTCCAGATCCACCAGATCCGCGAACAACCCGTCCGTCACCAGATCGACCGCATGCATGACCGCGCCAGCCGCCAGCACCGCCGCGTCCTCCGACACCCCGGCACCGTCGCCGACGCCGGTGTGCCCGAACCTGCCCAGCCCCAGGCGCAGATGCCCCGCCGAGGACCGCAGCCGCGCACGACCGGACCCCACCACCCCCGACTCCGGCTTCGGCTTCGCGACCGGGCCCTCGAGCGCCGGCTCCGCCGCGGGTTCGACCCCGCACGACGCGACCGACCACCCGTCCAGCACCCCACCCGGTTCGACGACCGCCTCAAGCAACCCCCACGCCGCGTCCTCGGCGAACTCCAACTCCGGCGCGTCCACGTGCAACAGCACCTTCACGCCCCCCGGTTGGGCAGCCACCCGCACACCCGACAACACCATCTCCACACCGTCCCGCCCGTCCACCCCCGTGAACCTCCCCAGCGCATCACGGAACAGACCCGCCGCCCGCTCCAACTCGTCGACGTCGAACGGCGAAACACCCCGCCCCGGAACGCAGTCCACCCGAACGAAGTACCTCACCACCCGACCCCACCCACTCCCCGCAACCACCGCACGCCCACCATCCGTGACACTCCGTAACTATCCGAGGGCAGGCGGAAGCCCCTGGTCCCGAAATGGTCCCGGAACACCGACAATCCAACGAGGGAGTTGGGGGTTTTCCGGCGAGCTTCCGCGCCATGGCAGAAGGCCCGCTGACCTGGGATTTCCCCCAGATCATCGGGCCTTCGCGAACACCGTCGGGACGACAGGATTTGAACCTGCGACCCCTTGACCCCCAGTCAAGTGCGCTACCAAGCTGCGCCACGTCCCGGTGCTCGGTTGGTCGAGCACGGAAACCATACCGCAACTGGGGGGTGGCTTCGCCACTCTGTTGGTGGTGGGGGGTTTGGGGGGTGGAGGGAATGGGGTTTTTGTCGGGTGTCGTTGGGGTGTGGTTGCGTGGGGTGGTGGCGTGACCTATGGGCTGGAGGGTGAGTCGTGGCGTTGGTGCGGGTGCACAATTTCTCGGTGTCGTTGGACGGGTTCGGCACGGGGGAAGGGCAGAGCGCGGAGCAGCCGTTCGGGCATGCCGGGGAGCGGTTGCACGGGTGGTTTTTCGGGACGCGGACGTTTCGGTCGATGCACGGGGAGGCGGACGGCGGGGGCGGCGTCGACGAGGTGTTCGCGGCCGGGTGGGCGCACGGGATCGGTGCGGAGATCATGGGCCGCAACAAGTTCGGGCCGCAGCGCGGGCCGTGGGAGGACCACGAGTGGAACGGGTGGTGGGGGTCCAATCCGCCGTTCCACACGCCGGTGTTCGTAATGACGCATCATCCGCGCCCGTCCGTCGAGATGGAGGGCGGGACGACGTTCCATTTCGTGGACGCCGCGCCGGAGGAGGTGCTGCGTCGCGCGAAGGAGGCCGCGGGTGGGCTGGATGTGCGGATCGGCGGCGGGGTGAGTGTCGTCCGGGAGTTTCTGGCGCGCGATCTGATCGACGAGATGCACGTCGTCGTGGTGCCGATCCTGCTGGGCCGCGGGGAGCGGTTGTGGGACGGGTTGGAGGGGCTGGAGGAGCGGTTCCGGATCGAGTCGACGGGGTCGCCCAGCGGGGTGACGCACGTGGTGTTCAGCCGCCTCGGGAGGTAGCGGCGGGGCGTCACGCGCGAGGGGCCTGTCCCGGTGGTCCGGAACAGGCCCCTCGCACGGTGTGCGGTCAGTCGACCTCCGCGGTGGCGGCGTCGAACTGCGAGGCGTAGAGGCGGGCGTACGGGCCTTCGGCGGCCAACAGGGCGCTGTGGGTGCCCTGTTCGACGATGCTGCCGGCCTCCATCACGAGGATGGTGTCCGCGTCGCGGATGGTGGACAGGCGGTGGGCGATGACGAAGGCCGTGCGGCCGTCGCGCAGGCGGGCCATCGCGCGTTGGATGAGGACTTCGGTCCGGGTGTCGACGGAGCTGGTGGCCTCGTCCAGCACCAGGATCGTCGGCTGGGACAGGAACGCCCGTGCGATGGTGATGAGTTGCTTCTCCCCCGCGCTGATGCCGGTGCCCTCGTCGTCGATCACGGTGTCGTAGCCGTCGGGGAGGGTGCGGATGAAGCGGTCGGCGTGCGCGGCCTTCGCGGCGGCGACGACCTCGTCGCGGGAGGCGCCGGTGCTGCCGTACGCGATGTTGTCCCCGATGGTCCCGCCGAAGAGCCAGGTGTCCTGGAGCACCATGCCCACCGCGGCCCGGAGTTCGTCGCGGGACATGGTCGCGGTGTCGACGCCGTCGAGGGTGATGCGGCCCTCGGTGACGTCGTAGAAGCGCATCAGGAGGTTGACCAGGGTGGTCTTGCCGGCGCCGGTGGGGCCGACGATGGCGACCGTCTGGCCGGGCTCGACGGCGAGGGAGAGGTCCGAGATGAGGGGCTTGGCGGGGTTGTAGGAGAACGCGACCTTCTCGAAGCGCACCTCGCCGCGCAGTGCGTCGGGACGGGCCGGGTTCTCGGGGTCGGCGGTCTGCTCGGGCGCGTCGAGGAGATCGAACACGCGTTCGGCGGACGCGACCCCCGACTGGATCAGGTTGGCCATGCTCGCGGCCTGGGTCAGCGGCTGGCTGAACTGCCGGGAGTACTGGATGAAGGCCTGCACGTCACCGAGCGACAGCGCGCCGGACGAGACGCGGAGGCCGCCGACCACGGCGACGATGACGTAGTTCAGGTTGCCGATGAACATCATGGCCGGTTGCATCATGCCGGACACGAATTGCGCCTTGAAGGACGCGTTGTAGAGCTTCTCGTTCTCCGCGTCGAAGATCTCCTCCGACTCCCGGCCGCGCCCGAAGACCTTGACCAGCGCGTGGCCGGTGTACATCTCCTCGATGTGCGCGTTGAGCTTGCCGGTCGACTTCCACTGCGCGATGAACTCGGGCTGCGCCTTCTTGCCGACGCGCGCCGCGACGATGATCGAGACCGGCACGGTGACCAGCGCGACCAGCGCGAGGATCCACGAGATCCAGAACATCATGCCGAGCACGCCGACGATGGTGAGCAGCGAGAAGAGCAGCTGGCTCATCGTCTGCTGGAGTGTCTGGCTGAGGTTGTCGATGTCGTTGGTGACCCGGCTGAGCACTTCACCGCGCGGTTGCCGGTCGAAGTACGACAGCGGCAGGCGGGCGAGCTTTTCCTCGACCTGGCTGCGCAGACGCTGGATGGCGCGTTGCAGGATGCGGTTCGCGATCCGGGACTGGACGATGCTCGCGACACCGGACGCGACGTACACCGCGGTCGCCCAGCCGAGGATCACACCCACGGCGGTGAAGTCGACCCCGTTGGGCCCGAAGGCGCCGGAGACGACCTTGTCGGTGGCCTCGCCCAGGATCTTGGGGCCGATCACGGAGAGTGCGACGGCCACGACGGCGAGGACGACGATCGCGTAGACGGCGATCCTGTCGGATTCGAGGAGCTTGAGCAGCCGGAGACCGGACGCCTTGAAGTTGAGCGACTTCTCCGCGGGCTGTGCGCCCATGAAGCGGCCGGGGCCGGCCATGGGCTGGGGTCCGCGCCGGGGTTTGCCGTCCGCGTCCGCGTCGGCGTCGGCGTCGGCGTCGGCGTCGGCGTCCGCGTCGCCGCCCGGGGCGGAGCCGCCCGCCGTGTCCGGCTCGACCGCCGCGCCGGGAGGCGGCGCGGTCGCGGTACGCGGGCCGCCCGCCGCGGTGTCCGCCGGTGCCGTCCCGTTCGCGCCGGCCCGGGCGGACACAGTCTCGGCGGAAACACTCCCGACGGCCGCGCTCTCGGCGACCTCGGGTGGCGTGACGTCGGCCGCCTCGGCCGCGATTCCGTCGTGCGGCACGCGGCTGCCGTTCGCACGCGCCGCCGGGCCGTCCACCTCGCCCGCGGCCTCGGCCGTACCGCCGTCGGTTTCGGGCCCGGTCATGCCGCCTCCTCCTCGGTGAGCTGGGACAGGACGATCTCGCGGTACGTGGGGTTGCCCGCCATCAGTTCGTTGTGGGTGCCTTCGCCGACCACTTCGCCCTCGTCGAGCACGAGGATGCGGTCGGCGTCGCGGATCGTGTTCACCCGCTGCGCGACGATGATCACCGTGGCCTCGCCGATCTCGCGGGCGAGCGCGGCACGCAGCCGGGCGTCGGTCGCGTAGTCGAGTGCGGAGAAGGAGTCGTCGAAGAGGTACACCTCGGGGCGGCGCACGAGCGCCCGCGCGATGGCGAGGCGCTGGCGCTGGCCGCCGGAGACGTTCGTTCCGCCCTGCGCGATCGGCGCGTCGAGCCCTTCGGCCAGCTCTTCGACGAAGGGGCGCGCCTGCGCGACGTCGAGGGCGTGCCACAGGTCTTCGTCGGTCGCGTCGGGATTGCCGTAGCGCAGGTTGGTCGCGATGGTCCCGGAGAAGAGGTACGGCTTCTGCGGCACGATCGCCACCGCGCGAGCGAGCAGTTCCGGGTCGAGTTCGCGTACGTCCACCCCGTCGACCAGGACCGTGCCCTCGGTGACGTCCGAGAGCCGGGGGATCAGGCTGAGCAGCGTCGACTTGCCGCTGCCCGTCGAGCCGATGACCGCGGTCGTCTCGCCGGGCCGCGCCGCGAAGCCGATGCCGCGCAGGACGGCGGCCTCCGCGCCCGGGTAGCGGAACTCGACGTCGCGCAGCTCGACGTGCCCGTGCCGACCGACGGACCGGATGGGCGTGACGGGCGGGACGACGGTGGTGTCGGTCGCCAGGACCTCCTGGATCCGCTCGGCGCAGACCTCGGCGCGCGGCACCATCATGAACATGAAGGTCGCCATCATGACCGACATCAGGATCTGCATGAGGTAGCTGAGGAACGCCGTCAGCGCACCGATCTGCATGCCGCCGCTGTCGATGCGGTGGGCGCCGAACCACATGACGGCCACCGACGACAGGCTCACGACGGTCATGACCAGCGGGAACATCAGCGCCATGATGTTGCCGACGCGCAGCGACACGTCGCTCAGCTCGTCGTTCGCGGCCTCGAACCGGCGGCGCTCGTGCTCGTCCTTCACGAACGCGCGGATGACGCGCATGCCGGTGATCTGCTCGCGCAGGACGCGGTTGACCGTGTCGAGGTCGTCCTGCATCTTGCGGAACAGCGGGCGCAGCCGGGCCACGATGACACCGATGATCAGCCCGAGTACCGGCACGATGCCGATGAGCAGCATCGACAGCGGTACGTCCTGCCGCAGCGCCATGATGACGCCGCCGACGCACATGATCGGCGCACTCACCATGAGCGTGAACGTCATCAGGACGAGCATCTGGACCTGCTGGATGTCGTTCGTCGTGCGCGTGATCAGCGATGCCGCGCCGAACTGGCCGACCTCGCGGGCGGAGAAGGACTGCACCCGGCGGAACACCGAGGCGCGCGCGTCGCGGCCCAGTGCCATCGCGGTGCGCGCCGCGAAATACACCGCCCCGATGGCGCACACCAGTTGGAGTACCGAGACGCCGAGCATGATGCCGCCGGTCTTCCAGATGTAGCCGTTGTCGCCGGGGATGATCCCTTTGTCGATGATGTCGGCGTTGAGGGTGGGCAGGTACAGGATCGCGGACGTCTGCACGAGCTGGAGGACCACCAGCAGCGCGATGGCCCCGGAATAGGGCTTCAAATGCGCCCTGACAAGTTTGATCAGCACTCGGTCTCTCTCAGACAGCGGATCTCGGATGCCCCGGCCTGGACCCTCCAGGCGTTCCGCCGATGCCGAATGCGGGCACGCTGACGCACCCCACCGGACGAGTTCATATGTAATCACCACGCAGTCGGTGGCGTCGCGTGGTTTTCGCGGCGTCGCGGACCTGCGTCGGGAGGGCGGAAGCGCGGGGACGGCGGCGACGGGGGCTTCTCGATGTCGGCCCGCGGCGGGCGCCCGCGCGCGGGACGTGGAGTGCGCCGGGGGCGGAGCGCGCGTGGGGACGTGTACAGCGTGCACCCCGCGCGGAAGCCGTCGTGTGCGCACGGGCGCACGGCGCCGCGGACAACGTGACCGCGTCCCGGCGCGTGCGCGGGAGCGAGCGGCGCGGGAGGGCGGGCTCGCGGGTGGCTCCGGAGCCCCGAGGACCAATGGCGGTTGCCGCGCGACTGGTCGAGCGCGGGAGGGCGGCCCGCGGGTGGCGCCGGAGGCCGCGCGACGTCGCGGGCGCGGGGGCGGCGGGACGCGTGGTGCCCCTGCCGCCGGACGGCGGAAAGGCGTCGGCCCGGCCGGTGGGTGCGGCCGGGCCGACGGGTGGTGCTGGGTTCAGCTGCTCTTCAGCCGCTCCGGGGAGCCGTCACGGCGGCCCGATCAAACGCGGGTCCCGCCCGCGTCGCGATCCGGGGAGCCGTCGCGGTGCCGGATCAGGCCGGGGTCCCGCCCGCGTTGCGGCGGCGGTTCCAGACCAGGACGCCGGCGCCGCCGACGAGCAGCGCGCCCGCGGCCGAGCCGATGATGACGGCCGTGTTGTCGTTGCCGCCGGTCTCGGCCAGTTCGGCGTTGGCGACCTCGGTCATCGGGGGCACCTCGGGGGTGCCCACCGGCGGGGTGCTGTCGCCGCCGCCGGGAGCCGGCTGCGTCGTGGCGGGCGGCGGCGTCTTCGTGTCGTCGTCGCTCGGGGTGGTGGGCGTGCCGCTGGGCGGCGGCGTCTTGGTGTCGTCGTCGCTCGGCGGCGTCGTCGTGCTGTCGGTCGGCGGGGGCGTCTTGGTGCCCTCGTCGGTCGGCGGCTGGGTCGGCTTGGTGCTGGTGGGCGGCGCGGTCGGCGTGTCCTCACACGCCTTCCCGCCGTTCCACGCCGTGATCAGGTTGGTCGGGAACGGCGCGTCGTTGTAGTGCGGCAGCGGGTTCTCGTTGCCGTCGTACTTCTTGCCGTTGCCGTACAGGTCGACCTGGCCGAAGCACTTGGGCGCGTACGCGGTGACGTCGAGCGTCGCGCTCTTCTGGCTCTTGCTGAGCTTCGTGGTGTCCCAGCCGAGGAACTTCTGCTTGCCCGAGGTCTCCCACTTGGGTCCCTCGGCGCTGTACGAGGCCAGCGAGACCGCGTAGTCGCAGCCCTTCTGGGCGTCGCCCGCGATGCGCACCTGGATCTTCGTCACCAGGGCCTCGTCCATGCGGCCCTTGGTGGTCCAGGTCTTGCCGCCGTCGAGGGAGTACTCGATCCTGACCTTGTCGCACTGCTTGCCGGTCGCGTGGGCCGTGCCGGTCGCGAGGACCGGGAGCGCCAGGCCGGCCACGCCGACTCCGAGGGCACTCGCCATGATTTTCTTGGTGCTTCGTCGCACAGGGACACTCCGGGGTATTCGGCAGTGTTGCGGAGAGAGATGGGCACCGGATCGCCACGGACCGGCCCCACGAGGTGTCGCCGCATCGCGAACTGGGTAGTCCGCCCGGCGCCTTGGATTATTCCGGGTTTCTCGCGCACCACAATCCCCATGCGTTATCCGTCGTAAATGCCAAGGGATTTCGTATTGGCTGCGGATTCTCCGCTTGTCGGCCGTGCAGGGTGAATGCCGGTGAAGTCCGTTATCGGACCTGAGCGGTGCCCATTTCCGGATGTTCACGGACGGCAACTCCCCTTTGATTATGAGTTTATCGATAGAGCAATGGGCCAACTCGCCCACCCCGCGTGTGCCTTGTGGGTTGGCGGCATGCGTGCCACCATCGCGCCGGCGTCGGCGCCCGTGCCGTTCGTACGCTTCACGCCGTTCGTTCGATGGGCGCCGTGCCGTGATGGGACCCAGCCGGATCATCGGACACCAGGAGTCACGCCGCATGACCGAACCAGCCGCTCCCCCGGTTCTCGTCGAGCGCGACGGGCACGTCCTCGTCGTGACGCTGAACCGCCCCGAGGCCCGCAACGCCCTGACCACCGAGATGATGGGCCTGCTCGAGAACGCGTGGGACCTGGTCAACGGCGACCCGGACATCCGCGTCGCCGTTCTGACCGGCGCGGGCGGCGCTTTCTGCGCCGGCGCGGATCTGAAGAACATGAGCCGCAGCGCTCCCGGCGACGCCTTCAAAGGCGACGGCGACGGGACGACGCTGGCACTGGACATGTCGACGATGAAATGGGCGCTGAAGGGATTCGCGCTGACCAAGCCGCTCATCGCGGCGGTCGAGGGCCCCGCGATCGCCGGTGGGACCGAGATCCTCCAGGCCACCGACATCCGCGTCGCGGGCGAGTCGGCGCGCTTCGGCGTCTCCGAAGTGCGCTGGGGCCTCTTTCCGTTGGGTGGTTCGGCCGTCCGGCTCCGGCGCCAGATCCCGTACGCCGCGGCGGCGGACCTCCTGCTGACAGGGCGTCACCTGTACGCGCCCGAGGCGAAGGAACTCGGTCTGATCTCCCATCTGGTGCCCGACGGCAAGGCGTTGCACACGGCGCTGGAGATCGCCCGGACGATCGCCGCGAACGGGCCGGTCGCGGTGCAGGCCGTCCTGCGCGTGCTCCGGGAGACGGACGAACTCCCCGAGGACGAGGCCTTCGCCATCGAGTCGGAGATCGGGATGCGGGTCTTCCTGTCCGAGGACGCCCGCATCGGGCCGCGCGCGTTCGCGGAGAAGAAGTCACCCGAGTTCACGGGGCGTTGACACACCGTCCGGCCCGCTTCTCCGCACACTCCCGGCCGCGCCGCCCGGCGGGCCCGCCGCCGACGGTCGCGGTACGGGCAACCGCCGCTTTGCCGACGGCGGCGCGGCGGGGCTACGTTTCTCCGGCAGGCAGGACTTAGGCAAGCCTTCCTTTATTCTTCTGGGGTGGCTTGTGACCCCCCGGACTGGAGAAGCGCCATGCGTACGGACCCGCGCCGCCGGCGTGCCCGACCGGCGGCTGCGGCCGTCGCCGCCGCTCCCCGCCCCGGCCACCCGGAATCCGGCGCCGAGGCGATCGCGGCACACCGGCGCACACGGGTCATCGCGGCGAACACCGCGGATTTCCCGGCCAACCCGCGCACAGAGCGGCTGAAGCGCGTCCCGAGCGGGCATGCCCCCGGGGTGGGGAACGAGACACGGACGACCTCGCCGCCGCCCCGGGGCGCTCATGCCGTCCGTGGCCTCGCCCGGACCATCGGGGTCGGCGCGGCCGGGGAGACGGCGCGGCGCGAACAGCGGGGGGCAACGCATGCACGGCGCACGGGTCCCGCGAGCTGCCCGGCCCACGGGGTCGGTACGCCGTCCGGCACCGTCTCCGCACCCGCCGCCGGGATGTGCGGCGCCCTCGCCCGGGTGACACCACACGGCGCGTAAGGCCCTCGCCCCGCGGCACGTTCCGGTGCCCCGTGCCGGGGCGGTTCCCGAGGCGCCGTCCTCCAACCCTTCCCGGCACGGCGGTTCGCCGTATGCCGTTCCATCCGTCCGCTCGGAGGTCCGTTGCACCTTCACCTGGTCGCCCTCAATCCCACCGACTCCGTCACCGCGGGCTTCCTCCCGGCCGCCGCCGAACTCGGCGGCGAGGTGACGCTGTTCACCGACCGGGCCGCACCGCACGAAGAGGCGTACGCGGGGTCCGCCGCCGCGCCCGCGCGGATCGTCACGTGCGACGTGCGCGACGTCCGCGCGCTGGTGGCCGCGATGAGCACCGCTCCCCGGCCCGACGCGGTCTTCAGCAACAGCGACCACCTTCAGACGCAAACCGCCCTGGCCGCGGCGTGGTTCGGGCTGCCCGGCAAGGACTGGCGGGCCGCCCTGCGGACCAAGAACAAGGCGCTCATGCGGCGGCACCTGGCCGACCGAGGGTCGGCGCCGGTCTGGAGTGCGGAACTGCCCGGCGACCGCACGCCGGACGAACTCATCGCCGTCGGAGTCCCGTTCCCGTGTGTCGTGAAACCCCGCGAAGGGGTGGCCAGTGAGGACGCCTACCTCGTCGCGGACGGCGGTGAACTGCTGGCGCGGTGCCGGGAGATACGGGCGCGCACTCCCGGAATCCCCTTGGTCGTGGAGGAGTTCCTGGACGGCGAGCTGCACACCCTGGAGACGCTGGGCGACACCCGCGGCCGCCGGGTCCTGGGGGGCTTCCACACCAAGCTGTCGCCGCCGCCGTCGTTCGTCGAGGAGAGCCTGGCGTACGACGCCGCCCCGGGCGCCGGCGCGTTGGCGGGTGTCGAACGCGACTTGGATGCCCTGGGCGTGGGATTCGGGGCGTGCCACACGGAGTTCGTCGTGGGCGCCGACGGCCGGGCGCGGCTCGTGGAGGTCAACTACCGCGTCATCGGCGACCAATGCGACCTGCTGCTCCAGGACCTGCTGGACATACCGGTGTTCGCGCAGATCCTGCGGGTGCACCTGGGCGAGTCGCTGTCGGCTCTCCCGGCACCGCGCCGCGGCGACCGGCGGGCCGCCCGCGTCGAGTACGTGTGCGCGGACGCCTCCGGCACGCTCGTCGCCGCGCCGCCCGCCGAGGAGACCGCCGCCGACGGCGTCCGCCTCACGTACCGGCCGCTGCGCGAGGTCGGCACGACGGCGCCGCGCACCGGGACGAACCGCGACTACCTGGGCGTGGTGCGGGCGATGGGTCCCGATCAGGCGCGCACGGACGCGGCCGTGGCCCGCTTCATCGCGGCACGGCGGTGGGAGATCCGAGGGTGAGCGCGCGCCTCGCCGACGCGTCCGGTGAACCCGGCGAACCCGGTGAACCCGGCGCATCCGGTGGCGGGGATCGGGACGCGGCTCTCGACGCCGCCGAAGACACCCTCTGCGCACAGGTGTTGAACGCGTGGCTGCGCGAGGACGTCAACGGGTTCCGCCGCACGGCCCTGCCCCACGAGCGCGCGGACGGTCCGTGGCTGACCGTCCGCTCGGGTCCGCGCACCGCCGAACTCGCCGTACGCCACACGCTGTTCCTGTGCGACGTGACCGTCCGCCGCGCGGCGCCGCGCGAAAACGGCCTCCGACTCGTCGGTCTCGACGCGGTGTTGGACTTCCTCGCCGCCGGTACCGCTCCTGAGGACGCGGAGGGCTTCGCGGCGTTCACCGCCGAATGCCGTGCCGCACTGGCCACCGCCAGGCTGCACGACACCCACCGCGACGGCGTGTTCGCGCGGCTCGCGCCCAACGCCGCACGGGGTATGGCCGGGAGCCTCGTCTTCGACACGATCGCGGCGCACCGGGACCACCCGGCATACCCGACGGCACGCTCCCGCGTCGGATTCGGCGACCGCGAAGTCCTGTCCTACGGGCCGGAGTCGCATCCGCGTTTCGCGATGCGCTGGGTGGCCGTACCGCGCGAGGCGGCGACCCGCCGCGGCCCCCTGCCGCCGTGGTGGCCGCCGCCGTCCCGCGTCGGGCTGCCGTCGCGGTACGACGACAGCCACGTCACGCTGCCCGCGCACCCGTCGACGGCGCCCGAAGCGCTCGCCCGGGCGTACGACGGCCTGCGGTACGGGCCCGAGCCGTACCTCACCGTGCGCCCGACGCTGTCGACGCGGACCGTCGCGGTCGCCGCGCGCCCCGACGACCACCTCAAGGTCCCGCTCGCGACGAGCACCCTCGGGCTGCGCAACAAGCGCACCATCACCCCGGGTTCGCTGGTCGACGGGGACGCGGGCGGGAGGCTGCTGCGGCTGGTCCTCGACGCCGAGCCCGCGTTCCGCGACCGCGTGCTGATCGCCGACGAACACACCTGGGGGCACGCCGGGCACGAACTCCTCGCGTACCTCGTCCGCCGCCACCCCGCCGGGCTCGGCTCCGCCCACGTCGTCACCGTCGCGGCGCTGACGGCGCCCGGCCCCGGCGGACGCCCGGTCGTCGACGCGCTCGCCGACACGTACTACGGCGGCGATCCGCTCGCGCTCCACGACGCCTACCTGCGCCTGCTGTTGGACTGGCACGTGACGCTGTGGCTGCGCTACGGCATCGCGCTGGAGGCGCACCAGCAGAACACCTCGCTCGTCCTCGACCACGACACGTCGGGTCGAACGCGCCTGCGTCTGCTGCTGAGGGACCACGACGGACCGCGCGTCGTCGTCGCGCGCGCACGGGCCCGGCTCGGGGCAGCGGCCGACGCCGTCGCCTTCGCCGATCCGCGGATACCGGTGACCGAATCCACCGCCCTGGCCGATGTGTTCACCACGATCACGATGCATTTGTGCGCCGCCGCACCGCTGTTCGCGCTGACCGACCGGAAGCTGATCACCGCCGCCGACGCGACACGGCTGTTGCGCACACGGCTTGAGGAGGCCGCGGCCCCCCACGCGGACCGGCCGGACGCCGCGGTGCTGCGCACCAGGCTGTTGGACGCCGCGCGCCTGCCGGTGAAACTCATGGTGACGGCCGGGACGTTGCTCGACAAGACACGGTCCGGCGCGGCCGACATCAACAAGCACTACGCCCACACCGGCCCGAACTACCTGGCCGCGACACCGTTTCCCGGAGACCCGCGTGCCGAGTGACGCCGCTCGGCAGGCCGACCCGCCCCCGCCCCAAGGAGTTTCATGCACCACGCCGCGCCCGACGCAGGCCGTTCCACGTCCTCGCACAGCCTGCCGAGCGGCCGGCGGGCCGACGTGCCGACGCCCTTGCCGACGCCCGACGAGGCGACCGCGCACACCCTGCTGAACTGCCTGCTGCGCGAGGTCTCCGGCCCCGAGCGGCAGGCCGCGGTGACCGACGGGCACCTGCTGATCCGGCTGCCCCGTGCCGACGCGCTGCTGCGCGTCGCCGTACGCCGGACCTCGCTCACCGGGGCCCACCGGTTCCGCGGCCCGGTGGGCAGGCTGTCCGGACGCGCCTGGCGCGAACTCGGCTGGGAGGACCTGGCCAGCCTGGTGGCACGGGAGTTGACGGCGCATCGCGGCGCCGCGAACGACGAGTTCGTCGACCAGGTGCGGTCCAGCCGCGACACCGTCGCCGCGATCCTGGCCGGGCGCACCGGCCCGGACGACGCGAAACCCGACTACCTCGCCTCCGAGCAGGCCCTGTTATTCGGCCACCGGTTCCACCCGGCCCCCAAGGCCCACAGCGGCACGGTCACCGACCGGGTGCGCTACGGACCGGAGACCACACACGCGTTCCCGCTGCGCTATCTCGGCGTACGCAGCGAACTCGTCCGCGAGGAGGCGGTGCGCGGCGACGCGCTCGCCTCCGTGGACCGTCTGCGGCCCGTCCCCGACGGCTACCGGCTGCTGCCCGTACACCCGTGGCAGTTCACCCTCCTGACGCACAATCAGTTGCTGCGGGCGGCCCTCGCGGACGGACGGCTGCGCGATCTCGGCTCGGGCGGGCCCGAGTTCGTGCCGACCGCGTCGGTGCGCACGCTCGCCGGCGACGGCTGCTTCCTGAAGTTCAGCCTCGGCGTGCGGATCACCAACTGCGTGCGCAAGAACGCGTGGTACGAACTCTCCGGCGCTGTCGCGCTCACCCGCATCCTCGCCGGGCCCGCCCGCGAAACCGCCCGGCGCCACCCGGGCTTCGCGCTGCTGCCGGAACCGGCGTACCGCACCGTCGACCTGGGCGACAAGGAACTCCTGGAGGGCTTCGGCGTCATCGTGCGCGAGGGTGTCGACGCGTACGGCCCGGGCACGCCGTTGCTCGCCGCGGCCGTCGCCGACGAGTACCCGGTCTCAGCCGCGCACGTCTCGCGGCTCATCCCCGATCCGACCGCCGAACGGGTCGGCCGGTGGTGGCGGGACTACCTCGACCTGCTCGTCCCGCCCGTGCTCACCCTGTTCTTCGAACACGGCGTGGTCCTCGAACCGCACCTGCAGAACGTGTTGGTCTGCGTCGACGACGAAGGCCGGCCGGTGCGCATGCTGTTCCGCGACCTGGAGGGCACCAAGCTGCTCGCCGACCGGTACGCCGCCGACCTGGCCGCGCTCCCGGCCGACGTCGCCGGGCCGATGACGTACGACGCCGACCGGGGCTGGAACCGCGTCGTGTACTGCCTGCTCGTGAACCACGTCGGGGAGACCGCCGCCGCACTCGCCGACCTGTGCCCGGCCGCCGAGGCGGGCCTGTGGGGTGCCGTCCGGGCGGTGCTGCTCGACTACGCGCGGCGCCACGGCTGCCCCGCGCGGCTTGAGGCGCTGCTGTCCGGGGCGCCACTGCCGGCGAAGGCCAACCTGATGACGCGCTGGCACCGGTCGGCGGACCGGGAGGCGGGCTATGTTCCGGTGCCCAGCCCGCTCGGCGCGGCGTTCCTGACCGGTGCGGACCGGCGGGGCGGCCAGGGCGGCGGCCGAGGCATCCGGCAGATCATCTCCCCCGGCGGCGTTCCCTGGGTCGGTCCCGGTGTCGACCCCGGTGTCGACCCCGGTTTCGACCCCGGTGGCGATTCCGGTGGCGATGCCGCCTCCGATCCCCCCTCCGACACAGCCGGTCGGCGGCCGTGCGAACAACGACAGAAGGAGGCCCAGCCTTGGCACGCGTGACCGCGAACGATCCGGCTCCCGAGTGGGGCGGCCCCGCCGCGCCCCGGGGCGACGCGCCCGTCGCGGACGTGGTCCGGGCCCACGCGCACGCGCTGCCCGACACGCAACTGCCCGCCTATGTCCACGACATCGACGGCCTGGCCCGCCACGCGGCCGACGTCTCGACCGCGTCGGCGGAGGGCGCGTCCGGGGCCGCACCCCGCGTCGAGCTGTACTACGCCGCCAAGGCCAACCCGGCCCCCGAGATCCTCCGCGCCCTCGCCCCGCACGTCCACGGCATCGAGGTCGCGTCCGGCGGCGAGCTGGCCCACGTGCGCGGCGCCGCCCCGGGGGTTCCGATCGCGTTCGGCGGGCCGGGCAAGACCGACGGCGAGTTGGACGCGGTGGTGGCAACCGGCGTCCACAGGCTGCACGTCGAGAGCGAACACGAGCTGCGGCGCGCCGCCGCCTTCGCCCGCGCCCACGGCCGCGCGGTCGACGTCCTGCTGCGCGCGAACCCCCCGGTCGACGTGCCCGGCGGACCGGCCGCCGTCCCGCTGGCGATGGGCGGCCGACCGAGCCCCTTCGGCATGGACCCCGACGCGCTCGACCGCTGCGCCCGCGTGGCGGCCGACGAACCCCGGCTGCGCCTGCTCGGCATCCACGCGCACCTGGCGAGCGGGCTCGACGCCGCCGCTCTCGGGCTCCTGGCCGAACACCTGCTCGACTGGGCCGTAGGCTGGGCCGCCCGCAACCGGCTCGACCTGCGGGAACTCAACGTCGGCGGCGGCATGGCCGTCGACTACCACCGACCCGAACACAGGTTCGATTGGCGCGCGTACGGCAAAGCCCTCGCCGCGACGGCCGCCCGGCCGAACGCCCCCGTGCTGCGCATCGAGCCCGGCCGCGCGCTCACCGCGTACCACGGCTGGTATGTGACCGACATCCTGGACGTCAAGCACAGCCGCGGCGAGACCTTCGCCGTCGTCCGAGGCGGCACCCACCACCTGCGCACCCCCGCCGCGCGCGGCCACAGCCAGCCGCTCGCCGTACTGCCGCGCGACGGGTGGCCGCACCCGTGGCCGAGGCCCGGCGTGCGCGATGAACCGGTCACGTTCGTCGGGCAGTTGTGCACCCCCAAGGACGTCCTGGCCGCGCACGTGCCGGTGCCGGGCGAGGTGCGTGTCGGCGACCGCGTCGCCTTCGCGATGGCCGGGGCGTACGCCTGGAACATCTCGCACCGGGACTTCCTCATGCACCCGCCGCCGACCTTCCACTACCCGACCGCCGACGGAACCCATTTGGAGCAGGCCGGGCGGCGTACGTAGAGTTCAGCGGATACCCGCGAAACCTCCCGCGCGGCCGAGCGCGGCCCGGGGCCGCCCGGCCCCGGGCGCGCCGCGCGCCACGACCAGGAACGGCCCCGGACATGACAGCGAGCCACGACGACGCCGAAATCCCCGGCGGCACGGCTTCCGGCCCCACCGTTCCCGGCACGCGCACCCCCGACGCCTCAGGCGCCCCCGGCACGCATGCGCCCGATACGAATGTCCCCGGCATCGCCCCCGAGAGGCTCGCCCTCTGCCTCGACGTGCTCGCCGAGCTGGACCGCCTCCCGACCGAGCACCCCGACGCGGTCCGGGTGCGCACCGCCGTCGCGCACATCTTCAAGAGCCTCAAGGAGCGCCGCCGCGCGGACCGCAAGGCACGCGTGACGGCCGCGGACCAGGCCGTCACCGCCGCCACCGCGACCGGCTCGCCCGACCGCATCGACGACGAGACGCAGGGCATCCCGATCAGCTCGTCGACGGTCGGCGCGCTCGCGGGCGTCCTGCAACGCCCGCGCGGCTGCTACATCTGCAAGCAGCGGTACGTCGAAGTCGACGCGTTCTACCACCAGTTGTGTCCGGACTGCGCGAAGGTCAACCGCGAGCGCCGCGACGCCCGCACCGACCTGACCGGACGCCGCGCCCTGCTCACCGGCGGGCGCGCCAAGATCGGCATGTACATCGCCCTGCGCCTGCTGCGCGACGGCGCGCACACCACGATCACCACCCGTTTCCCGAACGACGCGATCCGCCGCTTCACCGCGATGCCGGACAGCGGCGACTGGATCCACCGCCTCCGCATCGTGGGCATCGACCTGCGCGACCCCGCCCAGGTCATCGCTCTGGCCGACTCCGTCGCGGAGGCCGGGCCGCTCGACATCCTCATCAACAACGCGGCGCAGACGGTACGCCGCACCCCGCAGGCGTACGCGGCCCTCGTCGCCGCCGAGGACGGCCCGCTCCCCGCCGGCGCGCTCCCCGAGTCGGTCACCTTCGGCCACATCGCGGGGTCGGGCCACGTGGCGCTCCCGTCGGCGTCGCCCGCGGGCGGCGGTGGTCTCGACCCCCAGGCGCTCACCGCCCTCGCCCTGACCAGCGGCTCGGCGTCCCTCGCCCGCATCGAGACGGGCACCGCGATCGACGCGGGCGGCCTCATCCCCGACCTCGACTCCTCGAACAGCTGGGTGCAGCGCGTCCACGAGGTCGACCCGATCGAGCTGCTCGAAGTGCAGCTCTGCAACGTGACCGCGCCGTTCCTCCTCGTCAGCCGCCTGCGCCCGGCCATGGCGGCGGCCCCGGCGCGCCGCAAGTACGTCGTCAACGTCTCGGCGATGGAAGGCCAGTTCAGCCGCGGCTACAAAGGCCCCGGCCACCCGCACACCAACATGGCGAAGGCCGCGCTCAACATGCTGACGCGCACCAGTGCCGCGGAAATGCTCACCGACGGCATCCTGATGACCGCCGTCGACACCGGCTGGATCACCGACGAGCGCCCGCACCCCACCAAGATGCGCCTCGCCGACGAGGGCTTCCACGCCCCGCTCGACCTCGTCGACGGCGCGGCCCGCGTCTACGACCCCATAGTGCGCGGCGAGTCGGGCGAGGACGTGTACGGCTGTTTCCTCAAGGACTATGCGCCGTCCCCCTGGTGACGCACCGTCAGCCCGATCGGCCGCCCGTCACACGGCGGCGCCGACCAACCCCCGGACAGGCTCTCGGAGTTCGCTTCGGAAGAAGTCCATGAACCCGTCGGGGTCCGGCCCCGCGTTCTGCAGGACGAGCCGGTCGAAGCCCGCGTCCGCGTAGCTCCGCGCGGCCCGCAGGTACGGCTCGGGGTCCGGACCGCACGCGAAGGCGTCGCGGATGTCCTCCGGCCGTACGGTCGCCGAGGCGGCGTCGAAGTTGACCGGGTTGGGCAGCTCGCTCATCACCTTCCACCCCGTGAGCGCCCACCGCGACGTCTCCAGGGCCGCCCGAACGGCGGTGTCCGTGTCCGGCGCCCACGCCATCGGAACCTCGGCGTACCGGGGCCCCCGGCCACCCGCGTCGCGGTACTGCCGGACGATCTCGGGCTTGTCCTCCGTGGCGAACAGCCCGTCGCCGAGTTCGGCCGCGATCCGGGCCGCGTTCCCGCCTCCGGCGGCGACGGCGATGAGGGGCGGTTGCTCCGGCAGATCGAACACACGCGCGTCGCGGCAGCTCAGATACCGGCCGTCGTACGACCGGTACCCGCCGCTCCACAGCAGGCGGATGATCTCCAGCGCCTCGCGCAGCATCGCGTGGCGCACGTCGACGGAGTCGGGGAAGCCGTCTCCGACCACGTGCTCGTTGAGGCGTTCGCCGGACCCGACACCGAGGACGAAACGCCCGTCGGACACCAGTGCGAGCGTCGCCGCCGCCTGCGCGACGACCGCCGGGTGGTAGCGGACGGTCGGGCAGGTGACGCCGGTGGCGAGCCCGATCCGCTCGGTCTCGGCGGCGATGGCCCCGAACACCGTCCAGGCGAACGGGGAATGGCCCTGGTTGTCGAGCCAGGGGTGGTAGTGGTCGCTCATCTCCACGAAATCGAACCCGGCGGCCTCGGCGGCGACGGCCTGGCGGACGAGTTCGCGCGGCCCGAAGGCCTCGGCGGCCAATTTGTACCCGATCTCCATGGGGATTCCCGTCCCTCTCGCAGCGGCGGCGCCCGGTCCCGGCGACACCCGCGGGCCGCGACCGACCCACGCGTGTCCCCTGTGCCGAGGCTGTCCGCGACGCCACGGACGACACTTGGGCGCGTGCCGCGGGCCGTACACGCCCGCGAACAGCTGGGCCGGGCACGGATTCCGAGGGCCCGACGGCGGAGACGGAGGGGGCTGTCGCGCGATGCGGCCCGGCGTGCCGTCGCGCCCTCAGGACGTTCACCCCGCGCGGCCCTTCCGGAACCGCGCGGCGTCACGCACCCATCGCGTCGGCCAGCAGATCCCGCAGCGACGCGATGATCGCGCTCCGGGCGGCCCCCGTCGGCGGTGCCAGGTCGAGGGCGTCGGCCAGCCAGATGCCGTCGACCGCGAAGCGGATGACCGCCGCGATGTGCGGCGGCACCCCGTCGGCGTCGAGGCGGGCCTGCCAGTGCCGGTACGTCTCGCGCAGCGCGTCCAGCGTGGTGGGGCTGACGATCGCGGAGGCCAGCAGGGCCAGCACGGGCTGCGTGGCGGGCCCGGTCTCCTGCTCCGCCGAGCGCAGGTACGCCTCGGTGGCCGCTCCGGGGACGTCGCCCGCCGCCGTGATCAGTTCGTCGAACGCGGCGATGTCCCGGGCGATCAGCCCCTCGATCAGCAGTTCCTTCGACGCGAAGTGGTAGAACAGCCCGCCCTTGCTGACCCCGGCCTCCTTGGCCACGGCGGCGATCGTGACGGCGTCGCCGCCCTCGCGGACCAGCAGGCGCGTGGCCGCGTCCAGGATCCGGCCGCGGGAGGCCTCCGCCCGGGAACTCACCACATCGCACCGCCCGGGAGCTGGAGGAAGGTCATGCGGCGACTGTACCGGACGCCCGGGCTATAAACCGGACGTCCGGTACAGTAAAATCCCGGGCATGTTCCTCATAGCCGCCATCGCCGCGGAAGTCTTCGCGACCAGCTCCCTGCGCGCGGCCACCGACGCCGACACGGCCTGGCCCTGGTGGGCAGCCGCCACCGTCGGCTACGTGGCCTCGTTCACCCTGCTCTACGCCGCACTCTCCGGCGGCACGTCGCTGGCCTCCGCCTACGCCATCTGGTCCGGCGCGGGCGTCGCCCTCACCGCGATCGTCTCCTGGCTGATCTTCTCCGAACGCCTCACCCCCGGCGCCCTCGCCGGCATGACCCTCGTCGTGGCCGGCGTCGTCCTCATCGAGCTGTACGGCAAGTCCGGCACAGGCGCGGGCGCGTGAGGAGCGTCGCCCAAGGCGACCGCAGTCCGTCCTGGACGCCGTGGAGGATTGCGGTTGACCCGGCCGGCCTGAAAGACCAAGCCGTGGCCGCGCCGCCGCGTCCGGAGGCGGCGTCCCCGGTCCGCGACCGCGCCGGAGGACCCGGCGGTTGACCGCCGCCGCCGCGGAGGTTCGTCCCGCGAACGCTCACGGCGTGGGGAGTTCGCGGAGGACTTCCTCCCACCACGCGCGGCCCGTGGCGGGGCGCGGGGTGCCCTCGGCGGTGAGGACGACATGGGTGCCGGAGCGGCGGAGGGTGGCGATCGCGGTGGGGTAGCGCGGATGCGCGGCGAGGGCGGAGCCGAAGGCGGGTGCGGCGACCGTGGGGAGGTGGGGGCCTATCGCCTCGTTGAGGACGCCGACGGCCGGGTTGTCGTTGATCCCGGTGACCCACTTGTTGAGCGTGTTGAAGGTCAGCGGCGCGGCCAGCACGGCGTGCGGAGCGGGGAACGGGCTTTCCTCACCCGGCAGTCGGTCGGCCGAACGCGCGGGTCGGCCGGCGGCTTCCGCGATCTCGTCGAGCGCGTCGTCCAGCCAACGGGCCGCGGTCGGGGTGAGCGTGACGTACGGGTCCCAGCCCCACGCGCGGATCAGGCGCAGCGCGTAGGGCAGTTCGAGCACCGGCGGCGCGGCGCTCGCGACCACGTGCAGTGCGGGCAGTCGTGACATGCGCCGAAGGGTAGGGCCTGCCGCATCGGAAGGGCGTAAACGTTCCTTCGCGGCACCGAGCGGCACCGAGCGGCACCGAGCGGTGGCGGGCCGTGGCGGGCGCTGGCTGACCGGCGGATGCGCCTGGCATGGACGGGCGCGGCCGGCCCGCGCGCGTCGGGCCCGGGACCGAGAGGAGGCCGCGATGTCGAGGCCCCTACAATGCCTGGCATGTCTCGCGCCGCGTCCCTCTCCTCCGTCTGGCCGATCCTGCACTATGACGACACGAGATCCGCGTTGCGCTTCCTGGTCGACGTGCTCGGTTTCACCGAAGTGGTCGCCGCCGCGGACGAGCACGGCGGCATCGGGCACGCGGAGGTCCACTGGCCCGGCGGCGGGGCGCTGGTGTTCGGTTCGACGCGGCACCGGGAGAGCGTGCACGGGGCGATGCGGGCCGGGACCAGTGCGGTGTACGTGGTCACCGACGACGTGGACGCCGTGCACCGGCGCGTGTGCGACGCGGGAGGCGAGGTCCTGGAGCCGCCGCACGACGCCGTGTTCGGGTCGGGCGCGCGGGCGTACGCGTGCACCGTGCGCGACCCCGAGGGCAACCTGTGGACGTTCGGCACGTACGGCGGCCCCGCGTAGCGCGACCGCCGCGGCACGCACAGGCAACGGGCCTCCCTACCCGCTGAGTTCGCGCGCGCCCCGGCGGCCCGGGCACCGGCACGGCGCCGGTGCGCGGTTCGTGACGCGGGCTTGCCGGCGGGACGTGGGCGCGGAGGGGACGTGGGGGCGTTGCCGGGCGATACGCTCCGCTCGACGCCATGCCGATCGGAGTCCCTCCCGTGCCCCGTCTCCTGCGCCGCGCCTCCGCGCCCGCGCGTGCTGTGCCCCGTGTCCGCACCGCCGACCTTCCCGCCGCGCGCGGACCGGGCACGGCCGAACGGCCTTCGTACGCCTATCTGTCGTGGCTGCGGGTGATCGCCATCGTGGCGGTCGTGTCGATCCACACGACCGGGCTCACGATGACCGACGAAACCCTGCGCGGCAGTGCGGTGTGGTGGACGGCGGCGATCGTGAACGTCGGATCGACGTGGGCCGTCCCGGTGTTCGTGATGATCAGCGGCGCGCTGCTGCTGCGCGCGCGGCCGGGCGAGGACGCGTACGGGTTCTACCGGCGGCGCTTGGCACGCATCGCCGTGCCGCTGGTCTTCTGGCACGCGTTCTACATCGCGTTCAAGGCGGCGGTGAAGGACTACCGGCCGACCCTCGACAAGGTCGTCGGGGACCTGCTGTTGGCGCGGACCTACACGGCGCTGTATTTCTTCTGGCTGATCCTGGGCCTGTATCTGGTGGCGCCGGTGCTGCGTGTGTTCCTGGCCAAGGCCTCGTCCCGCGACCGCTGGTTGATCACGGGGCTCGCGGTGGCCTTCGGGATCGGCGTCCAGATCACCAACGCCTACATCCAGGTACGCGAACTCGGCGCCCCCGCGCTGCGGTTGACGGCACCGACCTACTTCCTGCCGTACGTGGGCTACTTCATGCTCGGCCACATGCTCCGCGACGTGGTGCTGACGGCACGTCAACGCCTGGTCGCCGCCGTCCTGTTGGTGCTCGCGACGACCGAACTCGTCTGGCAGCACACCCACGCGGCGGACCTCCCGCTCGATTTCGCGGTGGCACTGCCCCCGAACACGCTCGGCCCCGTCACCGCCCTGTGCTCCGCCCTGGTGTTCCTGCTGGCCCGTGGAACCCTGGACCGTGCGGGCCGCGTCGGACGGGCGACGAGCGACCTCGTGCTGGGCGTATTCGGCTGCCATCTCGCGGTGTTGTACGGCTTCCAGCAGTGGTACGGCATGCGGGACGGCGCCACGACACTGCCGGGGCTCGCCCTGCTGCTCGGCTCGACCGTCGCCGCGGCGTTCGCGATCAGCCTCGCGGCGTCACGCGTCCCGCTGCTGCGGAAGGCGTTCTGATCCGGGCAGGGCGGTCCCGGCGACGACCCGTCAGGCGGGTTGTGTCTCAGGTGAGTTGGCCGAAGCGGACGAGTGCCGCCTCGAAGGCGGACGGCCCCACGCTGAGCGGGGCCGTGAACGGGTCGCGCATCTGGTAGACGAGCAGAATCCCGAAGCCGACGACGGCGCCGGCGAATCCGAGCAGGGCGATGTTGCGGCGGTTGGCGGTCATGCCGACGACCGGCGGGTAGACCAGCACCAGGACACCCGCGACGATCATCGCGGCGAACAGCACCGAGGGGGACACGGCGTCGAGGTCGGCGAGGCGGGCGTAGCGCTTGACGTAGACCTCGTCCACCGCCTCGGACGTGGCCTCGAAGCCCGAGGCCCTGCGGTCTTCCGGCACCGCGTTCAACGCGCCCTGCACGGCGTCGAGTTCGCGCCAGGCCGCGGGTGAGGCGTGGTGCCGGGCCAGGTCCGGCCACTCGTCGTCGATGACGGTGTGCGTGTACGCGGTGATGCGGTCGCGCACTTCGTCGCGGTCCCGCGCGTCGAGTTGGCCCGCGCTGGAGTACGCCTTGGCCAGCACGCGGGCCTCTTCGTGGGCGTGCGACCGTGCCACGGACTGGAGTTGCCACGCGCCGACGATGAGGAACCCGGTGACGAGGATGAACGACGACAGGACGACGCCGCCCGCGAAGGACAGCGCCTGGGAGTTGAACTCCCCTTCGCGGCTGCGCGCGCTTCGGCCGAGCCACAGTGCGGCACCGACCGCGAGGCAGGTGCCCGCGACGGTGCACAGGATCCACACGGCAAGGGTCATGACGGCCTCCCGGACCGGCCGCGTGCGTCCGCGCCGCGCCCGAAGGCGGCGAGGGCGGCCGGGATGATGGCGAGCACGAGGGCGAAGCCGAGCCACGTCACGAGGTCCCACGCGTCGGTCTCGTCGCCGGGGGCGGGCGGCCTGTGCGGCGGCTCGGCGGCGACCGGCGTGTGCGCGGGCGACGTGGGCGGCTCGGACTCCGGTGCGGGCAGGTCGGGTTCACGATCCGGCTGGACCTGTGCGACCGCCGGGGCGGCACGGGCGAGGGTGGCCGGTGCCGGGTCGGGCTCCTCGGGTTCCGTCTCGGGTGCGGGCACCGGCGACGAGCGCGGAGCCGGGGGCGGAGGGGGCGCGGCGGCCGGCGGGGGTTCGGGGCTCGGCGGGTCCGGCGGATCCGGGACGGCGGGCGGCGCCGGTGGGGCCGGGGCGCTCGGCTCAGGCGCCGGCGGGGGCGGCGGCTGAGGCGGCGTCACGGTCGGCGTCGGCGTCGGCGTCGGCGTCACCGTCGGCGGCGCGGGCGGCGGTGGCGGCGGGGGCGGAGGCGGGTGCGGGCACGGGCAGCCGCAGCGGAGGCCGCCCACGAGGGGCAGGACGCTCAGCGTCTGCCCGACCGCGTCGACCAGGACGCACAGCGCGGTGGGGATCAGCCCGGCGTACGGCCGCGGTTGCCCCGTGGGCCACGGGTGGTCGCCGATCGGATGATGGGCCGTCAGAAGCTGTGTCGGGACTTGGTGTCGCGCGGGGTGTTCGGGCAGCGCGGCGGCGGGCGGGACGGCCCAGGCCAGCGTGCAGATCGCCAGCGGCACGGCGCCGCGTCGGGCGCGGGAAGCCGAACGTGCGTACTTCACAGGCATGATCACAGCGTGGGCGTGTCGCGGCGGCCGTGCGGCGGGTTCGCGGCAAGATAGCCCTTTCGTGTGGTCCTGCGGCAACTCCCCGAAAAATCAGGCGTGTTCGGGTGCGCCAGGGAGCGGGCCACGCCGGGGCGCACGATCCCGTACGCCCCCGCACACCACCGCACTCCCCCCTTCGGCCCCCGCCCCGCCGGGAACCGTGCGTGCACGCACACGCCGTTGTCGGGTCGCACCCGTTTCATTCACACACTTTCGTGTCATTGATCGCGATTTTCGCGGCCCCCAGGATGGTTGGCGCAACGCGACTCACTGCTCGCGGGCGCCTACTGGGGAGGGCATTGCCACATGACGGTCGATGCGGGTCACGACATCGGGGCGGGCGGCGCGGGCCGACCGCAGAGCCTCGGCACCGCGGCAGCGCGGAACCTGGCGACGACGACCAAGTCCGCGCCGCAGATGCAGGGCATCAGCTCCCGGTGGCTGCTGCGCATGCTCCCGTGGGTGAACGTCGCCGGTGGCACGTACCGTGTCAACCGGCGCCTCAGCCACGCGGTCGGACGCGGTCGGGTCGGCTTCGCGCAGACCGCCGACCGGTTCCGGGTTGTCCCCCCGACACTGCGCGAACTCCCGTTGCTGCGGGGCTTCGACGACGAGGACGTGCTCGCGGCGATCGCCGACCGGTTCGCGCAGCGCGCGTTCGCGCCGGGCGAGGTGATCGCCGAGGCCGGGCGACCGGCCGACGAGGTGTACCTGGTCGCGCACGGCAAGATCAACAAGCTGGGCGACGGCAAGTACGGCGACCGGAAGGTCGTCGGAGTCCTCGCGGACGGGGACCACTTCGGCGACGAGACGCTGACCGAGGACGACGGCAGGTGGGCGTACTCCGCGACCGCGTCGACCGCCGGGACGCTCATGGTCCTGACCCGCCGGGCGTTCCGGTCGCTGGTCGAGCAGTCGCCCGAGCTCCTGGTGCAGATCGCGCAGTTCCTGGCCGGCGCGCAGCGGTCGACGAACCGGCACGGCGAGGCCGAGATCGAGCTGTCCTCCGGCCACGAGGGCGAGATCGACCTGCCGAACACGTACGTCGACTACGAGTTGGCCCCGCGCGAATACGAACTCAGCGTCGCCCAGACGGTGTTGCGCGTGCACAGCCGCGTCGCCGACCTCTACAACGAGCCGATGAACCAGATCGAGCAGCAACTCAAGCTGACGGTCGAGGCGTTGCGCGAGCGGCAGGAGCACGAGCTGGTCAACAACCCCGAGTTCGGACTGCTGCACAACGCCGACCACGGGCAGCGGATCCACACCCACCACGGTCCGCCGACTCCCGACGACATGGACGAACTGCTCAGCCGCCGCCGGGACACGACGCTGCTCCTCGCACACCCGCGGACCATCGCCGCGTTCGGCCGCGAGTGCGGCAAGCGCGGCCTGTACCCCGACGCGATCGACCTCCAGGGCACCCGGGCGACGACGTGGCGGGGTGTGCCGGTGCTGCCGTGCGACAAGATCCCGATCCAGGACGGGCACATCTCCAGCGTCCTCGCGATGCGCCTCGGCGAGTCGAACCAGGGCGTGATCGGCCTCCACCAGATCGGCCTGCCCGACGAGTTCGAGCCGAGCCTGTCGGTGCGGTTCATGGGGATCGACGAGAAGGCGATCATCTCGTACCTGGTGAGCGCGTACTACTCGGCCGCCGTTCTGGTGCCGGACGCGCTGGGCGTCCTGGAGAACGTCGAGATCGCCCGGCCGAGCGACTGAGCCGCCACCCGCCGGGCTCTGAGCCCGGGCACCACTGAGACGCCTCCCCTCGGGGGTACGGCCGGGTCGGGGAGGTCCCGGGCGTACCCCCGCGGCGCCGTGCGTCACGCCCGAACGCGCACGCCCCCGAAAACCCGCGGATCGAACCCCCCGGAACCCCGGAACCGAAAATCCGAGAAGCACACCCCCGAACAACCACAGACCCGAGGCACAGACCCGAGCACCGACGCGCAACCCCTGTCGCGAACGACCACGCACACCACGAGGGGCCGTCATGAGTCTGTCCGGAATCCTCATCATCCTCGGTACCCTGCTGGGCGTCGCCGCCTGCATCCTGGTCGTGCAGCGCTTCGTCCCCCACCCGCTCCGCGAACGCCACAACGACGTCGCGGGGTTCATCTTCGCCGCCGTCGGCGTCCTGTACGCCATGCTGCTGGCGTTCGTCGTCATCGCGGTCTGGGAGAACCACTCCGCCGCCCGCGAGAGCACGTTCCAGGAGGCGGACGAACTCGCGGGCCTGTACTGGGTGTCCCGCGAACTCCCGATGCCGCTGGGCGGCCGACTGGAGCAGCAGACCATCGACTACGCGGAGACGGTCATGCACAAGGAATGGCCGCTGATGGCCGAGCACCACAGCAGTCCCGAGGCGACCCGGCTGGTGTACGAGCTGCGCGAGGGCATCATGGCGTACCACGCGAACGGCCCGCGCGAGGAACTCCTCTACGACCGCGCGGTGACGCACCTGGAGAACCTGGCCTCCGCACGCCGCGAACGCCTCAACCAAGTCGGCGAGGAGGTCCCGACATTGCTGTGGACCGCCCTCATCGCCGGAGCGGTGATCACCATCGGCTTCACGTTCCTGTTCGGGCTGTCCAACACGTTCACCCACACCCTCATGGTGCTCATGCTGACCGGTCTGGTCGTGGTCTCGCTCGTGGTGATCCGCGAGATGGACTTCCCGTTCAACGGCGCGACCAAGGTCGACCCGACGGCGTTCGAGGTCTTCCTCGACCGCCTGCCACCGCCGCGCGCCGCCGCGTGACGGCACCCGCAAGAAGGGACGGCGGGACGGCGGGGGCGGCGTACACCGCCCCACACCGTCCCGCCGTCACACGCGTCCGGTCAGCCGACCGGCCTCAGTACCTCCGGTCCACCACGGCGCCGGTGGCCGCGTTGAACTCGATGTAGCCGTACTGGAAGTTGGAGCGCCGCCCGCCCGGTATGGCGAACTCGCCGCTGGTCGGGTAGCCGAGGTACGACAGCTCCCAGCCCAGCGCCGACCAGCGGTCCCGTATCGAGCCGTACACCTCGTGGGCGCCGGTGGACGACGACCAGTAGATGGACCCGTACTCGAAGTGGTTGTACCGCCCGGCCCCGTACGGCGTGGCCGTCTCGTTGGTGGTCGGGAAGCCCAGCACGCTGCTGTCCCAGCCGAGCGCGGCGTACCGGTCGAAGATCGTCCCGTACACGCTGTGCGCCCCCGGCCCGAACTTCCAGTAGATCGCGCCGTTTTGGAAGTTGTTGTAGCGGCCGACCCCGTTGGCGGTGGGCAGTTCGTCGGTCGTCGGGTAACCGTGCGGCCCCAGCTCCCACCCGAGGTTCGACCACACCGTGCGGATGTCGCCGTAGATCATGTGCGCCCCGGTGTTGGGCGACCAGTACGACGACGCGAGCCCGCTCGCGACCGTGCCCGCGAAGTGGTTGAACCGCCCCACGCCGTCGGGAGTCGCGGTCTCGTCCGTGGTCGGCGCGCCGAACGCGACGTGGCCGCCGTAGGCGAGGTAGTCGGTGAGGATCCCGCCGTGTACCTCGTGCACCCCGGTCGCGGGCGTCCAGTACGCGCGCCCGCCCGCGAAGTCCCGGTAGCGCAGCGCCGCGTCACCGGTCTCCGGGCCGGTCGGAGCGCCGAGCTGCGTCCGGAACTGCCCGTCGCCCTGGTACCGGCGGTCGATCGGCGTCAGGTACGTGGTCGTCAGCGTGAGGTCGTTGTCCGGCATCACCAACTCCCGTGCGCGAGGCGCCCCGTCGGTCCACGACGCGAAGGTCGCGACACCGTCCACGGCGACCTCGGGGGCTATGACCGTGACGGTCGCCCCGACGGTGATCGGCACACTGCGCACCGCGACCGCGTTGACGGTCACCGCGGCCGGGGTGGCGCCCGCGATCTCCAGCGTGCGCAGTTTCGGCTTGGCGGTGTACGTCGCGCTCGCGACCACGCCGTGCTCGTCCCTCGCCGACGCGGTCAGCACGAGGCTGGTGTTGTCGCCGTGGTCGGTGAACGGCACGTCGTAGGTGCCGCCGTCGAACGAGGTCCCCGGGTGCTCGTGGCAGTACGGCCCGCTGCAGTGCAGGATCACCGACGACCAGGTCACGGTCAGCGGCCCGTCCTCGGCGTCCTGCGCGGTCGCGGTGAGGTGGACCGGCTCCCCGACCTTGAACACGGTCCCGGCCGGGGGCGTGGTCAGCGTCAGTTCGGGAGCGTTGTTGGCCGGCACCACGACGATGTCGGCCGTGCCGGTCGCCCCCGCGGCGTCGCGTACGGTCAGCCGCGCGGTGAGGGGCTCGGTGCCGGGCGCCGCGTACTGGTGGCTGACGCGCATGCCCGTCGCCGACGTCCCGTCGCCGAAGTCCCATTCATAGGTGAGCGCGTCGCCGTCGAGGTCGGTGGACGAGCCGCCGTCGAAGGTGACGGTCCGGGTCGCCGCGTCGGTGGTCGTGGTGGCCTTCGCGGTCGGCGGCCGGTTGCCCGGCGCGTAGACGAGGCGGCGCAGCTTGGCACCGCCGATGTCCGCGTAGACGATGTCGCCGTTGACGGCGGTGGAGAACTTCACGGGCCCGCCGATCCCGGTCCCGAAGCCGTTCGGCTCGGGGGCGCGGGTGAGGTTGCCCGCGGTGTCGTAGCGCAGCGTGTAGAGGCGCCCGGACGAGTAGTCGCCGAAGAAGTAGGCGCCGCGGTACGCCTCGGGGTACGAGCTGCCCGTGTAGACGACGCCGCCGGTCACCGACGTGCCCATCGTGCCGTGCTGGTACGTCCACAGCGGCTCGGCCGTTCCGACGCCCTTGCACGCGTCCAGGTCGCGGTAGCCCGGCGTCCGGGTGGCGCCTTCCCAGCAGGGCCAGCCGTAGTTGGAGCCGGGGCGGACGATGTCGACCTCCTCCCACGTGTTGTAGCCGACGTCGCCCTGGATCGGCGCGCCGGTGGTGGGGTCGAGGCTGAAGCGGAACGGGCTGCGGAAGCCGTACGCGTAGACGCGGCTGCGCCACGAGTTCGGGTCGGCCGCGGAGTAGAACGGGTTGCCCGGCACGCCCCGGCCGTCCGGGTACAGGTGCAGGATCTTGCCGTAGCCGGTGTTGAGGTCCTGCGAGCGGAACGCGAGCGCGTCGACGAACCGGTAGTCGGCGCTGTCCCCGATCGACACCCACAGTGTTCCGTCGTCGGCGGCGATGACGGTGGTGATGGCGTGGGAGTTCGAGTTGGCGACGAGGTCGATGATGATCACCGAGTTGTCGAGTCCGGTCGGTTCACCGGTCCCGGTGACCTTCCAGGACTCCAGGCGCAGGTGCCAGACGCCGTTGATGGTGACCACACGCGTGATGTAGACCGTGCGCGAGGTCGTGTAGTCGTGGGCGACGGCGAGGCCGACGAGACCGAGGTCCTGTTCCGTCTCGACGGGCAGTTGGGCGACGGTGCGTGCGACGCCGGCCGCGGAGACCCACGCGACGCGGCCGTTCTTGCCGGTGGTGAAGTAGCCGCCGTCCGGGGTCCAGGCGAAGTCGGTCAGCAACTCGCTTTGCCCGGACGGCATGTCGCGCAGTTGGAACCCCGCCGGCAGTGCGGGTGCGGCGGAGGCTCGGCCGCTGCCCTGGATCACCGCGATGGGTATCGCGAGCAGTGCGGCGAGCAGGAACGTCCAGAAGATGTTCCTGGGACGTCTTGCGGGACTCACAAGCATGAAAAGGGCCCCCAGGCAGAACAACGGAAAATATACGTTGTCGTGTTTGACGTTTGCCCTTGGCCTGAGGTTGGGTTGCTTTCCCTATTTTTTACTGCCAACCGCGCAACGTGTCGGCGTCATGTCGTTTAGTGATCAAGTCGGCTCTCTCCGCCGCGCCGCGTCAACGGTCGGTCACGGGCCGGTCGACCCGCGGTCAACCGACGGCTACGGCCCGGTGCCGGACGTGCAGGTCGGCGTGGTGGTGGTGCAGCGCGGCGACCCAGTCGACGAGGGCGCGCGCCTGCCGGACCGCCGCCGCGGCCTCGGGGCCGTCGGGTTCCCGCTCGAACACCCCCACGCCGTGGTCGAGTTGGGTCTTCCACGCGCCGAACAACACGGTCGCGCTCTGGAACGCGGCGGGAACGGAGTGTCCGTACTCGCGCATGAGGACCGGCACGAGTGTCATCCGCGCACCGGTCGCCACGGCGGCCCGGAACCCGATCAGGTCCTCGTCGACGCCCGTGAGCAGCCCCGCCAGTTCCGCGAGTTGCGGTACGCCGGGCGCGGTCGGCGCGTCGGGCCGGCCGAGCGCCGGATCGAGCCGCTGCGGCACGATCAGCATCGGAACGGCGGTGCGGTCCACACGGTTGTCGAGGAACTCGGTGAGCGTGGGCGTCACATCGCGGGTGACCCAGTCGTGCTCGCGGCGTGCGGCGGCGGTGTGCCGGGTCAGGGCGCCGGCCAGCTCGGGCAGCAGCGCGGCGCCGCCCGCGGCGGTGATGCGGTCCGCGAGGTCGGCCAGGGTGAAGTGCAGCGCGTCGGGTGTGGTGCGCGCGCCGCCGAGGATGCCGGCCAGGGAGGCGCCGTACGCCGGGTCCCAGCCGGTTCTCGTGCCGTGTTCGGCGAACGCGGCGAGCCAGGTGGCGAAGAACCCGGTGATCCGCAGCGCGTGCGTCGGCGCGTCGCGCATCGCCTCGGCGACCGGGAGGACCGGGTTCACCAGGTCGACCGGCCCGCCGGGCTCGGCCGGGTGCAGGCCGCCGCCGCGGGCCCACGCACGGGCCTCGGCCGCGACGGACGCGGTGTCGGGATGGGTGGCGGCGCGCGGGCAGCGCGAGTCGGCGTGGGCCGTGGCCGCGGCGATCAGCGACGCGATGTCGCCCCGTGGCACGGTCAGCGCTCCGGGCGCATGGGCTGAATCATGGGCATGCCCTCCCACGGGAGTCGGCGACCCAAACCACCGGATCTCGGAAACCACTCGTTTGGCTCACCCGGGCGCGAATCCGTGGTCTTGGTTTTGTGCAGAACTGCCACAACTGCCATACCGGTTCGTCATGCGAAGGCGTCGTGCCGCCGCGTCACCATCGAGCGATGGCGTCGGCGACCGCGCGCGCGATGTCCTCCCCCGCGCCGGCTCCCGGTCCGCCGTCGTCGCCGACCGCGTCGGGCCGTGCCGCGTCCGGGAGTTCGGCCGACCCGACGACGGCGTCCACCGGCAGATCGGCGTACAAGTGGGGAAAAAGCTCTCCGCCGCGCGACGGCTCCCACCGCAGCGCGTCACCGAGCGGCGCGGTGGCGACCGCGAGCAGCGTCAGCCCCGTCCGCCCGGCGAAGTGCCGACGCGCCGTCTCCGGCGCCTGCGCGGCCGTCGAGAAGTGGATGAACCCGTCGCGGACATCGATCGCGGACCCCACGAACACCCCTGCGGATTCAGCAATTTCCCACTCCTCGGCGGGCAGCAGTTTGTAGATCACCGAAGGGTCCATGTGCCGAGCGTACGGCGTATGGTTCAGACCATGGCTTTCGACCCTGCGGAGACCGAGCGCGCGCTGGCACGCCTCGGTGCGGCGAAGTTCCTGCTCCTGACCACCTACCGCAAGGACGGCAGCACCGTGCCCACTCCCGTGTGGGTCGCCCGCGACGGCGGCGCCCTGGTGGTGTGGACGCGGGCCACGACCGCGAAGGTGCGCCGGCTGCGGCGCGATCCGCGCGTCGAGTTGGCCGAGTGCACCTTCAAGGGCGCGCCGCTGGGCCCCGGCGTCGCGGGCGCCGGCCGTGTCCTGGACGATCCCTCCGACGCGGAGCGCGTGCGGTCCCTCATCAAGAAGAAGTACGGCGTCACGGGCTGGCTGACCGTCCAGGGCAGCGTGCTGCGCCGCGGCAGGACCGCGACGATCGGCCTGGAGCTGACCCCGACGGGGTGAGGCGTCCGGCACGCGTCGGGGGACGGGCCCCAGTGGCCCCGTCCCCTGATCACGTCCCGCGCGGGTGCCGGTCACCCGCGGGCGCTCACCCCGCCGCTTCCTCGCGGATCGCGGCGGCGAACGCGTCGATGTCGTCCTCCGTGGTGTCGAACGCGGTCATCCAGCGGACCTCGCCGGTGGCCTCGTCCCACGTATAGAACCGGAACCGCTTCTGCAGCCGCGCGGTGACCTCGGCGGGCAGCACCGCGAAGACCGCGTTGGACCGTACGGGATGGCTGAGTTCGACACCGGGGATGCCGCGTACGGCCTCCGCGAGACGGGCGGCCATGGCGTTGGCGTGCGCGGCGTTGCGCAGCCACAGGTCGCCGGCGAGGAGCGCCTCGAACTGCACCGCGATGAACCGCATCTTGGACGCCAGCTGCATCGAGAGCTTGCGCACGTACTCGATGCCGCGCACCGCGTCCGGGTTGAGCACCACGACGGCCTCGCCGAACATCAGCCCGTTCTTGGTGCCGCCGTACGACAGGATGTCGACACCCGCGTCGGTGGTCAGGGCGCCGAGCGAACACCCCAGCGCCGCCGCCGCGTTGGCGAGGCGGGCACCGTCGAGGTGGACGAGCATGCCGTGGTCGTGCGCGTGCCGGCAGATCGCCGCGATCTCCTCGGGACCGTAGACCGTGCCGAGTTCGGTGCTCTGCGCCAGCGAGACCACGCGCGGCTGCGCACGGTGCTGGTCGCCCCACCCCCACGCCTGACGGTCGATCAGCTCCGGTGTCAGGCGGCCGTCCTCGGTGGGCACGGTGAGGAGTTTGAGGCCGCCGACCTTCTCGGGGGCGCCGCACTCGTCGACGTGGATGTGCGCGGACTCGGCGCAGATCACCGACTCCCAGCGCTCGGTCACCGCCTGGAGCGCGACGACGTTGGCCCCGGTGCCGTTGAAGACCGGGTACGCGCGGGCCCGCGGCCCGAAGTGCGCCCGGAAGACCTCGTCCAGGTGCGCGCTGTAGGCGTCCTCGCCGTACGCGACCTGGTGCCCGTCGTTGGCCAGCGCGATCGCGGCGAGCACTTCGGGGTGGACGCCGGCATAGTTGTCGCTGGCGAATCCGCGCGACGCGGGGTCGTGGCGGCGCCGCGCGGCGGTCGGGCCGGGGCCCGGGGCGTCGCCGGTCTCGGGGGTGGGGCCGGGGGTTACTGCGTCGGGCACAGGCGCCTTCCGTTCACGTCGTCGGTCGGGCGGCTCCACAGGGTCGCGATCTCGTCGGCGAGGTCGGCGACGTCGGTGTAGCCGGGGAATTTCGCGTCGGGGCGTTCGGTGCGCAGCGCGGGCCAGACGAGGGCCTTGACCACGAGGATGGCGGCGGCCGGGCCGTCGGCGGCCTCGGTCGGGGCCGATTCGGCGCGGATCCGGCGGAACGAGTCGGCCATCGCGAGCGTCCACGCCTCGGCGGCGGCCTTGGCGGCGGCGTACCCGGCGTTGCCCGCGGTCGGGCGGGCCGCGGCGGTCGCGGAGACCAGGACGAAGCGGCCACGCGGGGCGCGGGCGAGGGCGTCGTGGAAGGCGAGCGACGTGTTCTGCGCGGTGCGGATCAGCAGGTTGTGGAGCAACGCCCAGTCGTCGGCGGTGTTGTCGCCGAACTCCTTGCCGCCGCGCCACCCGCCCACGAGGTGGACGACGCCGTCGACGCGGCCGTGGCGGCGTTCGACGTCCTCGGCCCAGGCACGGGTCGCGGTGGGGCCGGACAGGTCGACGACGCGCCCGTGGGCCCGGCCGGGCGGGGCGAGGGCGACGGCGTCGGCCAGGCGCTTCTCGTCGGCGTCGGCGGCCTCGATGATCGCGCCCGCGCGGCCGAGCCGGGCGACGGCGGCCTGCCCGGCGGGGCCGCCGGCTCCCGCCACCACGATGACGGAGCCCTCCGGCAGCGTACCGGCGTCGTCGGGGGCCGTCCGAGGGGTCGTCTGCGGCGGCCGGGGCGTTTGCGGCGTCTTCTCCGGGGTCATCGAACGGAACCTCCCACAATGCCCCGAGTCGAAGCGATCACGTCCGTGAGCCTACGCCGCAGGCCCTCGTAGAACATGTTGAGCGGGAACTCGTCCGGCATGACCGCGTCCACCAGGTGCTTGGGCGGGCCGTCGAGCGGCAGGGCGTCGGGGCCCTTCGCCCACGTCGAGCCCGGGTGCGGCGGCACATACGAGGACACCAGCTCGTACGCGGCCAGCCAGTGCGCGAGGCGCGAGCGGTTGACGCCCTGCCGGTACAGCTCGTCGACCTCGTCGCCGAGCGCGATCACCGCGCCCGGCAGCCTCCTCCAGTCGAGCGTGAGCGCACCGTCGTGCCAGCGCAGGACGCCGTCGCGGTGCAGGTACGCGAAGAGCAGCTGCCCGCCGAGGCCGTCGTAGTTGCGGACGCGGTCGCCGGTGACGGGGAAGCGGAACAACCGGTCGAACACGATCGCGTACTGCACGTGGCGGGCCGCCTCGGTGCCCTGCCTCTCCAGGCGCACGGCCTCGCGGAACGCGGTGAGGTCGCAGCGCAGCTCCTCGAGCGCGTACATCCAGTACGGCATGCGCTGCTTGACCATGAACGGGTCGAACGGAAGGTGGCCGCGCATGTGCGTGCGGTCGTGGACGAGGTCCCACAGCACGAAGGCGTCCTGCGCGGCCTGCTGCCGGTCGACGAGCGTGCGGGCCTCGTCCGGCAGGTCCAGGTGGAGGCATTCGGCCGCGGCGGCGGTCACCCGGCGGAAGCGCGCGGCCTCGCGGTCGCAGAAGATGCCGCCCCAGGTGAAGCGCGGGACCTCGCGCACCGCGATGGTCTCGGGGAACAGCACCGCCGAGTCGGTGTCGTAGCCGGCGGTGAAGTCGGTGAACGCGAGCGGTACGAACATGGCGTTGTCGTACGCCGTCGCCTCCAGCTCGGCGATCGGGTCGGGCCAGACGACGCGCAGCAGGACGGCCTCGATGTTGCGGTGGGGGTTGCCGTTCTGCGTGTACATCGGGAACACGACCAGGTGCTCGCGGCCGTCGGTGCGGTCGAGTTCGGGGCGGAACGCGAGCAGGGCGTCCAGGAAGTCCGGTACGCCGAAACCGGATTCGGCCCAGCGCTCGAAGTCGTGGGAGACGGCGGCGAGATAGCCGGCGTCGTGCGGCAGGACGGCCGCGAACGCGCCGACCGACGCGCGGATGTCGGCGACGAGCCGGCGGGCGTGCGCGAGGTCGTGGGCCGAGGCGTCGATCGAGCCGTCGGCCGACTGGAGCGTGCGCAGCTCGGCGACGGCGGCCTTGAGGGCGGGCCACTCGGGGTGCGCCGCGGCGGTGCCCGGGGGCGTGTCGGGCGCGGTGGGTGTCGCGGGTGTCGCGGTGCCGTGGGTGCCGGCCGCGGACGCCACGCGCGTGGAGCGCACAGGAGCTTTCGTTGCCATGACCCCTCGCATTCACGCGGTGCGGGCGTTGCCGCGCACCTATTGACAGGAACGGACGATTATCTCGGCAAGCCATCATACATGCGTAAATTTTCCTGTCATTTTGTTACACGGCAACAAATTATCCCGTCCTTGCCGCGCTTCCGGCGCAGCCGGGGCGCCGCGACGGCGACCGACCGGGCCGAAGGCCGGAGGGGCCGGAGGCGGCGCGCGACCGGGCCGGGCGTGGGCGGCAGGGCGGCGGACATGCGGTCGCGGGTGCTCGGCCGGGGCGGCGGCGCGGCCGGGCGGAACGGGGCCGGGCCGGGGCAGAAGGCCGGAGGGGCCGGAGGCGGCGCGCGACCGGGCCGGGCGTGGGCGGCAGGGCGGCGGACATGCGCTCGCGGGTGCTCGGCCGAGGCGGCGGCGCGGCCGGGCGGAACGGGGCCGGGCCGGGGCCGACGGCTGCCTGGCGTTTGGCTGCGGCGGATATGCGCGCGGGGCCCGGGAGTTCGCCGGGAAAAGAGGGCATATTCGGTGCGATCAACCCAATTTCGCGGTGCGCCGGATCGATCTGCCGTCCTGCGGCAGGGTCCTGACCCTCCGTAGGATCCTGCCCCGTGATGACATCAACGAAGCGACGGATCGCGGCGGGCATGGGCGCCCTGCTCGTGGCCGCGGCGCTCGGCGGGGCGACCCCCGCCGTCGCCGACCCGGACAACGGCCCGAGCAACACACCGCCGCCCAAGGTGGATCTGGTCCTGGACCTCAGCGGTTCGATGAACCAGAACGACGCGGGCGGCGAGACACGCATCTCGGCGGCGAAGAAGGCGTTCAACGAAATCCTCGACTCGCTGCCGAACGACGCGCTGGTCGGCCTGCGGGTCCTCGGCCAGGGCAACCCCGGCGACAACAAGACGGCGGGCTGCCGGGAGACCGCGCAGCTCGCGCCGGTCGGCGCGCCCAACAAGGTGGCGATGAAGGCGGCGGTCGCCGCCCAGACCCCGACCACCGGATGGACGCCGATCGCCCTGGCGCTCCAGGAGGCCGCCAACGACCTCGGCAACGAACAGGGCAGCCGTCGCATCATCCTCATCACCGACGGCGAGGACTCCTGCGCGCCGCCCAACCCGTGCGACGTCGCACGGCAGCTGGCCGCGCAGGGCCTCAACCTCGTCATCGACACCCTCGGCCTCGTGCCGGACGAGAAGACCCGCCGCCAGCTGACCTGTATCGCCGAGGCGACCGGCGGTACGTACACCTCCGCCAACACCGCGCAGGAACTCTCCCAGCGCGTCACGCAGTTGGTGGACCGTGCCGTGGTCAAGGCCGAAGAGGTCACCATCCCGACGACGGTCAAGGGCAGCCCGAACGGCTGCGCCGACGCGCCGCTCCTGGGCCCGGGCGTGTACGCCGACCGCATCGTCTTCGAGCAGCACCTCTGGTACAAGGTCCCGCAGTTGCCGGGACAGGAGCTGCGCGCGTCCGCGACGGTCGGCATAGACCGGGCCGTCGCGCGCGACTACGACGCCACGATCACCGCGGTGACCGAGGACGGCCGCGACCTCGCCCGCTATACCGACGCCGGAAGCGGTCGCGTGGACGGCCAGTCGGCGGGCCTGCGCTACTCGCTGCCCAAGAAGGGCGACGACGATCCGCAGCCGAAGGACGCCAAGACCACGTGCCTCATGGTGAGCACGGCGTTCAACGCGAACGCCTCCGTGCCGCGTGAGCCGGGCATGCCGCTCGAACTGCTGGTCGACCTGGTGAAGGCGTCCGACGCCCAGGCGTCCGACACGCACGGCCTCGGCCGCGGCTGGATCTTCATCGGCGTGCTGGCCGGCGTCGGCCTCGTGGGCGGCCTGCTGTTCGGCTGGCTCGTCCGCCTCATCGCGGGAATGCGGAGGGCCGTGTGATGCGCGGATCCACTCGAACCACCCGCCGGGCGCGTGTCGCCGCGGCCTTGACCGCACTCGGCGCGGCCCTCGCGCTGGGCTCGGCGGCACCGGCCGCCGCGGCGACGGACCCGTCGGACAGCTCCGGCAACAGCACGTTCGCCAACAGCGTGCTGCCGGGAACGTCGTTCCTGACCGCCGGGAAGATGGAGGCCGAGACCTCCACGACCACGACGGCGTCGACCGGCGAGTACATGTACTGGTCGTTCCCGGCGCTGGCCGGCCAGGACGTCAGCGCGAAGGTGACGCTGACGCTGCCGAGCAACACGCGCACGGCCCCGATGAGCTGGCGTGTCGACGTGTTCGACGGGCTGCGCCGCCACCAGCCGTGCGCCACCGGGCACCCGCAGGCCGCCGCGCAGCCGTCCGAGAACCAGCTCACCGTCGAGTGCGGCCCGCGGACGATCCGGCCGTGGTCGGAGGCGTGGTCCTCGGACCCGCTGCCGGGCACCTACTACGTCCGCGTCGCGGCGACCGACCTCGCCGAGGGCGACGTCGGCCTCCGGCTCCAGGTCAAGCTGGAACTGTCCGCGAAGGGCGGCGGCGACGTCGGCCCCGACGCGGGCCAGGACGACGCGCTCAAGGCCCCGCTCGTCCCGATCACCGGCGGCGGCCAACCCCTCCAGCCCGGCCAGGTCGCCGAGACCCGCAAGGTCAGCCTCGCGGGCTTCGACGACGATGACGCCTGGCTGTCGGGCACCACGGGCCGCTGGGTCTGGACCACCGCCGGCGCCCTCGTCGCCATGCTCCTCGGCATCGGCGGCTACCTCTTCACCCGCCACCCCCGCCGCTGGTTCCGCTGACGCGGCGGACGACGACACCGAAACGCCCCGGCCCGGGACCGCACACGGTCCCGGGCCGGGGCGTTTCCCTCCGCGGATCGCCGCGGCCGCGGCGCACGGCGACGCCCGCATCGCGCGTGCCGGGGTCGCGCGTCGCACTGACGCCACGGACGCGCCCCCGACGGACGCGCGACCGGCGCCCGCGACGCCACGGGCGCGGAGCGTGCGCCATACAGCGGAATATCCGCTGGTGGGCCACCCCGGTCACCCGCCTATCCTTGACCGCGATATGGATACCGCGCCTTCCCCCGCCTCGCTCGCCGATCTGCGGGCTCGACTGTCCGGTGTGACCCTGCGTGACGAGCGTCGGTTGGCGCGGCGGATCGACGGGGCCTCGCGTGTGCGCGGAGGCGAGAAGCGGGCGGCGATAGCCGTCGAGCTCGCGGCGGAGGTCGAGAAGGCCGAGTTCAAGGCGGCGTCGCGGCGAGAGGCGCGGCCGGAGATCTCGTACCCCGAGCAGCTTCCGGTGTCGCAGAAGAAGGACGACATCCTCGCGGCGATCCGCGACCACCAGGTGGTGATCGTCGCCGGGGAGACCGGATCGGGCAAGACGACGCAGCTTCCGAAGATCTGTCTGGAACTCGGGCGCGGTGTGCGCGGACACATCGGGCACACGCAGCCGCGGCGGCTGGCGGCGCGGACGGTCGCGGACCGGATCGCGGAGGAGCTGAAGACGCCGCTGGGGTCGGCGGTCGGGTACAAAGTGCGGTTCAACGACCAGGTATCGGAGGAGTCGCTGGTCAAGCTCATGACCGACGGCATCCTGCTCGCCGAGCTGCAGAACGACCGCGACCTGCTGCAATACGACACGCTGATCATCGACGAGGCGCACGAACGCAGCCTCAACATCGACTTCATCCTCGGGTACGTCAAGCAGCTCCTGCCGCGGCGACCCGACCTGAAGGTCGTCATCACATCGGCGACGATCGACCCCGAGCGGTTCTCCCGGCACTTCGGGGACGCGCCGATCATCGAGGTGTCGGGGCGCACGTACCCGGTCGAGGTGCGCTACCGCCCGCTGGTCGCCGACGACGCGCACGAGGACGGCGGCGACGACCGCGACCAGGTGCAGGGGATCATCGACGCGGTCGAGGAGCTGCAACGCGAGGGCCCCGGCGACGTGCTGGTCTTCCTGTCGGGCGAGCGCGAGATCCGCGACACCGCCGAGGCGCTGACCAAACGGAACCTCCCGCACACCGAGGTACTGCCGCTGTACGCCCGGCTCTCGTCCGCCGAGCAGCACCGCGTCTTCCGCCCGCACAGCGGGCGCCGCGTCGTCCTGGCGACCAACGTCGCCGAGACGTCGCTGACCGTGCCGGGCATCAAGTACGTCGTCGACCCCGGCACCGCGCGGATCTCCCGCTACAGCCACCGCACCAAGGTGCAGCGCCTGCCGATCGAGGCGGTGTCGCAGGCGTCGGCGAACCAGCGCAAGGGCCGGTGCGGGCGCACGTCGGACGGCATCTGCATCCGGCTCTACTCCGAGGACGATTTCCTCACCCGGCCCGCGTTCACCGACGCGGAGATCCTGCGCACCAACCTCGCGTCCGTCATCCTCCAGATGACCGCGATCGGGCTCGGCGACATCGCCGCGTTCCCCTTCATCGACCCGCCGGACCGCCGCAACATCAAGGACGGCGTCGACCTGCTGCACGAGCTGGGCGCGATCGACCCCGAGCAGCCCGACGTGCGCAAACGCCTCACCCCGATCGGGCGGCAGCTCGCGCAACTGCCCGTCGACCCGCGCATGGCCCGCATGGTGCTGGAGGCCGACCGCAACAACTGCGTGCGCGAGGTCATGGTGATCGCCGCCGCGCTGTCGATCCAGGACCCGCGCGAGCGCCCCGCGGACAAGAAGGAGCAGGCGCAGCAGCAGCACGCGCGGTTCGTCGACAAGGACGCCGGGTCGGACTTCCTGACGTACCTCAGGCTGTGGGACTACCTCCAGGAGCAGCAGAAGGAACGCTCGTCGTCCGGCTTCCGGCGCATGTGCAAGCAGGAGTTCCTCAACTACCTGCGCATCCGCGAGTGGCAGGACGTCTACAGCCAACTGCGCCAGACCGTACGGCAGATGGGCCTCACGGCCCCGAACGACGAGCCCGCGGACGCGCAGCGCATCCACACCTCGGTGCTGATCGGGCTGCTGTCGCACATCGGGCTGTACGACGCGGCCAAGCGCGAGTACGGCGGCGCGCGCGGCACGCGGTTCGCGGTCTTCCCCGGGTCGTCGCTGTTCCGGAAGCCGCCGCGCTGGGTCATGTCCGCCGAGTTGGTGGAGACGACGCGGCTGTGGGCCCGGGTCAACGCGCGCATCGAACCGGAGTGGATCGAACCGCTCGCGGGGCACCTGGTCAAGCGCAACCACAGCGAACCCCACTGGGAGCAGCGGGCGGGCGCGGTGATGGCGTACGAGCGCGTCACGCTGTACGGCGTCCCGATCGTGGCGCAGCGCAAGGTCAACTACGGCCGCATCGACCCCGAGCTGTCACGGGAGCTGTTCATCCGGCACGCGCTCGTCGAAGGCGACTGGCGGACCCACCACACGTTCCTCAAGGAGAACCGCGCGCTGCTCGACGAGGTCGAGGAGCTGGAACACCGCGCGCGGCGGCGGGACATCCTCGTCGACGACGAGACGCTGTTCGAGTTCTACGACCAGCGGATCGGCCAAGACGTCGTCTCCGGACGGCACTTCGACGCGTGGTGGAAGAAGGCCCGGCGGACGCGGCCCGACCTGCTCAGCTTCGAGAAGTCGATGCTGATCAACGAACGGGCCGGGGGCATCGACGAGTCCGACTACCCCGACTTCTGGACGCAGGGCGATCTGCGGCTGCCGCTGACCTACCAGTTCGAGCCCGGCAACGCGGCGGACGGCGTCACCGTGCACATCCCGCTGGCCGTGCTCGGGCAGGTCGTCCGCGACGGCTTCGACTGGCAGATCCGGGGCCTGCGCGAGGAGTTGGTGACCGAGCTGATCCGGTCGCTGCCGAAGTCGCTGCGCCGCAACTTCATTCCGGCGCCGGACGTCGCGCGGGCCGCGCTCGCGACGATGACGCCCCGTCGGGAACCGCTGGCCCAGGCCCTCGCGCGCGAGTTGCAGCGCCTCAAGGCGATCCCGGTGCCGCCGGAGAGCTGGGACTTCGACCGGATACCGGACCATCTGCGGATCACCTTCCGGGTCGAGGACGACCGCGGCAAGGTGCTGGCCGAGGGCAAGGACCTGGCCGAGCTGAAGATCCGCCTGAAACCCCGTTCGCAGGCGACGCTTTCGCGCGCGGCGGACAGCGTCGAGCGCGCGGGCCTGACGGCGTGGGGCGATCTGGGGGCGCTGCGCCGCACGTTCGAGTCGACGCGCGACGGGCACCCCGTCAAGGGCTATCCGGCGCTCGTCGACGAGGGCGACACCGTCGCGGTGCGCGTGTTCGAGACCGAGGCCGAGCAGCAGGCGGCCATGTGGCGGGGCACCCGGCGCCTGCTCATGCTGGGCGTCAACTCGCCGGTGAAGTCCATCTCCGGGCGGCTCCCCAACCGGGCGAAGCTCGCGCTCAGCCACAACCCGCACGCCACCATCGCCGAGATGTTCGACGACTGTGTGCGCTGCGCGGTCGACAAGATCATGGCGGATGCCGGCGGACCGGCGTGGGACGCCGACGGGTTCGCGAAACTCCTCGACAAGGTCCGCGCCGACCTGCCCGCGACGACCGAGGACACCGTGGTCAAGGTCGAGCGGATCCTCACCGTGCACCACGCCCTCGAGGTGCGGCTCAAGGGCACGACGAGCCTGGCCCTGGTCCCGGCGCTGACCGACATCCGCGCCCAGCTCGCGGCCCTCGTACACCGCGGCTTCATCGCCGAGACCGGCTGGCGGCGCCTTCCCGACGTCCTGCGGTATCTCCGCGGGATCGAACGCCGCCTCGCGAAACTCCCCAACGACCCGCACGGCGACCGGCACCGCATGCTCAAGGTGGCCGACCTCCAGGAGGCGTACGCCCGCCGCCTCGCCGACCGGCCCGCCGGACGCCCGCTCCCCGACGAACTCCGCCAGGTCCGCTGGATGTTGGAGGAGCTGCGGGTCAGCTACTTCGCGCAGTCCCTCGGCACGCCGTACCCGGTCTCCGACAAGCGCGTGCTCAAGGCGCTGGAGGCCTGACGCCGCCGAGGAGCCGGGGCGTCGGGGTCCCGGAGAACCGCTCTCGGCCCGAACGCTCACGACGGATGTCGTGGGCGTCCGGGCCGAGAGTGTGCCGGGACGGGTCAGCCGACGTGGACGGCGGCGCCTTCGCGGGGCAGCGCGTCCTTGCCGGCGTTGACGAGGACGGCGGCGATGACCGCGCCGACCACCATGATGACGACGGCCCAGGCGAACGCCGTGGTGTAGCCGTCGAGTTGGGCGTCGAGGAGGATCTTGTTCGGGTCGCCCCCGCTGCCCTGCTTGTCGGCGATGTAGTCGCTGATCGTGGTCGTGGCGATGCTGTTGAGCAGGGCGGTGCCCAGCGCTCCGCCGACCTGCTGGACGGCGTTGATCAGGGCGCTCGCGGCACCCGCGTCGTGTTCCTGGACGCCGATCAGCGCGGTGCTGGCGACGGCGGTGAAGACCAGGCCGAGGCCCAGGCCGATGAGGACCATGCCGGGCAGGACGTGGGTGAGGTACTGGCGTTCGACGGTGATGAAGGTCAGCCAGAACGTCCCGCCGGCGCACAGCAGCGCACCGACGACCATGGGGATGCGCGGGCCGATCTTCGGCAGCAGCGCCGCCGACGCTCCGGCGGTGATGAACACACCGACCGTTATTCCCAGCGCGCCCGCACCGGCCTTGACCGCGCCGTAGCCGAGCACGAGGCGCATGTAATAGATCATGAACAGCGTCGAGCCGATGAACGCGGCGCCGATCAGCAGCATCGCGAGCAGCGAACCTCCGCGGTTGCGGTCGAGGACGATGCGCAGCGGCAGCAGCGCGTGGGCGCTGCGCTGCTGGATGAGGACGAACACGGCGATCAGCAGGACGCCGGCGACCAGCATGGCGACCGTTCTGCCGTCGGTCCAGCTCTCCTCCGCGGCGCGGGTGAAGCCGTACACGAGCGCGGCCAGGCCCAGCGTGACGGTGATCGCGCCGGGGATGTCGTAGCGCGTGTTGCCTTCGGCGCGGCTCTCGCGGAGCAGCGGCATCGCGACGGCGATCGCGGCGACCGCTATCGGGACGTTCACCAGCAGGCACCAGCGCCACGACGCGTACTCGGTCAGGACGCCGCCGAGGAGCAGGCCGATGGCCGAGCCGCCCGCGGAGATGCCGCCGTAGACCGCGAAGGCCTTGGCGCGCTCCGCGGCGTCGGTGAAGGTGACGGCCAGCAGGGCCAGCGCGGCGGGGGCGAGCAGCGCGGCGAACACGCCCTGGAGGGCGCGGGCGCCGAAGAGCATCGCCTCGTTCTGGGCGGCGCCGCCGATGGCCGAGGCGATCGCGAAGCCGACCATGCCGGCCACGAACGCCCGCTTGCGGCCCCAGAAGTCGGCGATCCGGCCGCCCAGCAGGAGCAGCGCGCCGAAGGTGAGCGCGTACGCGGTGACGACCCACTGCCGGTTGGCCTCGGACATGTCGAGCGCCTTCTCGGCGTCCGGCAGGGCGACCGTGACGATGGTCGCGTCGAGCACGACCATGAGTTGCGCGAGGGAGATGACGACCAGCACCCACCACCGGTTCGACGCCTTGGGGGCGTCGTCGGCGGCGGTCGGTGGTGGCGGCGGTTTGCGGAACGGGTCGAGTGTGTCTTGGGACATGGCGGTACCCCCGGTGCGGGTGTGTGGCGTCCGACCGGTGGACCGGTCGACGAGACGTTGTCCGGCCTGGCAGGCCGGCTGGTTTCACGGCGGGCTCACGACGGTGCGTGCCGCGGGAAGTTCGTGTTCCCGACGCGGTGATGACGCGTGAGCGTGCCGGTTTGTGACGCCGCAGGTGGGAGAGGGCGTCAGCTGTGTCTGAGGGACGGCAGGATGACGGTGTCGACGATGGACAGCAGGTACTCCTCCGTGGCCGGCAGGCCTTCGCACAGGGGACGGTTCATGGCGCTCTGGAACAGGATCGGGCCGCAGTGTTCGGTCGAGGCCGGCACGTGGTCGAGCTCGCCCCGGGCGACGGCCCGGTGCACGAGCGCGATGAACGCCTCGCGCTCGGGCGCGATGACCACGTGGCGCAGCATGTCGCCGAGCTCGGGGTTCGCGATGATGGCGTGGTCCATGGAGGTCAGCAGCGAGGCGTCCGTCTCGCCGAAGACCGCGAGTTTGCGTGCCGCGCAGTGCAGGTCTCCTTCGAGGGAGCCCGTGTCGGCGGTGCCGGTGAAGACCGGTTTCAGGGTGTGCAGGGCGTGCATGACCAGTTTGGGCTTGCCCTGCCACTGCCGGTACAAGGTCGCCTTGCTGGTGCGGGCGCGCGCCGCGACGGCGTCCATCGTCAGGGCGTCGTAGCCGACTTCGCGCAGCAGCTCGATGACGGCGTCGAACAGCTCGGCCTCGCGTTCGGGCGTCATGCGGGAGCGGCGCTCGGCCCGCAGGACCGCGAGGCCTTCCGCGCACGGGCCGGCGCTCCCCTGGGAATGCGCCTGCTCACTGACCTGCTCGCCGGACACCCACCCCTCCTCTTCCCCCGTCGCCCCGGGCTTTCGCGGACCCGCGCGAACGAAACTGTTTCGTACTGGCGTCGGCCAGCGTAGCACCGACCGAAACGGAACCGTTTCGTACCCCCCGGGTGAGCCGCCGCGCCGCGGCAACCGTGCCGACCGGGCGAGCCGTCAGGCCAAGTCCTCGATGAACGCCGCGAGTTGGGCGAGGTTGCGGCACTCCACCATCGGGACGACCCGGTCGAACGCCGACGCCATCGAGTCGCCGCTGTCCCAGTCCCGGCGCGGCTCGGGGTTCAGCCAGTGCGCGCGACGCGCCTTGCCGACCAGTTCCGCGAGCGTCGGCAGCGCCAACTGCCCGTAGTTGGAGCGGGCGTCGCCGAGGACCAGCAGCGCCGTCTTGGGGCCGACGGCGTCCGGGTAGCGCTCGGCGAACAGTTCGATCGCGCGGCCGTAGTCGGTCCGGCCGCTCATCCACACCAGGTCGGCGGTGGAGGTCATCTCCTCCATCGCCTCGGCGATGTCGGCGCCGGGCGCGAAGTAGTCGGTCACCTCGTCGAGGTTGTCGATGAACGCGAACACCCGGACCTTGGAGAACTGTTCGCGCAGCGCGTACGCCAGCAGCAGCGTGAACTGCGCGAACGCCGCGACGGAGCCGCTGACGTCGCACACCACCACCAGCTCGGGCTTGTGCGGCCGACGCGGGCGGTGGAACGTCCGCACCGGAACACCGCCCGTCGACAGCGACGCCCGCACGGTCCGCCGGAAGTCGAGTCGGCCGCGCCGCCCCGCCTTGTGCTTGACCGTCAGCCGCGTCGCCAGCCGCCGTGCCAGCGGGTGCACGGCACGCCGCAGTTCCTCCATGTCGCGGCGCGTGGCCCGCAGGATGTCGAGGTGTTCGAGCGGGGGGCGCACCGCGACCTGGGCGACGCGCTCGGCCGAATCGTCCTCCGCGAGGCGGCGGCGCACCTCGGTGACGATCATGTCCTGGAGCGCGGCGAGGCGGTCCTCGAACATGCGCCGGGCGCCGCGCTCGGCGAGGCCGCCGCGCTGCTCTCCGGCGAGCACGGCGTTCAGGAGCGAGGCCATCAGCGTGCGCGGGTCGAGTGCCGAGCCGACCGCGTACGCCGACCAGGTCTGCCGTGTCGGCCCGGCGGGAGCCCGCCCGTATGCCGCGACGGCCTCGCGGACGACCTGCCGCATGCCGGCCTCGTCGCCCTCCAGCAGGACGTCGAACAGCCGCGCGCGCAAGGCGTCGGCCACCGGGTCGGGGCCGCGCCGCCCGAGCATCCGGGCGTCCGACCTCTCCGCGTCGTCGTCGCCGCCGGTCTTGGGCGCGCCGGCACCGTCGCCGACCGCCGACGGGAACCACAGGTCGAACAGGGTGTCGAAGACCGGCCGGTGGGTGGGCCGCTTCACGAGCGTGGCGGCGTACGCGGCCCGGACCGCCTCGCGGTCGACCAAGTCGAGGATCGTCAACGCCCGTGCGGCGTCGAGGCCTTCGGCCAGCGAGACGGGAAGGCCCGCCCCGCGCAGGGCGTCGAGGAAGCCGACATGCCGTTCGAGGAGCGCCATGTCAGACCGACTCGGCGGTGGGGAGCCCCAGTTCCTTGGCCGCGCGGGTCTGGTCGGAGACGTGCTTGAGCACCACGCCGAGGGTGCGCGCGATGGCTTCCTCGTCGAGCGCGTCGGACTGGAGCGCGAGCAACGTCCGGGCCCAGTCGAGCGTTTCGGCGATCGACGGGGACTTCTTCAGGTCGAGCGCGCGCAACGTGGCGATGGTGCGCACCAGTTGCTCGGCCAGCGCCTCGGTGATCCCCGGAACCTGCGCGAGGACGATCTCGCGCTCGCGCTCCGGCGCCGGGTAGTCGAGGTGCAGGTACAGGCAGCGACGCTTCAGCGCCTCGGACAGCTCGCGCGTCGCGTTCGAGGTCAGCACCACGAACGGCCGCCGCGTGGCGGCGACCGTACCCAGCTCGGGGATGGTCACCTGGAAGTCCGACAGCACCTCCAGCAGCAGGCCCTCGACCTCGACGTCGGTCTTGTCGGTCTCGTCGATCAGCAGCACGGTCGGCTCGGTGCGGCGGATCGCGGTGAGCAGCGGACGGGCGAGCAGGAACTCGTCGCCGAAGATGTCGTCGTGGGTGTCCGCCCAGTCCTGCCCCTCGGGAGTGGCCTGGATGCGCAGCAGTTGCTTGCGGTAGTTCCACTCGTACAGCGCGCGGCCCTCGTCCAGGCCCTCGTAGCACTGCAGGCGGATCAGCTCCGCGCCGGTGGCCTGGGCGACGGCCTTGGCCAGCTCGGTCTTGCCGACACCCGCGGGGCCCTCGACGAGCAGCGGCTTGCCGAGGGCGTCGGCGAGGAAGACGGTGGTGGCTATGTGCCCGTCGGCGAGGTAGTTCCCGGCGGCGAGCCGGGTGCGGACATCATCCGGTGAGGCGAACAACGACGTCACGGCTACTCCCTCGGCCCGGCGGTGCTCCGGAACACGCGGTCGACGTGCTCCTTTCGGCGGAGTCAAATGCTACCGGGGCGTAGGCGCGTCGCGAATGGCACCCAGGCGAAGTTCGACCACCACGGCCTCGACACGCGCGACGTCCGGCGCCTCGGGCAACACCGAGGTGACGGCGTCCATCGCGGCGAACTCCTTTTCGAACAGCTCCGCGAACGCGCGCGGGTCACGCGCCGCGAGGTCGCCCGCCGCGAACAGCTCCTCGCGCTGGTCGGACATGTCGATCGTCAGCGTGCCCGTCGTCAGCAGCCCGCGCGCCTGGCGCAGCAGCCGCAGGCAATGGCGGCCGTGCTTGGCGGTGCGCCGGGCCACGTCCGACGAGAAGCCGCCGCGCCCGGCCTCGTGGCGCGACAGCAGCTTGCGGGACTGCTGGACGGCGTAGCCGCCGTACGACGACCGCACCGCGCGCGTGGACAGGAACGCGTCGCGGATGCCGATGAGCGCGCGCCCGCCGTCGGTCTCGACCACGTAGTCGTCGAGCCACAGCAGTTCGCTGACCGTCGGGTTGCCCTTGAGCGCGAGGGTCGCGAACTTGTACAGCTCGTGCATGGTCACGTCGGGCGCCGTACTGACCCGCGAGCCGGTCAGGACCGCCGGGGCGCGCAGGCCGAGGACATCGGCGGTGTCGGCGAGGTAGACGCCGAGGCGGTCCTCGTCGGAACTGGTGGTCGCGAGGCCGTAGGCGGTCGAGCCGACCACACCCGTCAGCAGTGTCGTGGACACGAGCGCCTCCCTCCTCCGTGCCGCGGCCGGGCGGGCGCCGGCTCGCGTGTCCCCGCCGCGCGGGCGGTCTGCGGCCACCGCGGGCGGCCCTCACTCAGCGTGCACCGCCGGGCGGATGTCGGCCTGCCGGGGCCGCCGGGGTCCGGACGAGTATCGGGGACGGGTGCCCGCGGCGGCCATGGGATATCGGTGGTGGGGGCGGTGTCGGCGGGGCCCGGACGGTCGTGACGCGTGACGCCCCGCGGCCCCGGGACGGCGGGGCGACGCGACCCGGACGGCGTCAGCGGTTGGCGGCGGCGACGATCATCAGCGTGCCGAAGATCACGGCGAAACCGAGCACGTAGATCGACAGCCGGATCCACATGCCGTTCTCACGGCTCTTCTCGGACTCGGGCGCGGCCATGACGTCTCCTCACGGTTCGGGGGTTCTCGGCGAGTGGTCGGGGTGGTGGCGTCGGAGCCGGGGGGGCGGCGTCGGAGCGCGGGTCGGCAGGCCGGATCGGGCCCGGGGCGTTGTGGCTCGGGCCGTGGTCGCGGGGTGGTCGGCGTGTCAGTGCACGGTCGGTCCGGGCAGACAGGCGGTGAAGGCGACCATCGAGGGTGCGGCGTGCACCATCAGGAATTCGACGGGCACGTGGTCGTCGGCGGATTCCATGACGTGGCCGAGCGACGAGTCGAAGTGCGCGACGTCGCCCGGGGCGAGCAGGTGGCGTACGCCGTCCAGCGTCAGCCGCAGCTGGCCTTCCAGGACATACAGCCACTCCTCCCCGGGGTGCACGCGCGCCGGACCGGTCGCGCGGCCCGGCGGGACGCGTACGCGCAGCGACTGCATGCCGCGCCGGGGGCTGCCGGCACGCCAGTACGTCCAGCCGTGCGCGTGGAACGGTTCGGCGTCCTTCGCGCGGATGATCGTTTCCTCACCGCCGTCGCGCTCGCCGAGCAGCGCCGAGACGGTGGTCGCGTAGACCCGTGCGAGCGTGAGGAGCGCGGGAAGCGAGGGCTGGCGCCGTTCGTTCTCCAGGCGCGACAGGTAGGCCACGGACAGCCCGCTGACCCCGGCCGCGTCCTCGAGCGTGAGCGCCCGCCCGACTCGCGCCCGCTTCAGCCGCTCCCCAAGGCCGGGCGCGGCAGCCGCCGGACCGGGGGCCACGGGATCGGGGTCCGGCCCGGAGTGCGAAAGTGGGGTCGCTCGGGACATGCCGCCACGCTAGGCAGAAGTGGGCCTGACAGGCAATTTTCTTGCCACACAGGCAAATCTCCTTGTCGGGGCGCTGTCCCGCCGCGGTCGGGCCCGCGTCCGCCCCGGCTTCGTGCGGGAGCGATGAGTTTGCGCGGCGGATCGGGTCTGCCCTGGCATGACGCGAATCATCGCCGACATCTCGGTCTCTCTCGACGGCTTCGTCACCGGGCCGGACCCGGGCCCGGACAACGGCCTGGGCACCGGCGGCGAGGCCCTGCACACGTGGGCGTTCTCCGACGACCCCGACGACCGCCGGATCCTGCGCGAGGCGACAGCCCGCTCGGGCGCCGTCGTCCTCGGCCGCCGCCTCTTCGACATCGTCGACGGGCCGCACGGTTGGGACGACACGACCGGCTACGGCGCCGGCGAGGTCGGCAGACCCGCGTTCGTCGTCGTGACCGGCTCGCCACCGGAGTCGGTGCGGACGAGCGGCCTCGACTGGACGTTCGTCACCACCGGCCTGCCCGACGCCGTCACCGCCGCGCGCGAGCGGGCCGAGGCGGCGTCGTCGGATCGCGGCAAGGACCTCGACGTCGTCCTGATGGGCGGCGGCGCCACGATCGGCTCGGCACTGGACGCCGGACTGGTCGACGTACTGACGCTGCACCTCGCCCCCGTCGTGCTGGGCTCCGGGACACCGCTGTTCGCCGGCGGGGCGCCGCACACGCTGGTGCGGCGCGGCGTGGTCCCGACGTCGACGGCGACGCACCTGACCTACGACATCTCGGGGTGATCCGATGACCACCGTCAACGCGAGGGAAATCGCGCTGGGCATCGAGTCGTTCGGTGCCGACGACGCGCCGCTCGTCCTGCTCGCGGGCGGGACGACCATGCTCTCCTGGCCCGACGCGCTGTGCGTGCGCCTCGCCGCCGGCGGACGCCGTGTGGTGCGCTACGACCTGCGCGACAGCGGGGAGTCGACGACGGCGGACCCGGAGGCGCCCGCCTACACCCTGCGCGACCTCGCCGCCGACGCGGCGGCGCTGGTGGACGCGCTCGGCGGGGGGCCCGCGCACCTCGCCGGGATCGGCGTCGGCGGGATGGTCGCGCAGGTGGCCGTGCTCGACCATCCGGGGGCGTTCTCGGCGCTCACCCTGGCCGGCACCCGCGCGGTGGCGCCCGGCCCGCCCGACGACGACCTCCCCGACCACGACGGGGCCACGATGGGGCGGCTGTTCGCCCGCTCGATGCCCGATTGGGGCGACCGCGACGCAGTGGCGGACTTCGCCGCCGCCGGTGCGGAGATCCTCGGCAACGACCCCGTCGCCGCGCGTGCGATCGCCGCGCGCGTCTGGGACCGCACGCCCGGCACCGCACCCGCGGTCCAGACGGCCAACCAGATGGGCATGGTGTTCTCCCGGCTCGACTGCACGCCGCGCTGGCGCGAGCGCCTGCCGGAGATCGCCGTCCCCACGCTCGTGGTCCACGGCCGCCGCGACCCGTTCTTCCCCGTCGGCAACGGGGAGGCGATCGCGCGCGAGATCCCGGGCACGCGGCTGCTCGTTCTCGACGACGCCTCCACCGCGATCCCCGACGCGTCGGTCGACGAGGTGGCCGCGGCGATGCTCGCGCTCGGGTAGCGACGGCGCCGTCCGGACGGGCGGGGGTCCCGGGGTCCCCGGTCCGGCGCCGCGCTCTCGCGCGGCTCAGTGCGGTGCGGCTATTTGGGCCGCCATGTGGCCCGCGCCGTAGCCGTTGTCGATGTTGACGACGGCCACGCCCGGGGCGCAGGCGTTGAGCATCGACAGGAGCGGGGCCAGGCCGCCGAAGGCCGCGCCGTAGCCGACCGAGGTGGGGACCGCGACGACGGGGGCGGTGACGAGGCCCGCGACGACGCTCGCGAGGGCGCCGTCCATACCCGCCGCGACGACGACGGCCCGGGCGGAGCGGAGCAGGGGCAGGCGGTCGAGGACGCGGTGCAGGCCGGCCACGCCCACGTCCACGGCCAGTTCGCAGGGGCGACCGAGATGACGGGCCGTCAGTTCGGCCTCGCGGGCGACCGCGAGGTCGGACGTCCCGGCCGCGAGGACGACGACCAACCCGCCGGTGGGCGCCGGGGGTTCGGGCGGCCACGCGAGCAGGCCGGCGTCGGGGGCGTGGTGGGCGTCGGGGAGTTCGCCGAGCACGGCGCGGGCGTGCTCGGCCGTGGCGCGGGTGAACAGCGTGACATGGTCGGGGTGATCGCGGATTTCGGCGGCGATCGCGCGGAGCTGGTCGGGGGTCTTGCCGGCGCAGTAGACCGCTTCGGGGTAGCCGCGGCGGGCGGTGCGGTCGTGGTCGAGCTGTGCGAACGACGGTGGCGGAGACCAGGGTTCAGCCATGGCGCACGCCCACGAGCGGGAGGGTGAACGCGCCGGATCGGATTCCGGCCGGGTCCACGGTGACCGAGCGAAAGCCGGCGGCACGGACGGCGGTCAGCACGGTTTCTCCCAACGTCCCCGACAGCAGCGGGATTTGCTCGACGGGGATCTCGATTCTCGCGACGTCGCCGTGGAGGCGCACGCGGCATTCGGGGAACCCCATGCGGTGCAGGGCCTGTTCGGCGCGTTCGATCCGGGCCAGCTTCTCGGGTGTGACCTCGTCGAAGTGCGGGATGCGGGACGCCAGACAGGGCGCGGCCGGTTTGTCGGCGCTGGGGAGGCCGAGGGCGGCGGCGATGCGGCGTACGGCGGGCTTGTCGAGACCGGCGTCGGCGAGCGGGCGCAGCACGGCGTGTTCGGCCGCGGCGCGGCTGCCGGGCCGGTCCGGGCGCCGTATGTCGTCGGCGTTCTCGCCGTACGCCACGGCGGTGATCCCGTGGGCGGCGGCGACGTCGGCGCCGATCCTGGCGAAGAGTTCGTTCTTGCAGTGGTAGCAGCGGTCCGGGCCGTTGGCGCGGTAGGCGGGCATGTCCCCTTCGCGGGTCGTGACTTCGACGACACGGACCCCGACGTACGCGGCGACGCCGTGGGCGGCCGTGCGCTCCTCGGCGGCGAGGCTGGGCGAGACGCCGAGGAGGGCGACGACCCGTTCGGCGCCCAACTCCCGTACCGCGAGGGCCAACACGACCGACGAGTCGACGCCCCCGGAGAAGGCCACGCCCAGGCGGCCTGGGCCGACGGCGGCGCGCAGGACGGCACCGGCCACGCGGGCGGCCGACTCGGCCTGTGGGTCGGTGAATTCGGTGTGCATGGTCCGGTGCCCTTCCGCCACGGCGTTGATCAGCGCTCCTGACGCCACCGGCGCCGCACGGAGAAGGCGGCGCTCTTGGGCCGCCGGTCGCGCGTGAAGACGCCCTTCTTGTTGCCGTCGACCCGGATGATGGCGGGCCGGGTGGCGAAGTCGGCGAAGTTCCAGATGTGTTCGCCGACCACCGCGTCGATGCGGTCGAAGACACGGTGGTACATGTCGAGCAGGTCCACCTGATATTCCTCGGACCACGGGGTGTCGACGACCGCGTGCAGGCCCGCGAGGGTGTCGGCGCCGTACTCGGTGACGATGATCGGCTTGCCGTGCCCGTCGGCCCACGCCCGGAGTTCGGCTTCGAGGGCGGGCTCGGCGGCGGCCAGGTCGCCGGTCTGGGCGTACCAGCCGTAGTAGCGGTTGAGCATGAGGACGTCGGCGAGTTCGGACAGCACGCACGTGTCCGGGCCGTCCATCATGATGTTGACGAATCCGACCGGGCGGGTGGGGTCGAGCCTGCGGGCCTCGGCGAAGAGCGGGGCGAAGTAGTCGCGGGCCTCCGGGACTCCGCCGTCCGGCTCGTTGGCGATGCACCACAGCACGACGCTGGGGTGGTTGCGGTCGCGGACGACGAGTTCGCGCACCGCCTGGAGGTGGTTGTTCCGGGTCTCGGTGCCCGCCGTCCTCTCGCTGTAGGTCGACGGCGCGTCGCCTCGTCCGAACATGGTCATGCGGGCGTTGATGCCGACGGCGGCGGTTTCGCCGACGACGACGATGCCGTGCCGGTCGGCGTAGTCCAGCACCTCCTCCGCGTACGGGTAATGGGAGGTGCGGAAGGAGTTCGCGCCGATCCACTCCAGGAGTTCGAAGTCGTGGACCATCAGGGCGTCGTCGTGGCCCTTGCCCCGGATCGGGGCGTCCTCGTGCTTGCCGAACCCGCGGAAGTAGAACGGCTCGCCGTTGATGAGGAATTCGGTCCCGCGCACCTCGACCGTTCGGACGCCGACGGCGAGTTCGTAGCTGTCGACCAGCCCGCCGTCCGCGTCGCGCAGGGTCGCCTCCAGCGCGTAGAGGTAGCCGTCGCCGGGCGCCCACGGGTGCACGTCGGGGACGGTGAGGACCCCCGAGCCGCCCCGCGCCGCCGCGACCTCCGTCCCCGCGGCGTCCCGCAGCGTCACCGCGACGGCCGAGGCTCCCGACTGGTCGACGGTGTACCGCACGGTTCCGGTGCCGCCGTCCAGGCCCGTCTCGACGCCGATGCCGGTGATGTGGGTCTTCGGTGTCGCGTACAGCCAGACGGAGCGGTGCAGCCCCGCGTAGTTGAAGAAGTCGTGGAAGTAGTTCTGCGTGCGTCCGCCGGGGCCTTCGCCGAGTTGGCCGGGCGGGATGGACCCCCACGTCAGCTCGTTGTTGACGACGACGGTCACCCGCGCCTCGCGGCCCGGCTCGACATGGTCGGTGATGTCGGCCTCGAACGGCGTGTAGCCGCCCTCGTGTTCGGCCACGCGCACGTCGTCGGCCCACACCACCGCGCGGTGCGTGGCGGCGTCGAACCGCAGCACGATCCGCTCGTCGGCCCAGTGGCGTGGCACCCGAACACTTGTCTGATACCACGCGTCGCCGACATGATCGCGTACGGCGAGGTCGGGCACGATGTCGTTGTAACTCGCGGGAACCGGCATCTCACGGGCCTCGCCCAGACGGGAGCGCCACCAGCCCTCCGTACGGCCCGCGCCCGCGGAATCCAGCCGGAACGCCCACAGGCCGTTCAGGGACTTCCGCTCGCGGGTCGCGCTGTCTTGGGGCCGAAGCATGCGCAGCTCCTTTTTTGTCCTCGGATTTCGGGCCCATTTAGGCCTCGGGTCCAGTAGCTTGGCAAGCGGTTGCCGCCAGTTGCTCCCGGGAAGGAGGCAGCGTCCCGAGAAGGTGAGGCAGCGTCGCGCGACGCCGCGGCGGCGTTCCGAGGGCGCCGAGGCGGCATCCCGCGCGAGACGCGGCGTGAACCAGCAGCCCTCCGCTTGACGGAAAGTGAGCACAGGTGACTGAGCAGGACCGGACACCCCCCGACGCGGAGGGCCGCGCCAAGGCTCCGACCATCTACGACGTCGCGAAGGCGGCGGGCGTCGCCGCGTCGACCGTCTCGCGGGCGTTCGCGCGGCCGGGCCGGGTCAACGCGGTGACCGCGGAGCGCATCCGGCAGGTCGCGGCCGAGCTGGGGTACCGGGTGAATCCTCTCGCGTCCGGGCTGCCGACCGGCCGCACATCGATGCTCGCACTCGTCGTCTCGGACGTGGCGAACCCGTTCTACGCCGAGATCATCCGCGGCGCCGAGAGCGCGGCGGCCGAGGCGGGCTACGTCGTCCTGCTCATCGACACGCAGGAGTCGGACCGGGTCGAACGCGGTAGCCTGGAACGCACGTTGCCGGCCGTGGAGGGCGTGGTTCTCGCCGGGACGCGGCTGTCGGACTCGGCGATCCGCATGGCCGCGAAGCAACGGCCGCTGGTGGTCCTGAACCGGGATGTCGCGGACGTGCCCAGCATCGTGCTGGACAATCCGTACGGCATGCGGCTGGCCGCCGAGCACCTGGCGCGGCTCGGCCACCGCGACCTCACGTATGTCGCGGGCCCGGAGGCGTCGTGGGTCGACGGGATGCGCTGGCGCAGCCTGCGGGACGCGGCGACGGCGCTCGGCCAGCGGGTGCACCGCGTCGGGCCGTTCGCGCCGACGGTCGCGGGGGGCCGGGAGGCGGCCAGGACGTTGCCGGACGAGCTGCCGACGGCGGTCGTGGCCTACAACGACCAGGTGGCGATCGGCCTGATGCTGGCGTTGCAGGCGGAGGGCGTGCGCGTGCCGGAGGACGTCAGCGTCGTCGGCTTCGACAACATTTTCGCGACGCAGATTGTCACCCCGACGCTGACCACGATCGCCGCGCCGCTGCGCGCGCAGGGGCACAACGCCGTCGAGGCGGTCCTGTCGTCGCGCGGCACTCCGGCACCGAGGGCGGGCCGGCCGATGACCCTCCCGGTCAAGCTGGTCACGCGCGGCTCCACCTCCCGGGCTCGCCGCGCCCAGCCGAGCACGACTCGCACGCGGATCCCGGGGCACTGAGCGCGCGGACGGGATCAACACCTCCACGCGTGGGCCCGCAACGGACGACGCGAGGCGCCGGACGGAGTCGCCGCCATCTGGCCCACACATGCCCGCAACGTCGCCACGACGCCCGCAGACCGCGCCGGATCCGAGCCCGCGAACAAACCAAGCCGCACCCCACGCCGACAGCACCCGGCGGCTCGGACACCCGGCAACTCATCTCATCGACTCGATGCCCCAGCGGCGAGGTAGCCCGCCGGCCCAGCGCGTCAGCGCGTCAGCGCGTCAGCGCGTCAGCGCGTCAGCGCGGGGTGCCGGAATTCGGCGATCCCAAACGTACTAATCACAACATTTTGTGATCTTTCGTCAGCAAACCTGGTTTCCCACAATTTCACCCATTAGTGTCCTGGATCACGTGCACCTTGCGCCGTCGTCCCCCGCGCCCCCGCTCGCGGACGCACGTGCCGCGTTTCGCACCGGCCTCGTATCGCCCAGGACTTCCCATGACAGTCACCACCGCTCCCCCGCGTCCCAAGCCCGACCCCGCACGCGGCACCGCCCCCAAGGAACCCGGCTTCGGCGCGCGCTACGCGCTCGTGTTGGTGGCGTTGGTCTGGGCCGCGCACCTCATGGCCGTGATCGGGCTGCTGGCCGGGAACGCGCAGTCGGATATCGCGATCCACTTCCGTACCACCGACATCGCGTGGTTCACCCTGTCGTCCGCCCTGGTCGGGACGTTCGTGACGCCGTTCGTCGTCAAGGCGGCGGGGGTGTACGGCAAGAAGCGGGTCATGGTGGTGATCACCGGCATCGGCTTGGTCGGCGACGTCATCGCGGCGACGGCCACCGGCTACGGCACGCTGATCCTCGGCCGTGCCGTCGCCGGCGTCTTCATCCCGGCGGGCGCGCTCGCGTACGCCCTCACGCGCGACGTCTTCCCCCGCCACCTGGTCGGCCCGGCGAGCGGGCTGCTGGGCGGCAGCGTCGGGCTGGTCGCCGTGGGCGGGCCGTTCCTGTCCGCGTGGCTGATCGACGACTTCGGGTTCCGGGGCGCGCTGTGGTTCATGGTCGTGGCGACCGCGTTCAGCCTGGTGGCGATGACGCTCTTCGTGCCGGAGAGCCCCGTACGCGAAGAACGCACCCCGGTCGACTGGGCCGGCGGGCTGCTGCTCGGCGGCGGACTCACCGCGGCGGTATACGGGCTCGGCGAGGGCTCCGACTGGGGCTGGACCAGCGGGCGCACGTTCGCGTTCGTCGGCGGCGGCCTGCTCGCGCTCGTCGCGTTCGTGGTCGTCGAAGGCCGCGTGGCGCATCCGATGTTCCCGCTGTCGCTGCTGTCGCGGCGACCGGTCTGGACGACCCTGCTGGCGACGTCGCTGGCCGCCGGCACCGCGTACACCGTCGGCACGGTCCTCTACCTGCTGGCCCTCATGCCCGGGGTTCCGGGCTTCTCCGACGGGCTGGGCTTCTCGGCGACGAAGAACGCCGTGATCAACGTGCCGAGCAGCGTTCTCGTGCTGGTGGTGGCGGTGACGACGGGCGCGCTCGCCCGGCGCATCGACGCGCGCCGGTTGCTGTCGTGCGGTTCGCTGCTGTTCGCGATCGCGTTCGCGCTGACCGCGCAGTTCCACCACTCCGCGACGCACCTGATGCTCGTGGGCATCGTGGGCGCGCTGGGCCTGGGGATGATCGTCGCGGTCGTGCCGATCCTGGTCATCGAGGCGGTGTCACCCCAGGAGCAGGCGCTCGGCAACGGCGCGCAGTCGATGATGCAGGGCATCGTGCAGGCGGTGGTCCTCCAGGTCACGTTCGTGGTGATGGCCCGCGACGGTGCGGTGCACCACGACGTGCTGTTCTACCGGGACGCCGGGTTCACGAACGCGTTCTGGGTGATCAGCGGCGTCGCGCTGCTCGCCGCGGGGGCCGCGTTGCTGATTCCGAGGCGCACGGGCCTGGACGAGGTCGACGCCGGGCAGGCGGAACCGGAGGAGGACCGCCTGCCCGCGGAATCGTGAACGCGCGGCCGTCGGGGCCGGCCGGGTCTACGGAATGCCGCCGTCCACGCGCAGCGTCGCCATCGTGGTGTAGCTGGACGCGTCCGAGATCAGGTAGAGCACCGAGCCGATGATCTCGGACGGTGTGCCGATGCGCTGGAGCGCGTGCGGGCGGACGCCCTCGGCGAGCGACTCGGGCTCCCAGTCGTGGGCGCTGGTGTCGAACGGCCCGGACATGAGGGTGTTGACGCGGACGGTCGGGCCGTACGCCTTGGCCAGCCCCTCGGTCATGGTGTTGAGGGCGGACTTGGCCATCGCGTACGGCAGGATCCCGGCGTTCGGGCGGATCGACCCGGTCGAACTCACGTTGACGATCGACCCGCCGCCCGCCGCCGCCATCCGCTCGCCGACCAGCACGGAGAGCCGGAAGGGGCCCTTCATGTTGAGGTTCATGACGGAGTCGAACAGCTTCTCGGACACCGATTCGAGCGAGTCGTACAGCGGCGACATCCCGGCGTTGTTGATCAGCACGTCCAGTCGGCCGAAGCGCTCGTACACCGCGTCGACCAGGCCGGGGAGCTGGTCCCAGCGGCCGATGTGCACGCTGTACGGCATCGCCTTCCGCCCGGTCTCCGCCTCGATCTCCCGGGCCACCTCGGCGCAGGCGTCGTGGTTGCGGCTGGCGATGACGATGTCCGCGCCGCAGCGCGCGGCGCCGAACGCCATCTCGCGGCCGAGGCCCTTGCTGCCGCCGGTGACAAGGACGACCTTGCCGGTCAAGTCGAAGAGTTCGTCCGCGAAGCCCACAGTGCTCCTCCCGCCGGCCTTCCCGAACGCTGTGCCCGGCCCGACCAACCGCAAGAATAATATTCTGGTCATGTAGAACATTAATCTGGCGCCGGTCGGCACACAAGACGGGGGCTTGCCGGAAGCACCCCGCCGGGACCCGGGAGTCCCGTGGTGGACGCGGCTTTTCCGGATCCCCGGCGGTCAGCCCTCCCGGCGCCCGTCGACGCGCCGGGGCAGCCCCAGCGGGTTCGCGTCGCGAAGCTCGGGCGGCAGCAGGGCCTCCGGCGTGCTCTGGTACGCGACCGGCCGCAGCCAGCGTTCGATCGCGGTCGTGCCGACCGAGGTCGAGGTGGAGGTCGTCGACGGGTACGGCCCGCCGTGGTGCTGCGCGGGTGCCACCGCCACCCCGGTCGGCCATCCGTCGACGACCACGCGCCCGGCCAACTCGGTGAGCCTGGCGAGGAGTTCGCGGACGTCCCCGGCACCCTCGGATTCGCGCGGAGAGACGTGCAGGGTGGCGGTCAGGTTGCCCGGCAGGCGGTCGAGTACGGCGTGCGCCTGCGCGTCGTCGGCGTAGCGCGCGACGACCGTGACCGGGCCGAAGCACTCCTCCAGCAGGGCGTCGTGGGTGTCGGCCGCGGCGAGCAGGTCGGCGGGCACGGTCAGGACACCCGCGCGGACGCCGTGGTCGCCGTCGGCACCCGCCGGGACGGGCGCGTCGACCCCGGGCAGGGCGAGGCGCGCGGCGGTCCCCGCGAGGAAGTTGTCGCGCATGCGGTGGTCGAGCAGGACACCGGGGGCCGTCGCGGCCACGGCACGCACGAGCGCGTCGACGAGGCGGTCGCCGTCGCCGCCGCCGGGCACGAGCACCAGGCCCGGCTTGACGCAGAACTGGCCCACGCCGAGCGTCATCGACGCGGCGAGGCCGGCGCCGATCTCGTCGGCGCGGTCGGCCGCGGCGGCGGCGGTGACGACGACGGGGTTGAGAGAACCGAGTTCGCCGTGGAAGGGAATGGGGTTCGGACGCGCGGCGGCGGCGTCGAACAGCGCGCGCCCGCCGCGTACCGAGCCGGTGAAGCCCGCGGCGGCGACCAGCGGGTGGCGGATCAGCGCGAGCCCGGCGTCGAAGCCGTGCACCAGCCCGACGACGGCGTCGGGCAGGCCGTGTGCGCCCGCGGCCTTGCGCAGCGCGGCCAGCACCGTTTCGGACGTCTCGGGGTGGTCGGGGTGCGCCTTGACGACGACCGGGCAGCCGGCCGCGAGCGCGCTGGCGGTGTCGCCGCCGGGGACGGAGAACGCGAGGGGGAAGTTGGACGCGGCGTAGACCGCGACCACGCCCAGCGGGACCTTGTAGCGGCGCAGGTCGGGCACCGGCGGCACGATCGCGTCGTCGGGGTGGTCGATGATGACGTCGAGGAATCCGCCGGCGTCGACGACGTCCGCGAAGGCGCGCAACTGGGTGCGGGTGCGGGCCAGTTCGCCGTTCAGACGGGCGGCCCCCAGCGCGGTCTCGGCATCGGCGGCGGCCACGATGCCCTCGCGTGCGGCGTCGAGTTCGTCGGCCGCGGAACGCAGGAACGCGGCGCGGGTGGGGCGGTCCGCGAGGGCGCCGCGCGCGGCGTGGGCGGCGCGGACGGCCGCGTCGACGTCCGCGGCCGAGGCTTCCGCGGCGACGTGCGCACGCTGTTCTCCGGTACGCGGGTCGACGCTCCATACGGGGGTTCCGGACACGGAAACGCCCTTCTCTTCCGTTGACAGGTGGTTGCCGGGGAGCCTAGCGTCTCGTCAGCATTTCGAACCACTGTCGAGATTTCGAACAAACGGTCCGGGAGTGCCCTACCCTCCCTACCGGACACCGGTTCGGTCGAGCGGCCCTCGCGCCGGGAAAGGCCCGTCCATGCGCATCACGCGGGTCGAAACGCACGTCGTCGGCACGCCCTGGCGGAACCTCACGTACGTGGTCGTGCACACCGACGAGGGGCTGACCGGCGTCGGCGAGACCCGCATGCTCGGCCACACCGACGCGTTGCGCGGCTATCTCGCCGAGGCCGGGACCAACCACATCCTCGGGTCGGATCCGTTCGCCATCGAGGACCTCGTGCGCCGCATGAAGTACGGCGACTACGGGCGCGCCGGCGAGATCGTCATGTCCGGCATCGCGTGCGTCGAGACGGCCTGCTGGGACATCAAGGGCAAAGCCCTCGGGGTGCCCGTCTGGCAGTTGCTGGGCGGCAAGGTCACCGACCGCGTCAAGGCGTACGCCAACGGCTGGTACACCACCGAGCGCACCCCGGAGGCGTACGCCGAGGCCGCTTGCGCGGTCGTCGCGCGCGGCTACCGGGCCCTGAAGATCGACCCGTTCGGCGCCGGGCACCTCGAACTGCCGTACGCGGAGACGATGTACGCGGTGTCGCTCATCGAGGCGGTCCGCGACGCGATCGGCCCGGAGACCGAGTTGATGCTGGAGATGCACGGCCGGTTCAGCCCCGCGACGGCGGTGCGCCTCGCCCGCGAGATGGCGCCGTTCCGTCCCGCGTGGATGGAGGAGCCGGTGCCGCCGGAGAACCTGCGGGCCCTGGCCAAGGTCGCCGACCGGGTCGACATTCCGGTGGCGACCGGCGAACGCATCCACGACCGCGTCGAGTTCCGCGAGCTGTTCGCCTCGCAGGCCGCCGACATCCTCCAGCCCGACGTGGGCCACATCGGCGGCATTTTGGAGACGCGCAAGCTCGCGGCCACCGCCGAAACGCACTACATGCTCGTCGCACCGCACAACGTCGGCGGCTCGGTGCTGACCGCCGCCTCGCTGCACCTCGGATTCAGCACACCGAACTTCAAGATCCTGGAACACTTCAACGACTTCGCCGACGCGGGCATCAAAAGCGTCGTCACCGGCGCGCCCGAAGTCGTCGACGGCTATTTCGAGATCAACGACACCCCCGGCCTCGGCGTCACCTTCGACGCCGACGCTGCCGCGGAATTCCCGCAGCAGCGCGCCCACTTCGACCTGTGGGCGGACGGATGGGAAAAGCGCGACCCGGAGGCACGGCGATGAACTTCAGCCCCAGGGCCCAGGCCCTCGTGATCGACCGCCCCGGCGAGTCGCGGATGACCGCCTATACGGCGTCCGCGCCGAAACCCGGCGACGTGCTGGTCCGCGTCCACGCGGTCGGCATCTGCGGCAGCGACCGCGAGGTGTTCCACGGCACCCGGCCCGAAGGGTACGTCCGCTACCCGGTCGTCCCCGGACACGAGTGGTCGGGGACCGTCGAGGCGGTCGGCGAAGGGGTGTCGGACGCCCTCACCGGGCGCCGGGTCGTCGCCGAGGGCTTTCGCAACTGCCAGGTGTGCGACCGGTGTCGGGCCGGTGAGACCAGCCTGTGCACGGCCGGCTACGAGGAGACCGGCTTCACGCTGCCCGGGGCGATGGCGGACACCGTCACCGTGCCGGCCCGGCTGCTGCACGTGCTGCCCGACGACGCCGACCCGACCGCGGCGGCCCTGCTGGAACCCGCCGCGTGCGCCGCCGCGGCGGCCCTGCGCGCCGACGTGCGCCCGGGGGAACGGGTCGCCGTCGTCGGCACCGGGACACTCGGCCTGCTCTCCCTCCAACTGCTCGCGGCCTCCTCCCCCGCGGAACTCCTCGCGGTGGGCCGGCACGCGGCGCACGCCGACCGCGCCCGGCGGTGCGGCGCCACCGCGTTCACCGAACCCGGCAGCGCACCCGGCGAGTTCGACGTCGTCGTGGAGGCCGCGGGGTCGCCCGGCAGCGCGCGAGCCGCCGCCGGGATGCTGCGGCGCGGAGGCCGCCTCGTCCTCACCGGCATCGCGGGCTCCGGCGCCGCGGGGCTCGACCCGACGGACCTCGTGGTGCGCCGACTGGACGTGCGCACCGTCTTCGGCGCGACACCCGCCGCGTGGGCGCACGCCGTACGCGCCTTCGCGGCCGGGCTGCTCGACCCGTCGCACCTGGTCACCCACCGGTTCCCGGTGACCGAGTTCGCCCGCGCCATCGAACTGGTGGGCGCCGACGATCCGGAGGTGGGCAAGGTGCTGCTGTTCCCGGGGGCCGTCCCGGAGCCGTCCCCGTGACTCCCGTTCCCTCCACCGCCGGTGACGCCCCGTCACCCTCACGCGCAAGGATGGCCGCCGAGCCCATGTCCTCCTCGCCCCCCGCCCCGTCGTCGGGCCGCAGGCGCCCCGGCGAACGACCGCTCGCCGCGGTCGGACTCGCCGCCCCCGCCGCCGATCCCGCCGACGCGTCGCCGCACGCCTTCCCGGACGGCGGCCTGTGGCGTACCGAAGTGCCGTCCGTGGAAGGCCCCGAGGCCCTGAGTGTGGTCCTGGAGGAGTCGGCGCGCCTCGGCGTCCCGGTCCACCGGGTCAGCCAGGGCAGCGGCGTCTGGATGCTGACCGACGCCGAGATCGCCGACATGGTCGGCATGTGCGCCGCGCGCGACATCGAACTGTGCCTGTTCACCGGCCCGCGCGGCACGTGGGACATCGGCGCGGGCACGCGCACGCCGTCCGGCGGCACGGGTCTGCGGGCCCGCGGCCACGACGCCCTCGCCGGGTGTGTCGAGGACGCCGTGCGGGCGACCGAACTGGGCGTGACATGCCTGCTGGTCGCGGACGAGGGCGTGCTGTGGACGCTGCACCGACTGCGCGTCGCCGGTGTCCTGCCCGCCGACACCACGTTCAAGGTGTCCGCGCTCATCGGCCCGGTCAACCCCGCGTCGTACGCGGTCTTCGAACACCTCGGCGGCGACTCGATCAACATCCCGTCGGACCTGACGCTGGATCACCTGACCGAGATCCGCCGGGTCAGCCGCGCGCCGATGGACCTCTACGTCGAGGCCCCCGACGACCTCGGCGGCTACGTGCGGATGTACGACGCGGCCGAACTCATCCGGCGCGGCGCCCCGCTGTACCTGAAGTTCGGCCTGTCGAAGGCCCCGGGGCTCTACCCGTCCGGCGCGCACCTGGGCGAGACCGTGCGCGCCACCGCACGCGAACGGGTCCGGCGCGGGCGGCTGGTGCTCGACCTGTTGGAGCGCCACGGCGCGGCGGACGGCATGTCGCCGCCCGGCGCGCGACGGCCCGGCGAGCTGCGGCGGTTCCCGGTGCCCGCCCCGGCGGTCTCCGCCCCCGCCGCCCCCGCCGCCCGCGGCGTCCCCGCGGAGAGCGGGGCGTAGTGGCCAGGCTCACGCCCGCGGTGACCCGGGCGTTGGACATCCTGGAGCTGTTCCTGGATGCGGAAGACCCGTTGTCCGCACCGCAGATCGTGCGGCGGCTCGGCCTGCCGCGCACCACGGTGCACGAGTTGCTGGTGACACTGGTCGCGCGGGGCTACCTCGTCCAGGAGCCCTCGGGCTACCGGCTGGGCGTCCGCGTTCACCAGCTCGGCAGCAGCTACGCCGAACGCCTCGACCTGGCCGCCGAGGGCCGGCACGTCGCGCGCGGCGTCGCGGAGTTGTGCGGCGAGACCGTGCACATCGGGGTCCTGGAGGGCACCGACGTCGTCTACATCGCGAAGGTCGACTCGACGCACGCGGTGCGCATGGTCTCCGCGACCGGCCGCCGCCTGCCCGCGCACTGCACGGCGGTGGGCAAGATGCTGCTGGCCTCGCTGTCCGACGACGCGTTGCGGGCACGCCTCCCCGAAGGCGTGCCCCTGCCCGCGATGACCGCCCGGAGCATCACCGAAACGCCCGCCCTGTTCGCGGAGTTGGCGGCGGCGCGCGAGCGCGGCACCGCGTCGGAGGACCGCGAGTCCAACGCCGACGTGTCCTGCGTGGCCGCGCCGGTGCGCGACCACGCGGGCGACGTCGTCGCGGCGCTGTCGATCTCGGTTCCGACGCTGCGGTGGAACGACGAACGCCGCGAGGAACTGCGGCGGTTGGCCGCCTCGGGGGCCGAGGAGCTGTCCGCCCGACTGGGATACCGGAGGTCCGGATGAGCCACGCCGTCGACGAAGTGCTGCGCGCCGCCGCCGAACTCGGCGAGGGGCCCACGTGGGATCCGGTCGCGCGGCGGCTGCTGTGGGTCGACATCCTCGGCGCGCGCGTGCACGCCTACGACCCCGTGTCCGGCACCGACCACGCGTTCGCCGCGAAGCAGCACGTGGGCGCGGCCAAGCCGCGTGCCGGCGGCGGCCTCGTCGTCAACCTCCGCGACGGCATCGGGCTGTACGACACCGCCGGTGGCTTCACGTGGCTGCACCACGACCCGGTCGCGGGCCGCCGGGGCAACGACGCCGCCGTGGCACCGGACGGCGCGCTGTGGGCCGGCACGATGCGGTACGACGAGGCGCCCGGCGGCGGCGCGTTGACCCGGATCGGCGCCGACGGCTCGGTGTCGGTCGTCGTCCCGGACGCCGCGGTGAGCAACGGCACCGGTTGGAGCCCCGACGGCGGGCTCATGTACTACGTCGACTCCCCCACCGGGCGCGTCGACGTGTTCACGTACGCCGACGGCCGTGCCCGGGACCGCCGTCCGTGGGTCGCGGTGGAGGACGGTGCCGGGTCGCCGGACGGCCTGACCGTGGACGCCGACGGCGCGGTGTGGGTCGCGCTGTGGGACGGCGGCGCGGTCCGGCGCTACACCCCCGACGGCCGCCTCGACCGCGAGATCCGGCTCCCGGTCCCGCGCCCGACGGCGTGCGGGTTCGGCGGCGCCGGTCTCACCGACCTGTACATCACCACCGCGCGGGTGGGGTTGGCCGATCCGGATCCGCTGTCGGGGTCGCTGCTGGTGCTGGCGGACGCCGGACAGGGGCTGCCGCTCCCGGCGTTCGCGGGATAGCCGGCCCCGCGGGACGGCCGTTCGCCCGGCGTCCCCCGACAGACCGTGAAGTGCCGTCCACCGCACCGGTGTTCGAGATCACGCGCACGGCACGACGGGCGTTGTCACCGGGCCGCGGTCCCGAAGCGGTACTCGGTCGCCGACCGGAAGACCTCCCCCGGACGCAGCACCGTCGAGGGGTATTCCGGCCGGTTGGGCGCGTCGGGGAAGTGCTGGGTCTCCAGGCAGACGGCGGTGTGCGGGCCGTGCGGGGGCCCGAGATGGTTCGCGGTGTAGACCTGGATCCCCGGTTCCGTCGTCCACGTCTCCATGACCCGGCCCGACCCCGGGTCGGCGAGGCGGGCGACCGGGCGGGGCCGCGTCGTGCGCCCGCCGCGCAGCACGAAGCAGTGGTCGACGCCTCGCGCCGCGGCGATGCCGGGGTGGGTGTCACGCAGCGCGTCCACGAGCTTCCCGCCCAGCGCGAACGGCGTTCCCGCGGTGGGCGCGGGCGCGCCGAGCGGGATCGCGGCGGCGTCGACGGGCAGGTACGCGTCGGCGTCGACGGCGAGTTCGTGGCCGTCGACGGGCCCGCCCGCCGCGAGGTTCCAGTAGGCGTGCTGCGTGAGGTTGACGACCGTCGGCCGGTCGGTCGTGGCCCGGTACGCGATGCCGAGAACGCCGTTTCGGTCGAGGCTGTAGGTGACCTCGACGTCCAGGTCGCCGGGGAATCCCATGTCGCCGTCGGGGCTGCGCAGTCGCAGCACCACGCCCGCGCGGTCGGCGTCGTCGAAGCCGGCCGCGGCCCAGACGCGGCGGTGGAACCCGTCGGGACCGCCGTGCAGTGTGGTGGTGCCCTCGTTGGCCGGGAGGCGGAACTCGGTTCCGTCCAGGGAGAATCGGGCGTGGGCGATGCGGTTGGCGTAGCGGCCGACGAGCGCGCCGAGGTAGGCCTCGTCCGCCGCGTACGCGTCGACCGACGGCAGTGCGAGGACGACGTCGCCGAGCACGCCGTCGCGGTCCGGGACGCGGCACGCGTGCAGGATGCCGCCGTACGTCAGCACGGCGATCTCGGACGCGCCCGGCCCGCCGGGGCTTTCGATGGTCCAACGCTCCACCGGGGTTCCGTCGGGTGCGGCACCGAAGGGGCGGCGGGTGACCGTCGTCGACATGACTCGCGTCCTCGTTCCGCGTGCGGTGGTGGTGGTCGGGGCGTGCCGCTCTCAGGATGATCTCCGGCGGACGCGGTTGTCGCCGCCGGAACGGTCATGCGGGGAGGCGTGGTTCCCGGATGCGGCGCGCTGTCGTGTGGTCGCGCGACCCGGGCGGCTCCCGGGTCACCCACGGCGCCCTTCGGGCGGCACCGGCCCGGCACCGGGTGCCGCGGTGACGGTGAGGCAGCGTGGTTCGGGAAGTCCCGTGCGCGCCGCGGCCGTTCGTACGGCCTCGGCGATCTGCGGTCGGCGCGCGGCGTCGACGAGCGCGAGCACCGAGCCGCCGAACCCGCCGCCGATCATGCGTGCCCCGTACGCCCCCGCGGCGACGGCCGCCGCGGCGGCGGTGTCGAGCTCGGTGCCGCTCACCTCGTAGTCGTCGCGGAGCGAGCGGTGGGCGGCGTCGAGCAGTGGCCCGACGCGGCGCGGGTCGGCGCCCTCGGTGAGCAGGGCCACCGTGGCGAGGACGCGGGCGTTCTCGGTGACGACGTGCCGGACGCGTGCCGCGATCCGGTCGTCCAGGCCGGCGAGCGCGGCCGGGAGGTCGTCGGTTGCGAGGTCGCGCAGGGACGCGATGCCGAGGGCCCGGCACGCCTCGGCGCATTCGCGGCGGCGGCGGGCGTACGCGCCGTCCACGAGCCGGTGCGGGGCACGCGTGTCGATCACGAGGAGTTCGAGCCCGAACCGCTCGGGAGCGAACGGAATGTGACGGAAGGTCATGTCACGGGTGTCGAGGAACAGCAGGTGCCCGGCACGGGACAGCAGCGCGGCGGACTGGTCCATCGCCCCGCACGGCACGCCCACGAAGTCGTTCTCGGCGCGACGCGCGACGTCGACCAGGGCCGGCACCGGCAGCCCCAGCCCCCACAAGGCGTCGAGGGCCCCGGTCACCGCGCACGCGAGCGCGGCCGACGACGACAGCCCGGCGCCCTGCGGCACGTCCCCGTCGAGGTGGATGTCGACACCGGCCACCGGCAGCCCGCGGCGGCGCATCTCCCGCACCACGCCCACGGCGTATGCGGCACCGCCCGGCACCGTGCCCGGCTCGGGGTCGGCGAGCCGGACGACGGCGGGCGGTCCCGGGAATTGCGCGGACGCGACGCGCACGAGGTCGTCGGCGCGCGCGGCGACGGTGGCGGTGACACCGTACGGGATCGCCGCCGGAAGCACGAACCCGCCGTTGTAGTCGGTGTGTTCGCCGATGAGGTTGACGCGGCCGGGGGCGCGCCACGCGAGCGTGGGAGGCCGGCCGAGGACCTCGGCGAAGGCGCGCGGCGTCACGACCCCTCCGGCCCCGCCTCGGCCGTGCCCGCGACGGCCGCCGCGGGGCCCGTTCGCTCGTCAGCACGGTGGAACGCCCACGCGTCGGCGATGATCCCGGCCAGGTCGCGGTGTTCGGGCCGCCAGCCGAGGAACGCGGCGGCGCGGTCGGCCGCGGCGACCAGGACGGCGGGGTCGCCCGCGCGGCGCGGCCCCTGCCGCTCGGGGATCTCCCGACCCGTCACCCGCCGTGCGGTCTCGATGACGTCGCGGACGGAGAACCCGACGCCGTTCCCGAGGTTGCAGACCTCGTGCCGCCCGGGCGTCGCGGCGTCGAGGGCGAGCACGTGCGCCCGGGCGAGGTCGGCGACGTGGATGTAGTCGCGGACGCACGTCCCGTCCGGGGTGTCCCAGTCGGTGCCGTGGACGACGATGTGCTCGCGCAGCCCCCGGGCGACCTCCAGCACGAGCGGGACGAGGTGCGTCTCGCGGGCGTGCCGTTCGCCGAAGTCCCCGTGCGCGCCCGCGACGTTGAAGTAGCGCAGCGACACCGCGGCGAGCCCGTACGCGGTCGCGTGGGAGCCGATCATGTGGTCCACGGCGAGTTTCGTCGCACCGTACGGATTGGTCGGCTGGGTCGCGGACGTCTCGGCGATCGGGACTTCGGCCGGGTCGCCGTAGACCGCGGCGGTCGAGGAGAAGACGAACCTCGGCACGCGGTGCGCGCGGACCGCGTCCAGCAGGGCGGTGGTGCCGCCGACGTTCGCGTGCCAGTAGGCGGCGGGGTCCGCGACGGAGTCGGCGACCACGGAGCGCGCGGCGAAGTGCAGTACGGCGTCGAAGGGTTCGCGCGCGAGTACGTCGCCGGCCGCGCGCACATCCGCCTCGACGAACCGCGCGCCGTCCGGGACGGCGTCGCGGTGCCCGGTGGACAGGTCGTCCAGCACGGTGGCCTCGTGGCCCGCCGCGAGCAGCATCGCCGTGGTCACCGATCCGATGTACCCGGCGCCGCCGGTCACCATGACCCGCATCACGCGGCCTCCTCGTCGCCGCGCAGCAGCGCCGCGGCGTGCTCGGGAGCGATGTCGTTGATGAAGACGTCCATGCCGGACTCGGACCCGGCCGGGTACTTCAACTTCCCGGGGGCGCGCCGGGTGGAGAACAACTCCAGGTGCAGCCACGCGGATTCGCGGTCGCGGCGGACGGGCGCCTGGTGCCATGCGGCGATGTAGGGCATGCGCACCCCGAAGACCCGGTCCAGACCGCGCAGGATCTCCGGGTACACCACGGCGAGGTCGTCGCGCTCGGCGCCGTCGAGGGCCGGCAGGTCCGGTACGTGCCGCAGCGGATACAGGTGGACCTCGAACGGCCACCGCGCGGCGGCCGGTACGAACGCGGCCCAGCGTTCCGTGCGCGCCACCAGGCGGACGCCGTGGGCGAGTTCGGCGTTGAGCCGGTCCTCGTGGAGATTCCGTCCGGTGCGTTCCCGGTGGTCGCGCACGTTCGCCAGCATCCGGCGGGTGCGCGGCGTGACGAAGGGGTAGCCGAAGATCTGGCCGTGCGGGTGCGCCAGGGTCACGCCGATCTCCTCCCCGCGGTTCTCGAAGGGGAAGACCTGTTCTACATCGGGGAGTTCGGACAACGCGGTGGTGCGGTCGCACCACGCGTCGACGACCGTGCGCACCCGCTTCGCGGGCAGGTCGGCGAACGACGCCTCGTGGTCGCTGGTGAAGCACACCACCTCGCACCGGCCGCTGCCGCCGCGCACCGCGAACAGCCCCGGCGTGTCGGGGGTCCGCCCCGGCGTTCGGCTCGCCCGGCCGGCGGCTGCGGCGAGGGATGGGAACCGGTTCTCGAAGACCGCCACGTCGTACCCGCGCGCGGGAATCTCCGAGAGCCGGTCGGCCGTGGACGGGCACAGCGGGCACGCGTCGTCGCCGGGCAGATGCGTCCGGCCCTGCCGGTGGGTGGCCACGACCACCCATTCGTCGCGCAGGGCGTCGTACCGCAGTTCGGACACGGGCCGGTGTGGCGCGAGGTCGCGGCGGTCCGCCGGCACGCCGTCCCCCGGGACCGGGCCGTCGAAGTAGTAGAGCAGTTCGCGGCCGTCCGCGAGCCGCGTCGTCACGCGTTGCATGACTCCGCCTTCATGGTCGAGGGGGCTCGTGCCCCGCCGGAGCCGCCGTGCTCCGCCGCACGACCAGGCGCGGCGCGACGTGCTCCGTGCCCGGTGACGGCCTCCCCCCGGCCGGCACTTGGTCCAGCAGCAGCCGTACGCTCGCCTGCCCGATCGCCGCGAAGTCCTGGTCCACGGTGGTCAGCGGCGGCGGGAAGTACGCCGACTCGGGGATGTTGTCGAAACCGACGACGCTGACGTCCCCGGGCACGTCGCGCCCGGCCTCCCGCAGGGCGCGCAGCAGACCCAGGGCCATCTGGTCGTTCGCGACGAACACCGCCGTCGTGTCCGGGTCTTCGGCCAGCGCGCGGCCCAGCCGGTACCCGCTCTCCGCGGTCCAGTCGCCGTGCACCGCGCGCGGTGCCGGGCGCCCGGCGGCGTCGAGTACCCGCCGCCACGCCCGGGCGCGATGGCGCGCGGGGAACGAGCCCTCCGGGCCCGCGAGGTGGACGACCGTGCGGTGCCCCAGCCCGAGCAGGTGCTCGACCGCGGAGGCCGCGCCCGCGCCGTGGTCGGTCTGCACGCCCGGGAGCCGGTTGTCCTCGTCCCCGTCGATGACGACCACCGGCATACCGCTCGGCAGCGCCAACCGGGCGTCCAGCACGTCCGCCTGATGGACGATCACCCCGTCCACGTCGTGCCGCCCGACCCGGTCGAACGCCTCCCCCACCGCCGCGCCGGTGTGCTCGCGCGCGGTCACGACATGCACCGAATACCCCCGGCCCTGCGCGGCCTCGACGACCGCCTCCAGCGCCCGGGCGTTGCCGTACGTCCGCAGGTCGAAGCTGATGACGCCGATCATCCGGTTGTGCCCGGTCGCCAACGCCCGCGCGGCGGTGTTCGGCCGGTACCCGACCTCCCGCATCGCCCGCCGCACCCGGGACTCGGTCTCCGGATCGACCCGCGCGCTGCCGTTGACGACCCGCGACACCGTCTGCGCCGAGACCCCGGCCAACGCCGCGACATCCGCCATGGACGCCCGCGCCGCCCCGAGCCGCGCCTTGGGTGCGGCTTTCCGAGAGCCGGCCATACACCCGCCCTTCACGTCGCCTGATGCCTTCGGAGGGAATGTTTGCGCAAACATAACCTACTCCCCTAGTCACCCACCAGCCCTGCCCGCAGCGGGCTTGCCCATCTCACGGTCCTGTACGTACGGTGTACGTACAGCCGAATCGCCTCTCACGCGGGAGCAGGGCGGCACCTCGCTCCCGCGGACCGGAGAACCCATCGTGAGCGCCGAAACAACAAAGCACTCGACGTCCCACCACCCGAAACCACCGACACTCCCCAGGACCGGTCGACGCACCACCGCCGGAACTTCCCGGCTCGAACTTCGCATCGCCCCACAGGACAAGCAGTTGTTCGAGCGCGCCGCACGTGCCAGCAGGGTCACCACCACGGCGTTCGTGTTGGAAGCCACCCGGCAAGCGGCCGAGGACGTCCTGCGCCGCGAGCAAGTAACCGTGGTTCCAGCGGACTTCTACGAGGCAATGATCGCCTCGCTGGATGTTCCGGCCGAGCGCAACAAGCCCTTGGCCGAGGCCGCGCGGCGCCGCCGCGCCATCATCGAACGGAAGTAGCGAGGCACCGCACGTGTACGAATCAATGCCGTTGGGCGACGACCACGTGCTCGACACGTTCGACTGCGGCAGGCCCGAACTGAACCTGTGGTTACGCGACAGTGCTCGGCACACCACACGCGACAACACCGCGCGAACGTTCGTGTGGTGCGGACACGACGGTGCAAACGTCCTGGCGTACTTCTCCCTTGCCGGACACATCGTCGAGAAGGAGGAACTGCCTTCTTCCCGCATGCGAAGAGGCAGCCCCGACCAGTCGCCTGCGGTCCTGCTCGCCCGACTCGCGCTCGACAAGACCTTGCAGGGCCGCAATCTCGGCGGTGTCCTCCTCGCCGACGCGTTGGAGCACATCGCTCAGGCAGTACGACTCGTGGCGGCACGATTCGTGTTGGTCGACGCGATCGACGAAGGTGCCGCAACGTACTACGAGCGGTACGGGTTCAAACGCATCGCCGGAGACACCCGGCTCTTTCGCAAGGTCAGCGATATCGTCGCCGATCTCGGCGGGTGAACCTGCGGGGTGCGGGTGAACACCCGCTGGACCCGGGATATTCCGGGTGCAGCGGGTGTTCGTGGTCGAGATCGTCAGCGGCGCAGCTTGGCGAAGTCCCAGCTGACCGTCTTCTCCGGAGTCAGGCGGAGCCAGCCGTGGCGACCGTCGTAGCGGAACTCGCCGTTGGCGTACTTGTCGCCGAACAGGCGCTCGGGCTCGACGAGTTCGTCGACCGGCTCGCCCGTGCGGGGGATCTCTCCGACGGCTTCCGCGCGGCCCTGGAGTTCGACGCCGCGCAGACTCAGGAAGTCCTTGCCGCCGTCGTCCACGACCACGCTGACGCGGGGGTCGCGCTCCAGGTCGATCCAACGCCGGCTGCGGGTCAGGGAGTTGAGCCACAGCGAGGTGCCGTCCCACACGAACCACAGCGCGGTGGCGTGCGGGCTGCCGTCGGCCCCGACGGTCGCGACGCGGCAGATCGCCGCCTCGCGCAGGAACGCGTCGCGCTCGTCCGCCGTCATCGCGATGGCCCTGCCCTTGCGCTGCCCGGTGTCCTCCCGGACGTCCCGCTCGGTCACAACCCGACCTCCTGCGCGGCCAGTGTCCACAGCCACGCGGCGTAGTCGTGCAGGCCTCGGCCGAGCCCGGCGTCCATCTTGCCGCCCAGCGAACGGACGTAGCTGCCCTCCAGCAGCGATGCCAGCCGGAAGCACGCCAGCACCTGGAACCACCGGAAGCCGGTGGTGTCGCGGCCGGTCAGCTTGCCGTAGTACTCGACCAGTTCGGCCCGGCTCGGCATGCCCTCCCACGGCTGGAGCTGCGGGTCGCTGCCGGGCGGGTCGCCGGCCTCGCGCCACGCGGTGAGGATCCACGCCAGGTCCAGCAGCGGGTCACCGAGGCTCGTCATCTCCCAGTCGACGATCGCCGCGAGCTCGGGAGCGTCGTGCTTGAACATGACGTTCGCGAACTGGAGGTCGCCGTGCACGAAGCCGATGTGCACGTCGCCGGGCGCGTTCGCCTTGAGCCAGTCGCTGATCGGGTCGACCATGGGCGACTCGGTCTCGCGGTATCCCTCGGTCTCGCGGTACGCGTGCAGGTTCCGCAGGTAGCGGGCGACCTGGCGCTGGGCCCAGTCCTCGGTCTTGCTGAGGTCGCCGAGACCGACATCGTCCGGGTTCACCGCGGCGAGCTTCGCGGCCCCGCCCACGAGTTCGAAGGCGAGTTTGCGGCGCCATTCGAGGTCGGTGCCGTACGTGCCGGGCAGTTGCCCCCTCGGCATGAACCCGTCGATCTTCTCCAGAACGGAGAACGGCACGCCGATGACCGAGTCGTCGACGCTGTACCCGTGCAGGCGCGGGTGCGGCACGTCGGTGCCGGACAGGGCGGTGAGAACGCGGCTCTCGCGGATGAACGGCCCCGCGGCCTCGGGGCCCGCGTACCGCCCGGGACGGCGCAGGACCAGCTCGGTGCCGTCCGCCCGCGTCATCGTGAACAGCAGGTTCTGCGCGCCGCCGGTCAGGCGCGTCAGGGACTCGACCGGCCCCTCGCCCGGGAGTTCGCCGAGCTGCGACCACTGGTTGAGGCGGTCGAGGTCGACGAGGGGGGCGTCCGGCTTCTTGGGGGATTCGGTCACTTGGCGCCGTCCGTTCCCTTGAGCACGTCCGCGTACTTCGCGCGGGCCTCGGCCAGGCGCGTCGGGATGTGCTCCGAACCGAACAGCTTGTCCTCGGCCGGGACGGCGTGCTTGAGCAGCAGCTTCGCGACGACGTCCTTGTGCGCCTCGGTCGGGCCGTCCGCCACGCCGAGCACCGGACCGGCGTTCCACCAGCGGATGATCGGCAGCTCGTTCGACGCACCGAGCGCGCCGTGCAGGTGCATGTTGCGGTACATGATGTCGACGAGCGTCTTCGGGGTCGCGGACTTCACCGCGGAGATGTGCAGGCGCGCCAGCTCGGCGTGCGCCGGGTCGCCGGTCTCCTTCGAGCGGTCGACCTGCCACGCGGCGTGCAGGGTCTGGAGGCGGAACTGCTCCAGCTGGATCCAGGTGTCGGCCAGGTCCTGGCGCACGGACTGCTGCGCCGAGAGCACCTTGCCGCGCGTCGTCCGGCTGACCACGCGCTCGGTCATCATCTCCAGCGCGCGCTTGCACAGGCCGATGGAGCGCATCGCGTGGTGCAGCCGGCCGCCGCCGAGGCGGGTCTGCGCGATCGCGAAGCCGGCGCCGGGCTCGCCGAGGCAGTTCTCCGCCGGCACGCGCACGTCGGTGAACTGGAGGTAGCCGTGGGCGCCTTCCTCACCGAGCTTCTCGCCGCTCAGGCCGGTGCCGCGGATCATCTCCATACCGGGGGTGCCGGCGGGGATGAGCAGCATCGACGAGCCGCGGTGCACGGGGACGTCGGGGTCGGTGATGACCATCGCGATGACGAACGCGGCGTACGGGTAGTTCGACGCGAACCACTTCTGGCCGTTGATGACCCACTCGTCGCCGTCCCGGACCGCGGTGCAGCTGAAACCGCCCGGGTCGGAACCGCCGGTGGGCTCGGTCATCGCGTACGTCGAGACGATCTTGCCGGCAAGCAGCGGCTCCAGGAATTCCTTCTTCTGCCGCTCGTTGCCGTAGTGGGCCAGGATCTCGGCGTTGCCCGAGTCGGGCGCCTGGGTGCCGAAGATCATCGGCGCCCACGAGGTCCGCCCGAGGATCTCGTTGAGCAGCCCCAGCTTGACCTGGCCCATGCCCATCCCGCCGAGGTGCGGCGGCAGGTGCGCGGCCCACAGCCCCTGGTCCCGGACCTTCTGCTGCATGGGCTTGATGACCTTGTGGAAGACCTCGCTGTCCCGGTCGTACGGCTCGCCGTGGCCCGGGAAGAGGATGTCGATCAGCTCGACCTCCTCCTTGACGAACTTGGCCACCCAGTCGAGTTTGGCCTGGAATTCAGGTTCCGTGCTGAAATCCCACATCGGGCGGCTCCTTCTGCCTCGGCGGTGATACGGGCGACTTCACGACGCGGCGGCGAGCACGCGTGGAATGTCCTTCGCAACATAGCAGAATGACATTCTTCTCTCCAGGAATGTTCATCTTGCGAGGATCGGAGACCCCGCGCGGACGCCGGGCCACGGCATGCCCACCGTGGCGAACACCACAGCCCCCGGGCGGTCTCGGGGCGTGCAGGCCGGGGCCGCGGACGAGGCGTGCAAGCGGGCCGCGCCACGGGCCGACATCACCGTGGCGGTCCGCGCCGGGACCCACCCGGCAGAGCGGTCGCGCGCAAGGCGCCGGCGGGCCGCGCGGGGCCGATCCGCTGGTCGGAGCGACGTGCCGCAACGCGCCGCGCAAGGCGTCCGATGAGTCCGCCGGGTGCGCGGGTGCGGGGTTCGCGCCGTCGGTGCCCCCGGCCGACGGGAGCGGGGCGGGACCGGCCGGTTCAGCCCGTGGGGGAACTGTCCCGTTCGGCCGTCGTACCGGCGGCGGTGAAGGCGAAGAGGTGGGCCAAGTCGTCCTCGGTGGGGACTTCGCCTCGGAACAGGTAGTACTGCATGGAGGCGACCGCCGTCGTCGCGATGACCCGCGCGGCGCGGGCCGGGTCGGTGGCCCCCACGCCGGTCACGGGGGCGACGAACAACTCGGCGAGTTCGTCCACGAGGGCGACCGTGCCGTGGCGGGGGCCCGTGGTCGTCCCGGACGAGACCATCGTGGAGTTGCTGAGGACGGCGCGGGTCTTGCTGGCCAGGTCGGCGTCGGAGGCCTGCTTCATGATCGCGTCGACGCCGGCGTGGAGTTGCTCGCGAGGGCCGTCGGCCGCGGCGATGCGGTGGCGGACGTAGCTGACCACCGTGCGGGAGCCCTGCTCGACGATCGCCTCGACCAAGGCGTCCTTGCTGCCGAAGTAGCGGTAGAACGCGTCGTTGGAGAGCCCGGCCGCCGCCACGATGTCGGCCACCCGGGGGCCGCGGCGTCCGCCGTTCTCGACCATGAGCGCGAGTCCGGCTTCCATCAGGCGTTCGACGTCGGACTGCGCGGTCTCCTCCAGGCCCGCCACGCGGCGGCGGACCGCCCGCTGCGCGAGCGTCGGAGACTCGCCGCTCTGGTCACGGCGGTGCTGGGGGGACATGCGCGTATCCTAGCCCGCCGCGCGCCACCCGTTGTGCGCGCCCGTCACCAGGTGTGCAGGTCAGGCCACCGTCGCGGGAGACGTCTCCGGGGCGACGGCGTACCCGGGGGCGCGGCGGGTCCGGCGCACCGGGATCACGGACGCGACCGCCGCGGCGACGAGCGCGAGCGCGCAGCCGATGAGCATGCCGGTCCGGAAGGCGCCCTCCGACGGCACCGCGAGCCCGCCGCGCTCGACCGTCATCTGGGACAGGACCACGCCCACCATCGCGGCCGAGACCGACGTCCCGATCGAGCGCATGAGGGTGTTGAAGCTGTTGGCCGCCGCGGTGTCCGTCTCCGGGACGCCCGCCATGATGAGCGCGGGCATCGCGCCGTACGCCAGCCCGACGCCCATCGAGCAGACCGCCGAGACGATCATCACGGTCCACGGCGAACCGAGCATGACGACGGAACTCCCGTAGCCCAGAGCCAGGACGAGGCTGCCGACCACGAGCGTCACCTTCGGCCCGCGGGCGTCCGACAGCCGCGCGCCGACCGGGGAGAGCAGCATCATCACGAGCCCGGCCGGGGCCATCCACAGGCCCATCGCGAGCATCGTCTGGCCGAGCCCGTGCCCGGTGGACCTCGGGAGTTGGAGGAGTTGCGGCAGGATCAGCGCCTGCGCGTACATCGACAGGCCCAGCGCGATCGACGCGACGTTCGTGACCAGCACCTGCGGGCGGGCGGTCACGCGCAGGTCCACCAGCGGGTGCCTGGTGCGCAGTTCCCACCAGCCCCACGTCAGCAGGACGACCACGGCCGCGCCGCCGAGACCCAGCGTGGTGCCGCTCGTCCATCCCCAGTCGGCGCCCTTCGAGACCGACAGCAGCAGGCAGATGAGCCCGCTGCCGAGCACGCCGGCGCCGACGAAGTCGAAGGTGCCGCTGGCGCGCGGCGGCGTGGCCGGGACGCGCAGCCAGATCAGCAGGGCGATGACGCAGCCCAGCACGGCGGCGCCCCAGAACAGCGCGCGCCAGCTGGAGCGCTCCGCGACGATCGCCGCGAGCGGCAGGCCGAGTGCGCCGCCGATGCCGAGGGACGAGCTGATCAGCGCGATCGCGGATCCCAGCCGCTCGGGCGGCAGGAGATCGCGCAGCGCGCTGATGCCGAGGGGGACGATGCCCATGCCGATGCCTTGCAGGGCACGCCCGATGATCATGGTGGCGAGGGATCCGGCGAGGGCGCAGACCACCGAGCCCGCGATGAGCGGCACGGTGCAGACCAGCAGCATGCGGCGTTTGCCGTACAGGTCGCCGAGCCGCCCGAGCACGGTCGTGGCGACCGAGCCCGCGAGGAGCGTCGCGGTGACGACCCAGGTCGCGTTCGACGCGGAGGTGCCCAGCAGGCGGGGCATGTCACCGAGGAGGGGTACGACCAGCGTCTGCATCAGCGACGCGGTGATGCCCGCGAAGGCCAGCACGACGACGATGCCGCCGGGCTTTCGGGTGGGCGTCGGGCTGTGCACGTGCGTCCCTCCCCGAGGTCGGACGCCCGTGTGCGCCCTGCATATTATGTGCACAGTACACAGAATATGCGGCACGCACAACATGTGTAAGATGCACAACAGAGCGTGCGCACGTGCCGCCGTCGCCGCTCGGGGCGGGCACCCGACGGCCGTCGCCGCCGCGGGAACGGGAAAGGAACAGGCATGGCGGACAAGGCCACGGACCTGGTCGAGTACGAAACCATGCTGCTCGGCCGACACTTCACGATGACCGCGCGGGCCATGGGCGGCGAAGGCCACCTCGACAACAGCGCCTACGTACTGCTCACCCGCATCCGGGTCGAAGGCCCCCTGTCGCTCCGGCAGCTCAGCGAGACCTTCGGTCTGGACGTCTCGACGCTCAACCGCAAGACCGGCGCGCTGCTGCGCCGCGGCCTGCTCGAACGCATTTCCGACGCCGAGGGCGGCATCGCCCGCAAGTTCCGCCTCACCGAGGAAGGCCTGCGCCTCCTGGACGTCGAGCGCACCACGATGATCCGCGGCCTGGACCGCCTGCTGGCCGACTGGGACGCCGACGACGTCGCCGAGTTGGCGGCCTACCTCAAGCGTTTCAACACCACGATCGAACGCCTCGCGGAACGCCCCTGGCCGCGGCCCCGGCCCTAGGGTTCAGCGCCCCGGGTTCAGCGCAGCGCCTCGGCGCGTTCCATCTGCCGCAGCAGTGCGCCGACGCCTTCCTTGAGGCCGAGGTGGCGCTCCTCGACCACCTCGAGTGCGGCGGCACTCGTCGTCAGGGCCCGGACCAACACGGCGTCCGCGCGGTCGCACCGCGGCTCGGCGACTCCCTGGGCGAGCAATTCCGCCTCCGTCATCGCCAGTTGGCCCGGCTCGGGGCCGAACCACAGCCGTGCCGTGGACTCGGGGTGGTTGTGCAGGATCAGGGTGTCGACGCGGGCGGCGGCCAGGGCCTCCACCGTGGGGGTGAGCCCTTCGACGCTGCCTTCGCCGTCAGCGCGGCGGCGGCAGAACCGGTCGGCGAGGGCTTCGCGCGTATTCTCGCGGACCTGCTCGACGGCGTCGCGCACGGTCGACCCGTTCCTGCCCTCGGCCTCGACCAGCAGGTCGGACCACGGCCGGTCCAGGTGGGCGCGGAGCAGTCCGCGGGCCCGGGGGTCGCCGTCGACGGCGATGACGTCGGCGCCGATCCGGGCGGCGGTGCGCTCGACCTCCTCGGCGACGCCGCGCGCGTTCGCCTCCCACGTGTTCTCGGCCCGGCGCTGGAGACGCGGATGCGACCAGCCGCCGGCCTGCACCTTGTGGATCGGGGCGGTGTCGTCCGTCACCGGGGTGACCCTTCGGTCGGCCGCGTTGCCGTCGGCGTCCTCCGCGACCAGTTCCGCGCCGGTGCGGTCGACGTGCACGACCAGGCACGGCACGGGGGCGTCCACCTGCGCCAACAGCGGCATCACGTGCGGGAGAGCGCCGTAGTGCGCGGAGTCCAGGGGCGGCTCGGCCGGCAGCTCGTAGACCCCGGCGACTCTGCCTCGGGCCGCGAAGACCGCCTGGCCGTGGGGGTGCCCCCGGAAGCGGTCGTTGCCGATCACCGCGTCCATCGCGGCGAGCGTCTTCTCGTCGCAGCCGCGTTCCGCGAGCCGCGTGCGAAGTCCGCGCCACCGCAGGCTGATCTCCTTGGGCGCGTTCTCCACATCGCGGCGGGTCCCGACGTACGCCGTGGCCCACGGTCCGTCGTTTTCGTAGATCTCTCGCAAGAAGCTCAGGTTCACGTGCCTGCGGCTACCCGGGGATCGGGCCGTTATTCGACACGTCCCGCGGCCCGGTTCGTCGGGCCCGGACGTCCCGGACCTGCCGTCCGGGACGGGGCCGGCTCGGCCCGAACGATCGTGCGGGACGGCCGGTGGCGGCCGTCCCGGGCGGGGTCGGCGGGCAACTCCCGGGCGGTGCGGGCGCCCTCGGGTCGGGGAGCGGACGGACTCGCGTCGGCGGCGTCGTGGCATCGTCCGGGCGCGGAGCCTTAAGGCGCGGCGAAATGACGTTTACGCAGCGTTTTTTCCTTTTACCGGCTTTTTAGCACTTTGGCATGAATCGCCGTTCCTCGGCGGCACCGGGATGCCGCCGCGATCAGGCCCACCTCTACGATGGCGCCTTGCGGTCGGTACGCGGCGTGGGATATGGGCGGGGAAAGGCAGCGGGGACATCTGGTGACTGGCAAGGTGGGCATCAAGGACGTCGCGCGCCAGGCGGGCGTGTCCGTGGGGACCGTTTCCAACGTGATCAACAATCCGGAGATGGTCGCCGAGGAGACGCGGCTGCGCGTGCGCACGGTGATAGCCCAACTCGGCTACGTCCGCAGCGAGTCCGCACGCCACCTCCGGGCCGGCCGCAGCCGCATCGTCGCGATGCTGGTGCTCGACCTGGCCAACCCGTTCTTCGCCGACGTCGCCAAGGGCGCCGAACGCACGTTGCGGGCGGCCGGATTGGGCGTGATGGTCTGCAACAGCGCCGGCAGCGTCGACGAAGAGACCGACTACCTCGCTTTGTTCGCGGAGCAGCGTGTGCGCGGCGTGCTGGTGACGCCGGCCGACGGCAGCGGCCGGGCCGTCGACGCGCTGCGCTCGCGGGGCATCCCGTTCGTGCTCGTCGACCGCACGCTGCCGTTCGCGGACGGCTGTTCGGTCTCGGTCGACGACGTCATGGGCGGCACGCTGGCCGGCCGGCACCTGCTCGACGCGGGGCACCGGAGCATCGTGTACGTGTCCGGTTCGGGGCACCTCACGCAGGTCCGCGACCGCCTTCTCGGCGCGAAGGCCGCCCTACGCGAGGCGGGCCTGCCGGACGGCTCCGTGGTGCACATCGAGGCCGAACGGCTCGACGTCGCCTCGGGCCGGGACGCGGGCGCACGGCTGCTCGGCCTGACACCGCGGCCGACCGCGGTGTTCTGCGCCAACGACCTGCTCGCGCTGGGGGTGTTGCAGGCGCTGTACGCGGCCGGCGTGCGGGTGCCCGAGGACGTCGCCCTGGTCGGCTACGACGACATCGAGTTCGCCGCCGCGGCGGTGGTGCCGCTGACGTCGGTGCGCCAGCCCGCCGCGCACATCGGGCGTACCGCGGCCGAGTTGCTGCTCGACGAGACCGAGGACGTCGCGCCGCACGGGCACGCGCACCGGAGCATCGTGCTGCAGCCCGAGTTGGTGGTGCGCGACTCCAGCCGGGCGGTGCCGTACCCGCTGGCGGGGTGACAGGCGCCGTGCGGGGACCGGGAGTTCGGCCGTTTTCGGCGGGCCCGGTGTAGGGGACCGCCCACGGGGGAAAGCGTGTTCATTTCCACGGTATCCGGCAGATGCCGTCTTCACGTTCTAGGCTTCTCCGTTGAGGGCCATCGCGCCTTCGCTGGCACGACGGGGACGGGAGGGCCGAGACGGATGGACGTGAGGGACGCACGGAGGCCGGCGTACTGCGCCGCGCTTGCGGGGTATGTCGGCAACGCGGGTGAGACCGAGGGCAGTTCGTTCCCCGCCTCGTACGGCGCGCGCGGAGGCGCCATATGAGTACGAACCACAGCACCACGGACCACGAGGGAGCGGAAGCCGCCGCCAGGCGCCGCGCGGGCGCGGCGGTGCCGGCCCTGTCGTCGGAGGTGATCGAGGCCGCGCTGTACCGGGGGGCCGCGGACGACCCGGCGGCGGAGGCCGCGGCGTACATCCTCACCGAGGAGGGCACATTCGTGCGCCGCCCGGAGTTGTACGCGGGATGCCTGACCTGGACGGACGACGGCCGCTACGCCAAGGTCCAGTGGGACGCGCTGCGCGAGTTGGCCGACGACCCGGACAGCCCGTACGACGACGGGCTGCGCACCCTGCTGCTGCTGTGCTGCGGTCTGCACGACGACGGCCCGGTGCCGTTGTCGCGGCTGTCGGCGCTCGACACCACCAACGCGCGCATCGTGTCGCGCGGCATCCACATCGCCACCGGGAAGCTCCCGCTGTGGCAGGCCCTGGGCAGCGCTCCGTAGTGCGGTGACGCGTTCGGATCACACCCGGAAACGGCGGCCACGCAGGCCGCCGTTTCCTTTTGCCGGCACCACGGAATATCCGTTCTCCGGGCGGCGTCACACGATGTCCAGGGCACGCCACCGACATGACGACGGCGATATCCGCACCCGTTCTTTCGTTTTCCGGGCAGCCGAAACCGTATTTTCGGGATTTCCGCGGGGATATCCCGCGCGCCGCTCGTGTACCGGCACCTTCCCGGAAAAGCACAGATCACACCGGTGGCGAACGGCACTTCGAGTGCCCTCTGCCCGGATTCTACGGAGCCCCCGCGGCCGACGGAAGGGAAATTCTCGCACCGTGGCCCGGGGGCCGGGTACACATGTGCACGACGAGCTGAATTTCCTTCCCGACATCCGGATGACGGTGCTCGCAGGGGATATTGACGGGGGCGCGGAACGGTCTATCCTGCGATTTGCCTTTTGCCCTTCCATGGCCAAAGGCGGGGTAAACCGACGACAGTAAGGGTGTTCATGCTCGGGATTTCGGCAACGTTGGCGGCCAACGAGGCAATGGAGCAACGGCGCGCACGCGGTGAGCGGGTGCTGCCGATGGGCTTCGGCGAGGCCGGGCTGCCCGTTCATCCGCTGCTGCGCGACGAGTTGCGCGCGGCGTCCGGCCGCAACGCGTACGGGCCCGTCGCCGGGCTGCCGGAACTGCGCGCCGCGGCGGCCGGCTACTGGACCCGCCGGGGCCTGCGCACCGACGCCGAGCAGGTGGTGGTCGCGCCGGGCAGCAAGGCCCTGTTGTTCGCGATGCGCATGGCATGCGGCGGGGACGTCATCCTCCCCCGGCCCAGTTGGGTGAGCTACGCGGCCCACGACGAACTGCTCGGCTCCCGGGTGTGGCACGTCGACACGCCGCCCGGCGGCGGCGGGGTGCCCGACCCGGAGCGCGTGGCGCGGACGCTCGGCCTGGCCCGGGCGGCGGGACGCGAGATCCGGCAGGTCATCGTGACCCTCCCCGACAATCCGACGGGCACGATCGCCCGGCCCGAGATCGTCGAGAGCCTGGGCCGCGTCGCACGCGAGAACAACCTCACGGTCGTCTCGGACGAGATCTACCGCGAGGTCGCGCACCCGGGCCAATCCGTGGCGTTCCCTGCCCTGTTCGCGCCGGAGCGGACCGTGGTCACCGCGGGCCTCAGCAAGAGCCACGCGCTCGGCGGCTGGCGGCTCGGCATCGCGCGGTTCCCGGACAGCGCGCACGGGCGCAGGCTCCGCGCACACGTCCTCGGCATCGCCAGCGAGGTGTGGTCCACGGCCGCGGTGCCCGTGCAGCGCGCGGCGGTTCTGGCGTACGAGGAGCCGCAGGTGCTGGTCGAGCACGTCGCGGCGAGTGCGCGGCTGCACGCGCGCGTGGCCGAGGCGGTCGCGGCCCGGTGGGCGGCGCACGGCGCCCGGGTGACCGCGCCGCAGGGCGGGTTCTACGTCTACCCGGACCTGGACGCGCGCCGCGCGCACCTGTCGCGCAAGTGGAGCGTCACCACCGGCGCCGACCTGGCCGACCTGCTGCTCGACCGGCACGGCGTGGTGGTCCTGCCCGGCCACGTCTTCGGCGAGGCGCCCGAGGCACTGCGGCTGCGCGTGGCGACCTCGCTGCTGTACGGCACCGCCCCCGACCAGCGCGAGGCGGCGCTGGCCGCCGAGGAACCGCTGACCCTCCCGTGGATCGCCGCCGCGCTGCGGCACCTGGAGGAGGCATTGGACGACGTCCTGGGCACCGCCGAGACGGAGTAGGGCGCGTGACGGGCGCGGCGGGACGCGCCGTCCGGCGCCGACCGCCGCCTCCCGCCCTCGCGGTGCGGGGCCCCGCCCGCGACGCGGCGGTCCCGTTTCCCCGGCATCACCCAACTCCCCTGCGCACCGGGCGGACTCGCCGATGGAGTTCCCTCGAATCCGGCCGATTCCGATGGCCGCCGGGGATATTCGCCGAACAGGAGGTACAGACTTCCCCCACGGGAGGTGACCACTGTGCGAGAGACCGAACCCTCCTTCGCCGGTGCCGCGGGAGATCTCGGCGGCGGGGCGGGCCGGTTCGCGGCCGACGACGGCTCGTCGGACGGCCCCGAGTACGCCCGGGCCTTGCTGGCACCGGAGGGGGTTCCGGACCCGCACGCCCCGTCCGGTCGCGCACCCGCCGCGCGCCGGGCGATCCACCGCATCGGCGTGGAACTCGGGTGCGACGCGGCCGTGATCGAGGTCGGCGACGCCGACCGGGCGCGCGTCGTCGCGGGCCGCGGTCCGCTGCCCGAGGACGTCCTGACGCATCCGCACGTGCGGGCCGTGACGGCCGGGCGCCGCGTGTCCGCGACCGTGCACCGGGCCGGGCGGCTGCACCACGTCGCCGCGGTCCGGGACGGCACCGGCGAAACACTCCTGCTGGTGAGTGCGGACGCGCCCGGACCACCGGGGCTGCCCGCCGCCGTGGCGCGTACGGCGTGGGCCCTCGGCGTCCACGCACGGGCCGAACGCGCGGACCACGCCGACCGCGTCCTCGCCGACATGCGCCGGAGGTTCACCGAGACGGCGTTCCGGCTGCTGTGCTCGGGGCAGACCGCCGTCGCCCGGCAGATCGCGGAGGGGCTGGGCCGGACGCTTCCCGACCCCGTGCGCCTGTGCGTGCTGGAGGGCGTGCCCCGCGCCCTGCGCACGCGCTACCGGGACCACCCCGATGCGCTCGGGGCGTCGTTCTGGGCCTTCCGGGCGTCGGTGCGGCACGACGCGGTGGTGCTGCTCGCCCCGGCCCACCACGCCGCGGACCTGGAGGAGGTCGCCAACCGCCTCGTGCGGCAGGCCGGTTGCGCCGTCGGCCTGAGCACGACGGTGCCGCTGCGGGAGGTCGGCACCGGGTACGAGCAGGCGCTGCACGCGTTGTACGCGGCCGGATCGCACCCCGGCCGCTCGCGGTTCGAGTCGCGCACCAAGCTGGCCCTCCTCCTGGGGCCGGAAGCGGACGACTGGGCCCTGGACTTCCTGCGCCCACTGCTGGCGTACGAGCCGCCGCGCCGCACCGCGCCGGACGCCGACGAGTTGCTGCACACCACCCGCACATGGCTGCGCCTGGCCCAGCACGCCCCGCGCGGCCTCGACATCCACCGCAATACGACCCGCGAACGGCTGCGCCTGGTCTCGGAGTTGCTGGGCATCGACTTCGGCCGCATCGCGGACCAGTCGATCGTGTCGCTGGCCCTGCGCGTCCGCGAACGCTCACTGCCCGACGGCGGTCATGACGCGCCGCCGCCGGTCGCCGACGGAGCCGCCGTGCCCCTGACGGCACTTCTGGACTCGAGCGAGGCCGTCGCCTGGTCGGAGCGGCAGATCCGGCCGCTGCTGGCCCATCCCTCGGACACCGGACTGCGCACCGTGCGCTGCTGGTTGGCCCACGACGCACGGGTCGCCGCGACGGCCGAGACGCTGGGGCTGTCCGTCTCGGCGACCCGCAAACGCCTCGTCCGCACCGGCCGCGACCTGGGCCGCTCGCTCCTCGAACTCCCCGGCGCCCGCCACGACCTGTGGCTCGCCCTGCACATCCACGACCGCTCCGAGGCCCGGTCGCCGCACTCCCGCCGCTAGGTGGCGAAGCCATCTAGCCGGTGCTGCTACCTTATGGCGCGTGGATGCCGGACGGCGCGCCCAGTGGCTGCGCGGAGTGCTCGACCTGTGTGTGCTGGGGCTGTTGGCGGAGGGTGAGTCGTACGGCTACGAGCTGGTACGGCAGTTGGAGACGGCCGGGCTCGGTGACATCCGCGGCGGCACGCTGTATCCCGTACTGCTGCGGCTGCAACAGGCCGGGCTCGTGGCCGCCCGCTGGCGATCGGGCGATTCCGGTCCCGCCCGCAAGTACTACCGGCTCACCGCGAACGGCCGCACCGTGCTGCGCGACGAGGCGGCGCAGTGGCGGGACTTCGGCGGGCGTGTGGACGCGATTCTCCAGGGAGTGGTGACGTGACGGACGATTTCGGTTGGCTCGCGGCCCTCGCGGAGGAGCTGCGCCGACGGGGCCTCCTCCCGGAGCAGGTGGGCCAGGTCGTCGACGAGGCCGCCGCACACCTGCGCGACAGCGGCGAGCCCGCGGCCTCCGTGTTCGGCGCGGCGGACCGGTACGCGGAGGCCGTCGCGGACAGCCTCGGGCACCCCGCCACCCGCGGCCTCCCCCGCGCGCGTCCCGGTGGTCCGCTGCGGCTGAGCGCCCGCGGCATCGGGAAGCGCCACGGCCGCCGCCACGTGCTGCGCGGAGTCGACCTGGATGTCCGTGCCGGGGAAGTGGCTGCGGTCGTCGGGGCGAACGGCTGCGGCAAGAGCACGTTCCTGCGGATCTGCGCCGGCATCGCGTCGCCCGACACCGGCCACGTGGCCGTGGACGGCTCGGTCGGCTATTGCCCGCAGGACGCGGGCACCAGCGACTTCCTCAGCTCCGACGAGCACTTCGTCCTGGTCGGCGCGGGGCGCGGGCTGTCGCGGGCCCGGTCGCGCGACGACGGGCGCGGCCACGCGCGGTCCCTGCGCTGGGCGCAGCCCGACCCGGTCGCGGCGGGGCATCTCTCCGGCGGTACGCGGCAGAAGCTCAACGTCGTGCTCGCGGCGCTCGGCGACCCGGACATCCTGCTGCTGGACGAGCCGTACCAAGGGTTCGACCGAGGCTCGTACCTGGATTTCTGGGAGCGCATTTGGCGGTGGCGCGACGCGGGGAAGGCGGTCGTCGTCGTGACGCACCTGCTGGACCGCCTCGACCGGGTGGACACCGTCCTCGACCTGACCGAGACGGCGGCGCCCTCCGGCACGCGAACGGCGGCCCGGCGGGCCGGGAAGGGACGCGGCGGCCGATGACCGGCTCCTCCCCCACGGGCGGCGCGGCGGACACGGCGGCCCTCCCGGCCGACGCGATCGACGCGATCGACGCGATCGACACGACAGACAGGACCGACAGGACCGACACCACCGAGGTGGCCGCACGATGACCAAGCTGCTCGCCGTCGCCGAGGCGACCGCCCGCGAACTCCTGCGCCGACGCGGCGTGTTGGTGCTCCTGGCGCTGTTCCCCCTCCCGTTCTACCTGAGTCGGGCGAACGAGCACACGGGCCAGTCGATCCGCTTCCTGTTCCTGGGGCTCAGCTGGGCGGTGAGCGCGGCGGCGCTGTTCGTCGGGCACGGCGGCCGGGTCCTGGAACAGCGGCTGGGCGTCTCCGGCTATCGCGGAACGCACATATGGGCGGGCCGGGTTCTCGCGCTGTGGCTGCTGGGCCTCGTGCTGGCCGCGCCCTACCTCGTGCTCGTCGCGGTCGACCAGCCGGGCGTGCGCCTCGGGGCCATCGCGGCGGCGATGGCGCTGTGTGTGGCCGCGGCGGCACCGTTCGGGCTGTTGCTGGGGCAGTTGGTGCCCCGCGAGTTGGAGGGCGCGCTGTTGCTGCTGGTCGCGGCCGGGATGCAGATGATGATCGATCCGGCGTCGCCCGCGGCGCGGTTGCTGCCCTTCTGGTCGGGGCGTGAGATCGGGACGTACGCGATCGACCACACCGGCACGGACTTCTTCGTGCGCGGGGCCGCACACGGCGTGGCGGCCACGGCGGTGCTCGCCGCGGCGGTCGCGGTCACCTCGGCGCGGCGCATGCGGCGGCGACCGCACATGCGCCCGCTGTCGTCCGTGTGAGACCGCGCGGCCGTCCCGTCTCGCATGCGGGCGTCGGGGCGGGCCGCCGGGGCGGCCCGCCCGGTGCGCGCGGGTGGTGCGCGCGGGTGGTGACGCGGTCAGCCTCGGCCGGGCCCGAAGCGGGCGGTGAGTTCGCGTTTGTTGATCTTGCCGACGCCGGTGCGCGGCAGTTCGTCGACGATCTTGAGCACGTCGGGGGACTTGTACGCCGCCAGACCGCGCCCGGTCAGGAAGGCCTTGAGGTCCGGCAGCGTCGGCGCGCCACCGGAGGTGGCGGGGATGACCACGGCGCAGACGCGCTCGCCGAGCACGGGATCGGGCAGCGGGATCACCGCGACCTGCCGGACCGCGGGGTGCGCGGCGAGGTGTTCCTCCAACTCTCCGGCGGGGACGCCCTCGCCGCCCCGGTTGATGACCTCCTTGACGCGGCCTTCGACGACCAGGTGGCCGCTGGGGAGCCGACGGACCAGGTCGCCGCTGCGGTAGTGGCCCTGCGGCGTGAACGCGGTGGCGTTGTGCTCGGGGACGCGGTAGTAGCCGCGGATGGTGTACGGCCCGCGGACCAGCAGTTCGCCGATCTCCCCCGGCGCGACGGGGTTTCCGTCGTCGTCGACGACCAGGACCTCGTCGTCGTCGGTGAGCGGACGGCCCTGGGTCTCGGCGACGAGGTCCGCCGAGTCGTCGAGCCGCGTGAAGTTGAGCAGCCCCTCGGCCATGCCGAAGACCTGCTGCACCGTGCAGCCGAGGGCCGGGCCGAGGGTGCGCGCGAGGTCGGCGCTCAGGCGCGCGCCGCCGACCTGGAGCAGGCGCAGCGAGGAGCGGTCGCCGTCCTCCCATTCCCACGCCATCGACCACAGGTCGGCGACCGGCGGGACGACCGCGGTGACGGTGACGCGCTCGGCCTCGATGAGCGGGAAGACGACGTCGGGGCTCGGCGCCGAGGCGAGGACGACGGTGCCGCCGACGCCGAGGACACCCAGGATGCCGGGGCAGGACAGCGGGAAGTTGTGTGCGGCGGGCAGCGCGACGAGGTAGACGTCATCGCCGGTCAGCGCGCAGACCTCGGCGCTGGCCCGGGCGTTGAGGGCGTAGTCGTCGTGGGTGCGCGGGATGAGCTTGGGCAGCCCGGTGGTGCCGCCGGACACCAGGAGCAGGGCGACGTCGGACGCGTCGGGTCCCGCGAGCGGGCGCGGTTCGGCGTCGACGCGGTCGAGTGCGACGAATCCGTCGTCGGCCGGCCCGGGGTCGCCGGCGATGACGACGTGGCGCACGGACGGCGCGGAGTCGCGCAGGCCCCGGGCGAGTTCGCGGTGGTCGAAACCGGCGTGGGTGTCGGGGGCGACGTACGCGACGGCGTCGGCGAGGGCGGCCAGGTGCCCGATCTCGTGCGCGCGGTGGGCGGGCAGCGTGAGGGCGGGGACCGCGCCGAGGCGGAGCAAGGCGAGCAGGACGACGACGAAGTCGGCGGTGTTGGGCAGTTGGACGACCACCCGGTCGCCGGGGCGGATGCCGAGGTCCGCGAACCCGGCCGCGGTGCGTTCCGCGCGCCGGTCGAGTTCGGCGTACGTCAGGCGGGCGGACGCGTCGACGATCGCGGTGCGCTCGGGCCACGTGCGTGCCCAGGCGCGCGAGAGGTCGCCGAGGGTATCGCCGCGCCAGTGCCCCGCGGCGCGGTAGCGGCGGGCGAACTCGTCCGGCCACGGCGTCCAGCCGTCCAGCCGACCGGGGGCGGTCGCCCGTGCGGACTCGGGTTCGGGCTCGGAGAGGGCGGGGGTGGCGGTCATCGGTGTCCTTGTCGTCCGGTCGGGGCGGGTGGGGGCGGGGTCGGAGACGGGGGGCGCGGCGGCGCCGGCGCGTGCGGGGCGTCCCGCGCGTGGTGCCCGGGCCCGTGCCGGGAAGGCACGGGCCCGGGGTCTCCCGCGCGGCACGCGGTCCGCGCGGGAGACCGTGCCGGGGGCGGCCGGGACCTGCCGTCACCCGGCCGTCACAGCAGTGCCGCCGCGACCTCGTCGTCGGTGAGTGCGGCGACGTGGAGGTAGAGGCCGGCGGCCTGTTCGAGATCGGCGGGCGCGTCGTGGCGCTCGGCGAGGTGCCGGGCCAGTGCGGCGACCGTGCGCGTGCCGAACACCGCGCGCACGGTCACGTGGGTGGTGTCCAGGGCCTCGCGCAGGTGCCCGACGATGGCGGTGGCGAGGACGGAGTCGCCGCCCACGGCCAGGAAGTCGTCGTCGCGCCCGATCGGCCCGGTGCCGTCGGGGAGCGCCTCGGACCAGATCGCGGCGATGACCCGTTCGACGTCGGTGCGCGGCGGGTTGTGCGCCGCGTCGGTGGGACGCCGGTCCCACAGCGCGGTGAGCGCGCGCCGGTCGATCTTGCCGTTCGGGGTGAGCGGGAACTCGTCGAGCACCACGACGTGTTCGGGGACCATGTGGGGCGGCAGCAGGGCGCGGGTGTGCTCGACGGTCTGCTCGGGCGTCGTGCCCGGGGCCGCGGCGACGGCGGCGACGAGCGCGGGGCCGTGGATGCCGACGATGGCGCGCCGGACGCCGGGGGCGGTGGCGAGAGCGGCCTCGACCTCGCCGGCCTCGATACGGAAGCCCCGCAGCTTGAGCTGGTGGTCGCGGCGGCCGAGGAACTCCAGGGTGCCGTCCGGGAGATACCGGGCGAGGTCGCCGGTGCGGTACCAGGTCCGGCCGTCGACGGTCGGGAAGCGGTCGGCGGTGCGGGCGGGGTCGCCGCGGTATCCGGCGGCCACGCCGTCGCCGCCGATCCACAGTTCGCCGGGGACCCAGTCGGGGCGGTCGCGGCCCCGCTCGTCGACGACGCGGCAGCGGACGTTGCCCAGTGGCGTTCCGTACGGCACGGACCGCCACTCGGCGGGGAGTTCGGTACCCGCGGGCACCTCGTACACGGTCGAGTGGATGGCCGTCTCGGTGGTGCCGCCCAGGGCGATGAACCGGCACGCGGGGACCTGCGCGTGCAGGCGGGCGGGCAGGTCGACGGTGACCCAGTCGCCGCCCAGGAGCACGACGCGCGGGGAGTCGCCGAGCGCGCCGTCGCCCGCCGCCGCACCGGCGGTGAGCAGCATGTCGAGCAGCGGCGGCACGCAGTTGACGACGCTGACCCGGTGCCGGCGCACGAGTTCGACCCAGCGCGGGGCCTCGCGGCGGTCCTCCTCGGGCAGCACGACGACGGCGCCGCCGGCCGACAGGAGGCCGAAGATGTCGTACACGGACAGGTCGAAGTCGAGTGCGGACAGCCCGAGCGCGCGGTCGTCGGCGCCGATCGCGAAGCGGGTGTTGAGGTCGTCGATGGTGTTCATGGCCGCGCGGTGCGGCAGTTCGACGCCTTTGGGTTCGCCGGTCGATCCGGACGTGAACAGGATGTAGGCGGTGTCGTCCTCGGAGCCGGGCACGGGGGCGTCGAGCGGCTTCGGGTGCGCGGCGGCGGTGGCGAGCGGCAGGGCCTCGGCGACGGGTGACGCCCCGGTGCCGCCGTCGGTGTCGAGGACAAGGGCGATGCCGGCGGTCGTGTGGATGCGTTCGCGCCGGGCGGGCGGCTGTTCGACGCTGACCGGGACATAGGCCGCGCCGGCGGCCAACACCCCGAGGACGGCGATCACTTGGTCGGGCCCCTTCGGCAGCGTGACGCCGACGCGGTCGCCGGGGCGCACCCCGCGCTCGGACAGCGCAGCGGCGACGCGCAGCGCCCGGTCCGCGAGGCGGCCGTACGTGAGCCGCCCGGTCGGCGAACCGGCGGTGCCCGGCTCGTCGGTCTCGTCGTCGGTCTCGTCGTCGGTCTGGTCGTCGGTCTGGTCGTCGGTCCCCCACAGCACCGCGGGCGCGTCGGGGCGGGCGGCGGCGTGCGCGAAGAAGCCGTCGTGGAGCCGGCGGTGCGAGCGCGGCGCGGCGGTGTCGTTGGCCCGGTCGCGGACGGCGAGTTGGCTCGCGGGGGTGAGATTGCCGAGAGGGCGGTTCCAGTCCTCCGCGTGGGTGCCGAGGCGGGTGACCAGGTCGTGGTACGCGCCGAACATGGCGTCGGCGAGGCCGTCGGGGAACGCGTTCTCGCGGATGTCCCAGTTGACGAGCAGCCCGCCGCGCACCTCGGTGATCTGGGCGTCCAGGAGCACCTGCGGCCCCTGCGAGATGATCCACGTTGGCTCGCCGAACAGGCGTGTCACCGCGGGGTCGAACAGCTCGCCGAGGCCGAGGGCGCTGGTGTAGACGACGGAGGCGAGGACCTGTTCGCCCCGGGCGCGGGACAGGTCGCGCAGGACGTTGAGCCCGGATTGGTCGGCGTGCGCGGCGTCGGCGTGCATGCGGGCCTGGAGGGCGCGCGCGTGCTCGAGGAACGTGCGGGGCTCGGACTGGTCCACGTCGAGCAGCACCGATCCGGTGAAGTCGCCGACGAGGCGCGGCACATCGGGGTGGATCTCCTCGCGGTCGAACAGCGGGACGTTGAGCAGGAACCGTGATTCGGCGCTCCACGCGGCCAGGACGGTCGCGAACGCCGTCGCGAGTGCCATCGCGGGGGTGACGCCGTGGGCGTGCGCCTGCTCGGTCCAGCCCGCCTTGGCCTCCGGCGCGAGCCAGAGGTGGCGGCGGGTGACGCGCGTCATGTCGCGGGCCGGCGCGGTGCCTTCGGTGCCGTCGGTCGCCCCGGGGCCTTCCGGGCGCAGCGGGAGATCGGGGGCGCCGGGCAGGTCGGGGATGCGCTCGTCCCAGTAGGCGCGGGCGCGCTCGGCCGCGGCGGACCGCAGCGGGGGGCGCTCGGCGAGGTAGCGGCGGTAGTCGTACCCAAGCTCGGGCAGCGGACGGTCGGGGTGCTCGTAGAGGTGGGCGAGGTCGGCGAGGAGGGTGCGGTAGCTCAGGGCGTCCGCGGCGACCATGTCGACATCGAGGTGCACGCGGGCGCGCCCGCCGGGCAGCAGCGTAAGGCGCAGGTCGAACACCTGGCCCGCCTCGATGTCCAGGACCTGGTGCGAGCAGGAGTCGCGAATCACGTCGAGGCGTGCGGCCACGGCCGATTCGTCGAGGTCGCGCAGGTCTTCGACGCGGAGCACGGGCTGCGGCGGGGACGCCAGGATCTCCTGACGGCCGTCGTCGGTCACCCGGGCACGCAGCATCGGATGACGCGCGACAAGCGCCCGCGCGGCGGTTTCGAGCCGCGCGGGGTCGAGGAGCGCAGTCGAGCCCAGCGCGGGGTCGAGGAGCGCAGTCGGACCCAACGCGGGGTCGAGGAGCGCAGTCGGGCCCAGCGCGGGGTCGAGGAGCGCAATTGGACCGAGCGCGGGGTCGACGAGCGCAGTTGAACCCGGCGCCGGGTCGGCGGTCTCCCCGCCCGTGGCGGTGCCGTGGTCGAACTCCACGTAGAGGTGTGCGGCGACGCCGCCCAGCGCCTGGTTCTCGGACCGGCCTATCCAGTACGCGTGTTGCATGGTGGCGAGAGGGAACGTTCCCTCCTCGGCCGGGGATCCGGGGTCGGCCGGGGTGTCCGGCGCCGCCGTGGCCGCCTCGGGCGACACCCCTCCCTCGCCGAGCAGCGCGAGCCACGCGCCCACGCTCGGGTTCGCGGCGAGATCGGCGAACGTGACCTCGACACCGCGCCGACGCCAGCCGCCGGCGAGCCGCATGAGTCGAAGGGAGTCCAGACCGTGCGTGATGAGGTCGTCGTCGTCCCGCACGGATTCCGGTTCCACGTCGAGCAGTTGAGCAACGTCTCGGCGTAGCTCCTCGGCCGTCAAACGCACGCTGATACTCCTTTGCCGCGATTGTCCGGATCGTTCACATCGTGATGCCCCGGGGCTCGGACGCAGCCTTGACACTGATCCCAGGCGCCCACAAATATAGGCTAGGCAAACCTAACTTAGGCAAGGCTTCCCCCAGATGACGGCCGCTTCCCCGGCCGCCCCAGACCCGCGCGCCGAGGAGGCCACGCCATTGGACAGCCCGAGCAACGCCGCCGCCCGACGCCGCGAACTCCTGCGCCGTCTCCGCGCCGACGCCGGCCTGGAGGCGAACCGCCGCGACGACGCGATCCCCGTCCGCGACCCGGCGGCCCGCGCCCCTCTGTCCTCGGTCCAGCACAGCCTCTGGACGCACCATCGGATGTACCCGGGCAGCACGTCGTACAACGGCTGTCTCGCCGTCGCGATCTCCGGGCCTCTCGACACCGAGGCGTTGCGGAACGCGCTGCACGGCCTCCTGGCCCGGCACGAAGTCTTGCGCACGACCTACCGGGTGGATGCCGCCGGGGATCCGTACCAAGCGGTGTCGCCGGTCGGGTCGCCCGCGCCGCTGCCGGTCCGCGACCTGACGCACATCGCCGCCGACGACCGGGCGGCCGAGGCCGAAAGCCACGCGGTACGCCTCGCGTCGCGGCCGTTCGACCTGTCCCGCGACCATCCGATCCGGTACGAACTGCTGCGCTTCGCCCCCGATGAGCACGCGCTCGTCCAGGTCGTCCACCACATCGCGTGGGACGGCGGCACGTGGGGCGTCCTGTCGCGCGATCTCGCCGACCTGTACGGCCGGTTCGCCGGGACGACCGGCACGGCCGACGCGCCGCCGGATCCGCGCGTCCAGTACGCCGACTTCGCCACGTGGGAGCGCGGGCGTCCCGTCCCCGAGGCCGGGCTGTCGTTCTGGCGCGAGCGGCTGGCGCCGGTCCCGACCCCGACCGCGCTGCCCGCCGACGGCCCGCGGCCCGCGCTGTCGGAGGAGCGCGGCGGTCGCCGGGTGCGCGCGTTCGCCCCGGAAGTCGCCGACGCGCTTCGCGATTTCGCGGCCCGCGAAGGCGTCACCGCGTTCACCGCGGCGCTCACCGCGTTCACCGTCGTGCTGCACCGCTACACCGGCGACACCGACATTCCCGTCGGCACCCTCGTGATGGACCGCTCCCACCCCGATGTCGCGCGGTTGGTCGGCAACTTCGGGAACACCGTCGTGCTGCGCGCCGATCTGTCCGACGGCGACCGGCCTTTGACGTTCCGTCAGGCCGCGGCGCGGCTCCGCGATGTGTGCGGTGACGCGTTCGGCCACCAGAACACGCCGTTCGACGCGGTCCTCGACGCGGTGCGGCCTCCGCGCCGGCCGGGCCGGACACCCCTGTTCGACACCATGTTCGGGCTGCTCACGCAGGATCTCGGCGAGTTGGGGCTCCCGGGCCTGCGCACCACGTGGCGGCACATCCACAACGGCACGACGCAGTTCGACCTGGCCCTGGAAGGGTTCCTGCGTCCGGGATCGCTGGTCGTCGAAGCGACGTACCGCGAAGGCCTGCTCGCCGCCGAGACCGTCGACCGGCTGCTGGGGCACTTGGAGACCGTGCTCGCCGCGGCGATCGCGGCACCCGACACCCCCGTCGGCCGCCTGGAGCTGCTGACCCGGGACGAGATCGCGGCCCTCACGTCGGCACCGGCCACCACGGGCACATCCGCCGACGCGCTCTCGGGCACCGCCCTCGCCCCGAGCCCGGTCGCGGCGTTGATCGACCGCCAGATCGCGGATGCGCCCGACCGCGTCGCGGTGATCGCGGGCGACACCACGTGGACGTACGCGGAACTGGACGCGCGCGCCGACGCGTTCGCCGCGGCGATTCTCGGCAGGTCGCGACCCGCCGGTGCGGAACCCGTCGTCGCCCTCGCCCTTCCGCGCGGCGCGGACCTGGTCGCGGCACTGCTCGGTGTGCTGCGCAGCGGCGCCGCGTACCTCCCCCTCGACCTCAACCACCCGCGCGAACGCATCGCGATGATGCTCGACGACGCACGGCCCGACCTGGTCGTGTGCGCGGAGGACGGCCGACTGCCCGACTCCGGCGTTCCGGTGCTGCGCGTCGACACCGTCCCGGCGGACGCCGGACCGCTGGGCGAGCGCCCGGCCGTCAGCCCGGACTCACCCGCGTACGTGGTGTTCACCTCGGGCTCGACCGGCCGTCCCAAAGCGGTCGCGGGGACGCAGCGCGCTCTCGCGAACCGCCTGCGCTGGGGCCGCGATTCCGGCGAGATCGGCCACCCCGCACCGCGCACCCGCATCGCGAAGAGCGCGCTGACGTTCATCGACGGCACCACCGAACTCCTCGGCGGCCTCACCGCCGGAGACACCCTCGTCATCGCCGACGACACCACCGCCACCGACCCCGCCGCGCTCACCGCCCTCATCGACCACCACCGCATCCAGGTCGTCACGGCGGTCCCCAGCCTGCTCGACACCATGCTCGACACCGCCGCGCCCGGCTCGCTCGGATCGGTGCGGACGTGGATCGTCTCCGGCGAGGCGCTGCCCGCGTCCCTCGCCGACACGGTCGCGGCCCGGACACCGGGCGCTCGGCTGGTGAACCTGTACGGCTGCTCCGAGGCCGCCGGCGACAGCCTCGCCCACACGGTGGGCGCCACGCCGTCGCGCTCGTCCGGGGAGGGCGTGCCGATCGGTCGGCCGATCGCGGAAACGCGGGCGTACGTTCTCGACGCGTATCTGTCCCCGGTGCCGCCGGGCGTCACGGGTGAGCTGTATCTCGCCGGTCACGGCCTCGCCCGCGGCTACCTCAACCAACCCGCCCGCACCGCCGAACGCTTCGTCCCCAACCCCTACGGACCCCCCGGCACCCGCCTCTACCGCACCGGCGACCTCGCCAGCCGACACCCCGACGGCACCCTCACCTACCACGGCCGCACCGACCACCAAACCAAAATCCGCGGCATACGCATCGAACCCGCCGAAATCGAGCTGCTGCTCGTCGCGCGCCCCGATGTCGCCCGCGCGGCCGTCACCGCCGTCCCACCCGAGCCGGTCCTGTGCGCCTATGTCGTCGCCGCCCCGGGCGCCGTTCTCGATCCCGCCGCACTGCGCGCCGATCTCGCGCGGACGCTGCCCGCGCAACTCGTCCCGGGCGTGTTCGTCGTGCTCGACGCGCTGCCGCTCAACGCCAACGGCAAGGTCGACCGCGCGGCCCTCCCGGCACCGTCCGCCGCGTCCGCGACGACGACGCGCCGCGCGCCGTCCGACGACCGCGAACACGCCCTGCTCGCGGTCTTCGCGGAGTTCCTGCGCCGGACGCCGGACGAACTCGGCGTCGACGACGACTTCTTCGCCCTCGGCGGCCACTCGCTCCTGGCCGCCCGGGTGGCCAACCGCGTGCGCGGCGAGCTGCGTGTGGAGGTGTCCGTCGCCGACATCTTCCACGCCCCGACGGTCGCCGCACTGGGCCGCCTCGTCGCCGAGGCCCCGCCGGTCCGCCCCAGGGTGCGCGACTTCGCCGACACCGCGCGCACCCCCCACGGTGACGCGGCGACCGGCACGGTCGAGGCCCCGGCCTCGTTCGCGCAGGCCGGGCTGTGGTTCGACGAAGAGGTACGCGGCTCGTCGGCCGCCTATTGCCTGCCCCTCGGCGTGCGCCTGCGCGGCACGATCGACCCCGAGGCGCTGCGGGCGGCCCTGCGCGACGTCGTCGCGCGGCACGAGGCGCTGCGCACGGTCCTGTGCGCGGGCCCCGACGACCTGCCGGTGCAACGCGTCCTGCCCGTCGCGGACTCCGCCGCCTGGCTGCGGTTCGACGTCGTCGAGGCCGGCACCTGGTCGTCGGAGCGTTTGGACGCGGAGATATCCGCGCTCGTCGCGCGGACGTTCCGGCTCGACACCGATCTCCCGGTCAGGGCCGGGCTGTTCCTGCGCGCGGAGTCCGACGGCACCCCCGCCGCCGTGCTGGTCCTGGTGCTGCACCACGCCGCCGCCGACCGCTGGTCGTTCACACCGCTGCTCGCCGACCTGGCCCGCGCGTACGAGGGGCGCCGGAACACCCGGGCGCTGCCCGGCGGGGGCACCCGGGTATTCGGCGACACACCGGCCGTCCGCTACACCGCGTTCGCCGCGTGGCAGCGCGCCCTCCTCGGCGAACGCGACCGGCCGACGCCGCTGGCCGAACGGCAACTGGCCTACTGGGACGAGGCATTGCGCGGTGCGCCGGCCGAAACGCCGCTGCCCGCCGACCACCCGCGCCCGGCGACCCCGTCGCACCGAGGCGGCAGTGTCCTGCACACGCTGTCGCCCGCCCTCGCCGACGGCGTACGCCGCGTCGCCCACGACACCGGGGCCAGCGTCTTCATGGTGCTGCACGCGGGTGTCGCGGCGCTGCTGCACCGGCACGGGTCGGGCGCCGACATCGTGCTCGGGGCGCCCGTCTCCGGGCGCACCGACGAGGACCTGGACGACGTGGTGGGCTTCTTCGTCAACAGCGTCGTGCTGCGCACGGACGTCGGCGGCGACCCGGATTTCTCCGAACTCGTGGCCCGTGTGCGCTCGGCGGACCTGGCCGCGTTCGCGCACGCCGACGTCCCGTTCGAGCGGGTGGTCGACCGGCTCAACCCCGAGCGCTCGGCGGCCCGGCACCCGGTCTTCCAGGTGATGATCGCGCACCACCGTGCCGAGGAGATCGACTTCGGCCTCTCCGGCACCGAGGCCGAGGCGTTCCTGCCCGAGTCGACGGCCGCGATGTTCGACCTCGAACTGCGGTTCGTGGAGACGCGGGGGGACGGCATCGCCGTCCACGCGTCGTACGCCACCGATCTGTTCGAGCACGACACCGTCGTCCGGCTGCTGGACCGGTTCGCGTTCCTGCTCGACGCGGTCACCGCCGACCCGGCGCTGCGGCTCGGCGCGGCCCCCGTTCTGCCGCCCGCCGAGCGCGAGGCCTTGCTGGGGGACGTCGACGCCGAGCCTCCGGTCGCCGAGACCGCGGCCGAAGCCGGAAGCCCGGTCGCGGCGCTGATCGACCGTCAGATCGCGGATGCGCCCGACCGCGTCGCGGTGATCGCGGGCGACACCGGCTGGACGTACGCGGAACTCGACGCCCGCGCGGACGAGTTCGCGTCGGCCGTCCTGCACCGGTTGCGCGCGGGCGGCCCGAGGGCGGGCGCCGAACCGGTCGTCGCGCTGGCGCTCCCCCGCGGCGTGGACCTGGTCGCGGCGTTGCTCGGTGTGCTGCGCTGCGGCGCCGCGTACCTCCCCCTCGACCTCAACCACCCGCGCGAACGCATCGCGATGATGCTCGACGACGCACGGCCCGACCTGGTCGTGTGCGCGGCCCCCGAGCGGTTGCCCGCCACGGCGGTCCCGATCCTGCGGCCGGAGGACGCGGTCGCGACGGGCGCACGCCTCGGCGAACGTCCGGCCGTAAGCCCCGACTCGCCGGTGTATGTCGTGTTCACGTCGGGTTCGACGGGTCGCCCGAAGGCCGTGGCCGGGACGCAGCGCGCTCTCGCGAACCGCCTGCGCTGGGGCCACGATTCCCCCGACATCGGCCATCCGACGCCGCGCACCCGCATCGCGAAGAGCGCGCTGACGTTCATCGACGGCACCACCGAACTCCTCGGCGGCCTCACCGCCGGAGACACCCTCGTCATCGCCGACGACACCACCGCCACCGACCCCGCCGCGCTCACCGCCCTCATCGACCGCCACCGCATCCAGGTCGTGACCGTGGTCCCGAGCGTGCTCGCGGCGATGCTCGACGGTGCGGGGCGCGGGTCACTGGCGTCCGTCACCACGTGGATCGTGTCGGGTGAGGCGCTGCCCGCGTCCCTCGCCGACACGGTCGCGGCCCGGACACCGGGCGCGCGGCTGGTGAACCTGTACGGCTGCTCCGAGGCCGCCGGCGACAGCCTCGCCCACGCCGCCGACCCCACCGCGACCGGCCGAGCCGTCCCCATCGGCAGGCCCATCAGCCACACCCGCGCCTACGTCCTCGACGCCCGCCTGGCCCCCGTACCCCCCGGGGTGACGGGTGAGCTGTATCTCGCCGGTCACGGGCTCGCCCGCGGCTACCTCAACCAACCCGCCCGCACCGCCGAACGCTTCGTCCCCAACCCCTACGGACCCCCCGGCACCCGCCTCTACCGCACCGGCGACCTCGCCCGCCGACACCCCGACGGCACCCTCACCTACCACGGCCGCACCGACCACCAAACCAAAATCCGCGGCATACGCATCGAACCCGCCGAAATCGAGGCGGAATTGACGAGGCGTCACGATGTGCGAGCGGCGGTGGTGTCGAGTCGGCCGGGGCCGACCGGGGCGCCGTGGCTGGTGGCGTACGTCGTTCCCGTTCCCGGGGCGGCACCGGAACCGGAGTCCGTGCGGGCCGAGTTGACCGACCGGCTGCCCGAATACCTGGTCCCGGCCGCGGTGGTGGTCCTCGACGCGCTGCCGACGAACGCCAGCGGGAAGGTCGACCGCAACGCGCTCCCCGATCCCGAGCGCGCCGAGCCCGCGGCGTCGGTGCCGCCGTCCGGACCGGTCGAGGAGGCACTGGCACGGCTGTTCGCCCAACTCCTGAACGCCGACCGCGTGGGAGCCCGCGAGAGCTTCTTCGCGCTCGGCGGCGACAGCATCGGGGCGACGCTGTTGGCGGCCCGGGCACGAAAGGCCGGGCTGCGCTTCACCGTTCGGGACCTGTTCCGCAACCCGAGCGTGGCCGCGCTGGCCCGCGTCGTCGCGGTGGATCCCGCGTTCGAGGCGGCCGGGGCGACGGGACCGGCCGAGGATCCCCGGGCGCCCCACACTCCCGAGGCCACGGCCCCGGCGGAACCGCGCGTCGTCTCCGCCCCGCCGCTCCTGCACATCCTGCGCGAACAGGCCGGATCCGCCGGGCCGCACGGCTGCCACATCGCGCTGGTGCGCGACCTTCCGTCCGGTACGGCCGCGTGGGACCGCCTGGCTCCCGCCTGTGCCGCACTGATCGCGCGGCACGACGCGTTGCGGCTCGTGGTCACGCCCGTGAGCCGCAGGCTGTGGCGTACCTCGGTCGCGCCAGTCTGCCCGGACGAGGCCCCGGTCACCGTGACCGCGCCGACCCGGCCCGAAGACCTCGCGGAGGTCGTGGACCGGGAGGTCCGGGCCGCGGCCGAGCGCCTTGATGTCACCGAGGGCCGCTCGTTGCGCGTCGTGGGCATTCCCGGCGCGGCCGACGGTCGCGGCCGGGTCCTCGTCGTCGCGCATCCGCTCGCGGTCGACGAGACCTCCGTCGAGGCCGTCGCGGACGAACTCGCGGGGGCGGTCGTCGCGTTCGCCGCGCGGCACACGGACTCCCCGCCGCGCGCCGACGCCGCCGCGCCGACCGACTCGACGGCAACCGAACCGGCCTGGTGGACGGAGGAGTTGCGCGGTGCGACGCCCGCCGAGCCGCCGACCTCCGACGGCACCCCCGGCGCGGACGCCGCGGCCGAGGGCGGGCCGGAGGCCACCATCCTGCTGCCGGGCGGCGCGGCCGACGCCCGCGCAATCGCCGCCGCGGCCTTCCTCGCGGCGCTGCGCGACCAGTCGGCCGCGGACGCCGAACGCCTGGTCATCGAGCGCATGGTCGACCCGCGCCGCGACCTCGCGCCCGGTACCGGGCAGCCGCTCGGAGCGTTCGGGTACGTGTATCCGCTCGCGTTCGACGCGCACGGTCCGCTGCCCGACGTGGCCGACCGGGACGCCCGAGGCGCCTCGTACACCGCCCTGCGCTTCGCGAGTCGTGGCGGTGCCCGGGCGCTGGCCCTTCCGGCGGTGCCGCGCATCGTGCTGCGCGACGGCCGGTTCACCGACGCGTCGGGGATCGCCGCGTCGTGGGGGTCCTCCCCGCGCTGGACGGTCGAGGCGGCACTCGCGTGCCGGGCCGACGGCGACAAGACGGTGTGCCGACTGCGTCTGGCCACGCACGGCCCGGTCGCGGGCGCATGGCTTCACGACCTCCTCGACCGGTGGGTGCGGGCGGCGGCCTCCGGGACCGGAACCGCTCCCGAAGGGCCCGCCACCCCGGAGCGGTTCGGCGCGGACGCGGCGGCGTCCGGCCCCCCTGCCCCGCCGCCGCCCCCGGGCGCGTCGGCGACTTCCGGTGTGCCGACCGGCCCGTCCGGCACCGCCGCCCCCGGGACGGCCCCGCCGTCGCCGTCCGGCGCGTCGGACGCACCCGCGGCCCCCGCCACCTCGACCCTTCCGACCGACACGGACTCTGGGCGGACGACTTGAGCACTATCCACGCCTTCACGACCGAACCGACCACGACCCCGGGCGCCACGCCCGCGGCGCAGTGGCGCCGCGAGGCCTTCGGACGGGCGACCGCGACGGTACGCGTGCTCGCCGCTGCCCGCGGTGCCGCGGATTCCGTGCGCACCACGGTGCCTGCCGCACTCCGGCGCCACGACGCGCTGGACGAGGTGCGCTGGTGCGGGGAGTTCGCGGTCACGGCGGGCGAGACGGGCGACGCCGGCGCCCTCGCGGCGGCCGAGCAGGCGGTCGGCGCCGCGATCGACGACGGCGCGTCCGCCGCCGCGGCGTGGGTCGACCGGGGCGCGGGAGCGGACGGCCTCCTCGTCGTCGCGCTGTCGACGGCCCGCGCCGACGCGACGTCGTGGGTCGTCCTCGTCCCCGAACTCCGGTCCGCCCTCGGCGCGCCGGAAGAGGCGGACACATCCCCGGCCGGGCCCGCGCACCGCGACTACGCGGCGGTGCTCGCGGCCGAGGCCGAGGCGGACGACCTGGTCGACCGGGCCGCTCCCTGGCTCGAACTCGCCGACCGCGTCGACGAACTCGGCGATGACGGCCCGGCCGAGCCATGGGTGTCGTACGAACCCTTCGACGCCGAGGCCGCCGCGGCGCGGGACACCGGCGAACTCGTCACCTCCTGGGTGGAGTTCGCGCCCGCCGCGGGCCGTACCACCGAGGTCCCCGACGCCGTGCCCCGGGAGTCGCTGCTCTCGGCCGCGGTACGCGCACTCGCGCGGAGTGCCGCCGTCCCCGGCCGCCACGTGTTCGTCGATGTCGCCGAGGACGACCGCGACCGCCACGACGGGCGGTTCGCGCGCACGGTCGGCGATCTGCGCAGGGTCTTCCCGGTCCTGCTCGACCTGCCCGCCGGATCCGACGACGAGGTGGCCGGGCCCGAGGCCGTCCGCGCGTCCGTACCGGCCGACGCCGCCTCGGCGGCCGGTTTCGGCACCGCGCTGTACCTCGGCCGGGAGACCTCCGCCGCACTCGCGGACGCCGCCCAACCCGGTGTGCTCCTGGAGTACGGCCGCACCGATTTCGGCGACGGCCCCGAACTCCGGGCGGCCGACGCGTCGTTCGACGCGCAAACGAACGCCACCGCCCCCTCGCGGTACGCGCTGCGGCTCGGCGCCTGGACCGACCCCGCCCGCGGCCTCGTACGCCTGACCGCCACCGCCGACGCCACGGCCCTGCCGGAACTGGACGCCGCCGCCCTGGTGACCGCGTGGCGCGACGCCCTCGAACCACTGCTGCCGGAACGGGACTCGGCCGGTGCCAGCCGCGACATCCCCGCGCCGCGCGCGTCCGACACCTCCGACACCTCCGACGCCTCCCACGCCCCCGACGCCGACTCGGACCCGGACCTGATCCGCACCCTGGACGCGGCCCTGGGCGGCCCGGGCGTCGCCGAGGTCCTGCCGCTGTCGCCGCTCCAGGAAGGCCTGCTGTTCCACCTCCTGATGGGCGGTGAGGAAAGCGACATCTACGTCCAGCAGGCCGTGCTGCTCCTGGACGGGCCCGTGCGGCCGACGCTGCTCGCCGAGGCCGCCCGCCGGGTGCTGGAGAAATACCCGAACCTCCGGGCCGGGTTCGTCACCGTCGACGACGTGACACGCCAGGTGGTCCCGGAGCGGTTCACCGTCCCCTTCACGTACGCCGACCTCACCGACGACGGCGTGCCGCCGGTGGATGTCGACGCCGCGTTCGAGGTGTTCGCCGACAGCGAGCGCGAGGAGCCGTTCGACCCGGTCCGGCCGCCGCTGATCCGGTTCGGGCTCGCGCGGGTCGGCGAGACCGCCTACCGCCTCGTCATGACGTCCGAAGTGGCGCTCGTCGACGGCTGGTCGGGCGGCCTGCTGCTCACCTCCCTCCTGGAGTCCTACACCGACGCCGAAGCCGAACTCGCCCGTCCCGTCACGCCGTTCCGCGCACACCTGGAATGGCTCGCCGGACGCGACCGCGACCGGGCCTCGGACGCGTGGCGGACGTACCTCGCCGACCTGGAGGAGCCCACACTCCTGGCCGACGGCGGACGCACCGGCGTGGGCGCGACGCTGGACTCCGCCCGGGAGTTCCGCCGCGAGCTGCCCGCCGATCTGGTCGCGCGGCTCACCGCCCGGGCGCGCGAGGCGGGGGTGACCGTCGGCACGCTCTACGAGACCGCCTGGGGTGTGCTGCTCGGCCGCCTGACCGGGCGCGACGACGTCACCTTCGGCTCACTCGTGTCGGGGCGCCACCCCGATGTCGACGGCGTGGAGACGACGGTCGGCCTGCTGTTCAACACCGTCCCGGTGCGCCTGCGCGTACGCCCGGCCGAGTCGCCGCGCGAGCTGTGGCGGCGGGTGCAGGACGAGAAGACCGACCTGCTCGACCACCAGTACCTGGGGCTGAGCGACATCCAGGCCGGGGCCGGTCTCGGGCCGCTCTTCGACACGTTCTTCGTGTTCCAGAACCTCCGGCTCCCGGACAAGGACCGCGGCTTCGGCCCCGACGGCGGTGTCCGCGTGGTCGGCCACACGGTCCGCGACGCGACGCATTACCCGCTGTCGTTCGTCGTCAGCCCGGGCCAGGTCACGCGGCTGCGCGCGATGTACCACGAAGGGGTGTTCGACCGCGCCGAGGCGGACGCGCTCGCGGACCGCTACACGCGCGTCCTGGAGGCGTTCGCGGACGCTCCCGGGCGGCGCTGCGCCGACATCGACGTGTTGTCGGCGGCGGAGCGGCGGCGGGTGTTGGTCGAGTGGAACGACACCGCGCGGCCGGTCCCCGATCTGACGATCGCGGACCTGCTGGAGGAACGCGCCGCGCGGTCACCGGACGACACCGCCGTGGTCCAGGACCCCGACGGACCCACGCCGACCGTGTGGACATACCGCGAACTCAACGAACGCGCCAACCGCATCGCCCGCCTCCTCCGCGCCCAGGGCGCCGCACCCGAGAAGACCGTCGCGCTCGCCCTGCCCCGCACCGCCGACATGGTCGCCGCGCTCTTCGCCGTCCTCAAGACCGGCGCCGCCTACCTCCCCCTCGAACTCGACCTCCCCGACGACCGCATCGCGTACATGCTCGCCGACACGAACCCCGTGTGCGTCCTGACGACGACGGCCGCGCTGCCCGGCGTCGCCGACGCGGTGCGGCTCGACGCACCGGCGGTGCGGGACGGGCTCGACGCGCTGTCGGGGGCGGACCTGACGGATGCGGAGCGTCCGGATTTCGTGCGGTCGGACGCGCGGCGCCTCGACCACCCCGCGTACGTCATCTACACCTCCGGCTCGACCGGGCGCCCCAAGGGCGTGGTCACCCCCTACCGCGGCCTGACCAACATGCAGTACAACCACCGCCACCACATCTTCGACCCCGTCGTCACCCACGCCACACGACGCCTCCGCATCGCCCACACCGTCTCCTTCGCCTTCGACATGTCCTGGGAAGAACTCCTCTGGCTCGTCGAAGGACACGAAGTCCACGTCTGCGACGAAGAACTCCGCCGCGACGCCCACGCCCTCACCGACTACATCAACCGCCACCACATCGACGTCATCAACGTCACCCCCACCTACGCCGAACACCTCCTGGACGAAGGCCTGTTGGAGTCCGACCCGGCGAACGGCCGACACCGGCCGCGCCTGGTGCTGCTGGGCGGCGAGGCGGTCTCCGACGCGGTGTGGTCGGCGCTGCGCGACACCGACGACGTCCTGGGCTACAACCTGTACGGGCCGACGGAATACACCATCAACACCCTCGGGGCCGGCACCACCGACAGCCACACCCCCACCATCGGCACCCCCATCTGGAACACCACCACCCACATCCTCGACCACCACCTCCAACCCGTCCCCCCAGGCACCCCCGGCGAGCTCTACATCACCGGCACCGGACTCGCCCGCGGCTACCTCAACAACCCCACCCTCACCGCCCAACGCTTCACCGCCAACCCCTACGGACCCCCCGGCACCCGCCTCTACCGCACCGGCGACCTCGCCCGCCAACGCCCCGACGGCACCATCGACTACCTCGGCCGCACCGACGACCAAATCAAAATCCGCGGCCACCGCATCGAACCCACCGAAATCCAAACCATCATCGGCACCCACCCCGAAATCCTCCAGAACGCCGTCGTCCCCACGGCCGCCGCGGACGGTTCGGTGCAGTTGACCGCCTACGTGGTGCCCGCCGACCCGGACGCGACGCCGGAAGACGCCGAAGACGCCCCGGTCCGGGCGCGGTTGGCCGAGTCCGAGGCGGAACAGGTCGCCGAGTGGCGGCAGATCTACGCGGACGAGTACACCGAGATCAACACCGCCGTCTTCACCGAGGACTTCGCGGGATGGGACAGCAGCTACGACGGCGGCCCGATCCCCGTCCCGCACATGCGCGAATGGCGGGACGAGACGGTCAGCCGGATCGCGGCCCTGCGTCCGCGCCGGGTGCTGGAGATCGGCGTCGGCACCGGGCTGATCCTCGGGCGGATCGCGCCGCTGTGCGAGGCCTATTGGGGCACCGACTTCGCCGCCCCCGTCATCGCCAAGCTCCGCCGCGAGCTGGACGACCGCGACCCGGCGCTCGCGGCCAAGGTCGAGTTGCGCACCGCCGCGGCACACGACCTGTCCGCGATGCCCACCGGGTTCTTCGACACGGTCGTGGTCAACTCCGTCATCCAGTACTTCCCGAGCGCCGCGTACCTGACCGGGGTGCTGCGCCAGGCCCTCGACCTCGTCGTACCCGGCGGCTCGGTGTTCATCGGGGACGTCCGCAACCTGCGGCTGATCCGGGCGTTCCACACCGCGATCCACCTGGGCCAGGCGGCCTCGGACGCGGACGACGGGCCGGTGCGCGCGGCGATCGAGCGCGGTGTGCTGCTGGAGAAGGAACTCCTCATCGACCCCGACTACTTCGCGGCTCTCGCGGAGCAACTGCCCCAGCTCGGCGGGGTGGACCTGCGGATCAAGCGCGGCCACCACCACAACGAGCTGTCGCGGCACCGCTTCGACGTCGTCCTGCACCGGCGTCCGGTCACCGACGCCACGCCCCTGCACACCGCCCCGACGCTCGCGTGGCGATCCGACGACCCGGGGCAACTCGACGCGCTGGCAGCCCGGTTGCGCGACGACTACCCCGCGACGCTGCGGGTCACCGGGGTCCCCAACGCCCGCCTGTCCGGCGAACTCGGCGCGGTGCGCGTGCTGGAGAACGGCGGCACCGTCGCCGACGCCCGCGCCGCGCTGCGCTCCGCACCGGCCGGCGACGGATCCGCACCGCTCGCCGTCGAACCCGAAGTCCTGTACGCGCTGGGCGAGAACCACGGGTACGTGGTCGCCGCGACGTGGACGCCGGGGGCGCCGGGCGCCTTCGACGCCGTGTTCTCCCGGCCCGAGGGTGCCGACACCGCCGCGGTCATGGGTACGTACGCCGTCAGCGGCGCACGCCGGGGATCACTCGCGGCGTACGCCAACAGCCCCGCCGCCGGCCGCAACGCGGGCACATTCGTCCCGCGCCTGCGCGCCTACCTGCGCGAACGGCTGCCGGAATACATGGTGCCGAGCACCTTCGTCGTCCTCGACCGGCTGCCGCTGACCGTCAACGGCAAGCTCGACCGCGAGGCGCTGCCGGCTCCCGACGCGGGAGCCGGGCGCAAACCCGGGCGGGCCGCCGCGACCCCGGCGGAGAAGGCGCTGTGCCTCCTGTTCGCTGAAGTGCTCGGCGTCGCGGACGTCGGTGCCGAAGACAGCTTCTTCGACCTGGGCGGGCACTCCCTGCTCGCGGCCCGGCTCGCCGCCAAGGCCCGCGCGACGCTCGGCGTGGACCTGGCGATCCGCGACGTCTTCGGGGCGCCGACCCCGGCCGCGCTCGCCGAGCGCGTCTCCCCCGAGGACGCCGGCCCGGCCCGGCCGGTGCCCGCGCCGCGCACCGAACGCGGCCCGGTGGCCCTGTCGTTCGCGCAGCGCAGGCTGTGGCTGCTGAGCCAGTTCGACACCGCGAGCGCCGCGTACCACGAACCCATCGCGGCCCGGATGCGCGGCAGGCTCGACCTCGCGGCGCTGCGCGCGGCGGTGCAGGACGTGACCGACCGGCACGAGACACTGCGGACCCTGTGTGTGGAGTCCGACGCGTCCGAGGACGGCGTCGCGGAGGTGTTCCAGCACGTCCTGAGTCCCGAACAGGCGCGTACCACCGTCGAGTTCACCGACCTGGTCGAGCCGTCGTCGGCCGACGGGCGCGCGGACGAGACCCGGGTGGCCGCCGCGGTGGCGGAGGCGACCCGGCGGCCCTTCGACCTCGCGGTCGATCTGCCGCTGCGCGTCACAGTGTTCGCGGTCGGCCCGGACGAACACATCATGCTGTCGGTGTTCCACCACATCGCCTTCGACGAGTGGTCGGTCCGGCCGTTCGCCCAGGACTTCTCCGCCGCGTACACCGCGCGCTGCCGGGGCGAGGCTCCCTCGTGGGAGCACCTGCCGGTGCAGTACGCCGACTACACGGTCTGGCAGCGCGACCTGCTCGGCGACCCGGCCGACCCGTCGAGCCGTCAGGCCGCGCAACTCGCTTACTGGCGCGAGACGTTGGCCGGGGCGCCCGAGGAGGTCCCGCTGCCCGCGGACCGGCCGCGTCCGTCGGTGGCGAGCTACCGGGGCGGCACCGTCGAGTCCGTCGTTCCCGCCGAACTGGCCGACCGGCTCCGCGAGATCGCCCGGGCGGCGGGCGCGAGCCCGTTCATGCTGTTCCAGAGCGCGGTGGCCACGCTGCTGCACCGGCTCGGCGGCGGTGAGGACATCCCGCTCGGCAGCCCGGTCGCCGGGCGCGACGAGGAGGCGTTCGCCGACCTCATCGGTTTCTTCGTCAACACCGTCGTCATCCGGGCGGACCTGAGCGGCAACCCGGCGTTCGGCGACGTGCTGGCCCGGGTCCGCGACACCGCGCTGGCCGCGTTCGCCCACCAGGACCTGCCGTTCGAGCGGTTGGTCGAAGAACTGAACCCGGTACGGTCGTTGGCCCGCAACCCGCTCTTCCAGATCATGGTGGGGCACCAGAACCAGAACGTCGGCGAGGTACGGTTCGGGGAGATCGCGCCGACCGTGGAGCGCTTCACCCCGACGACCGCGAAGTTCGACCTGGACTTCATCTTCCGCGAGGCGGACCAGTCGCTGGAGCGCGGCGGACCGGTCGAGATCGGCATCGAATACTCCGCCGACCTGTTCGACCACGGCACGTGTGCGGCGCTCGCGCGGCGCCTGATCCGGCTGTTGGAGCAGATCGCCGCCGACCCGACGCGCCGCATCGGCGAGTTCGACGTGTTGTCAGCGGCGGAGCGGCGGCGGGTGTTGGTCGAGTGGAACGACACCGCGCGGCCGGTTCCCGATCTGACGATCGCGGACCTGCTGGAGGAACGCGCCGCGCGGTCACCGGACGACACCGCCGTGGTCCAGGACCCCGACGGGCCCACGCCGACCGTGTGGACATACCGCGAACTCAACGAACGCGCCAACCGCATCGCCCGCCTCCTCCGCGCCCAGGGCGCCGCACCCGAGAAGACCGTCGCGCTCGCCCTGCCCCGCACCGCCGACATGGTCGCCGCGCTCTTCGCCGTCCTCAAGACCGGCGCCGCCTACCTCCCCCTCGAACTCGACCTCCCCGACGACCGCATCGCGTACATGCTCGCCGACACGAACCCCGTGTGCGTCCTGACGACGACGGCCGCGCTGCCCGGCGTCGCCGACGCGGTGCGGCTCGACGCACCGGCGGTGCGGGACGGGCTCGACGCGCTGTCGGGGGCGGACCTGACGGATGCGGAGCGTCCGGATTTCGTGCGGTCGGACGCGCGGCGCCTCGACCACCCCGCGTACGTCATCTACACCTCCGGCTCGACCGGGCGCCCCAAGGGCGTGGTCACCCCCTACCGCGGCCTGACCAACATGCAGTACAACCACCGCCACCACATCTTCGACCCCGTCGTCACCCACGCCACACGACGCCTCCGCATCGCCCACACCGTCTCCTTCGCCTTCGACATGTCCTGGGAAGAACTCCTCTGGCTCGTCGAAGGACACGAAGTCCACGTCTGCGACGAAGAACTCCGCCGCGACGCCCACGCCCTCACCGACTACATCAACCGCCACCACATCGACGTCATCAACGTCACCCCCACCTACGCCGAACACCTCCTGGACGAAGGCCTGTTGGAGTCCGACCCGGCGAACGGCCGACACCGGCCGCGCCTGGTGCTGCTGGGCGGCGAGGCGGTCTCCGACGCGGTGTGGTCGGCGCTGCGCGACACCGACGACGTCCTGGGCTACAACCTGTACGGGCCGACGGAATACACCATCAACACCCTCGGGGCCGGCACCACCGACAGCCACACCCCCACCATCGGCACCCCCATCTGGAACACCACCACCCACATCCTCGACCACCACCTCCAACCCGTCCCCCCAGGCACCCCCGGCGAGCTCTACATCACCGGCACCGGACTCGCCCGCGGCTACCTCAACAACCCCACCCTCACCGCCCAACGCTTCACCGCCAACCCCTACGGACCCCCCGGCACCCGCCTCTACCGCACCGGCGACCTCGCCCGCCAACGCCCCGACGGCACCATCGACTACCTCGGCCGCACCGACGACCAAATCAAAATCCGCGGCCACCGCATCGAACCCACCGAAATCCAAACCATCATCGGCACCCACCCCGAAATCCTCCAGAACGCCGTCGTCCCCACCCACGAGGGCACGGCACTGACGGCGTACGTGGTCGGCACCGCCGATCCCGCGACACTGCGCGCCTGGCTGTCGGCCCGCCTGCCCGACTACATGGTGCCGAGCGCGTTCGTCCGGCTCGACGCGCTGCCGCTCACGGTCAACGGCAAGCTGGACCGCGCGGCCCTCCCGGTGCCCGACCTGTCCGCGTCGGTGTCGTCGCGCGGCCCGCGCGACGAGCACGAGGCGGCCCTGTGCCGGGCGTTCGCCGAGACCCTGGACCTGCCCCGGGTCGGTGTCGACGACGACTTCTTCGCCCTCGGCGGGCATTCGCTGCTCGCGGTGCGGCTGGTCGGGGCGATCCGCCGCGCCGGCGTCGTCGCCGACCCGACATCGGTAACCGTCGCCACCGTCATGACCTCGCCCACCCCGGCCGCCCTCGCCGACCGGCTGCGCACCGACCGCGGCGCCGACCCCTCGCTCGCGCCGCTGCTGGCCCTGCGCCCGGACGGCGACCTGCCGCCGCTGTTCTGCGTGCACCCCGGCTTCGGCCTCGCGTGGTCGTACGCGGCCCTGCTGCCGCACGTCGAACCCGAACGCCCGGTGTACGGCCTCCAGTCGCCGATCCTCTCCGGCGGCCCGGCCCCGGAGCGCTTCGAGGACCTGGTCGACGCGTACGTCCGCCGCGTGCGGACCGTGCAGCCACACGGCCCGTACCACCTGCTCGGCTGGTCCTTCGGCGGCGGTGTCGCACACGCGGTGGCGTGCGTGCTGCAACGCGACGGGGAGGACGTGCGCTTCCTCGCGCTGCTCGACGCCGAACCCGCCGTACCGCTCCCGCCCGACACCGCGGCCGGCTTCGGTGACGACGACGCCCGGGAACACCTGCGGCGCGCGGTCTCCGGACCCTCGGCCGACGACCCGGGCGCACCCGATGTGGCCGCCGAGTTGGGCGACGAGGTCGTCGCGGCGCTCCTGCGGGCCCGTACCGCACACGAATTCCTCGTCCCGGCCGTGCCGTTCGGGCCGTATCAGGGCGACATCCTGTGCGTCGCCGTACGCGCGAACGCCGACCGGACCGGTCGCGCGGCATGGACGGCGCACTGCGACGGCTCGGTCCGCGAGACCGCCGTCGACCACGAGCACGACGACCTGCTTTCCCCATCGGCCGTCGACGACCTCGGCCCGCTGCTCCGCCGCGGACTGGACGCAACCCACCCACAAGAAGGGCTCTAAACAGCCATGCACAGAGTCGGAACCTCAGGCCTCCTGCGCCGCCGCACCCGCGCCGTCGTCGCGGGCGTCACCGCGGCCCTGGTCCTCTCCCTCGCGGCCTGCGGCAGCGACGACGACGACAAGGACGCGACCAACACCGGTGCGAGCAACGCCCCGTCGGCGGGCGCACCGGCCACGCCCGATGCGGCGGCGTACCCCGTCACGATCACCCACAAGCTGGGGACCACGACGATCAAGGAGGCGCCGAAGCGCATCGTCGCCCTCGGCGAGGGTGACCAGGACGCGGCCCTGGCCCTGGGCGTCCAACTCGTCGGCATGGTCGAGACGACACCCGTCACGCCGTGGGCGGAGCCCAAGATCGTCGGCGACAAGCCGCAGTTGATCCACATGGGAGACAACGGCGCCCCCATCGAGGAGGTCCTGAAGCTCAAGCCGGACCTGATTCTCGCGGGCACCGACTACTGGGTCGCGGACGAGTACGACAAGCTCTCCAAGATCGCCCCGACGACGGCGTACCAGGTCGGCCCGTCGCAGGACAGCTGGCAGCAGGTCGTCCTCCAGGTCGGCCAGGCCCTCGGCAAGTCGGCCGAGGCGCAGAAGCTGGTCGGCGACCTGGAGACGAAGACGGCGAACGTCAAGACGCAGTACCCGGAGATCGCCGGCAAGACCTTCGCGCTCACCATGGCGCAGGACACCGGGTCGGTCCTGGTCCTCAAGGACAAGGAGGACATCTCCGTCAAGATGCTGCGCGAAGGCTTCGGGATGACGCACCCCGACAACATCGCGGGGCTCCCCGGTGAGGGCTTCTCGGCGCAACTGAGTCTGGAACGCCTCGACCTCCTGGATGTCGACGTCCTCCTGACCACCTACAACGACGACGCCGGCGTCCAGAAGGGCATCGAGGAGAACCCGCAGTTCGCGAAGCTGAACGTCGTCAAGCGCGGCTCGTACATCGTCCTCGACGCGAACAACTTCTACGCCCTCCGCAACGCCACGGTCCTCTCCATCGACTGGCTCATCGACAACCTGCTCCCCCGCATCTCCCAGGCCGCCAAGGCCGCCGCCGCGTCCTGACCCCAGGCCCCTCACGGCCCGTGCGCCCCGCACCCGCGGAGCACACGGGCCGTCGCGGTGCCACCGTCTGATCGATTTCCTGCCGCAGAGAATGCCTCACGCACACGATTTTCTGTGCATCAATTTTCGATGCACAGTAGCCCCATGGCGGACACCGGGATTCGAAAGAGCGTGCCCCTGACGGTCGAGGATCGCGAGCACATTCAGCGTTTGCGGACACCTGACAGCGCCGAGCGCGAGGCGTTGGCAGCGGTGACCGGCATAGAGCTCGGCGGCCAGGTTTCCGAAGCCGAGGCGCTGCACGCCTTGCCGGTCGCCGGCCGTGCCGCACTGACCGAGCAAGTGACGCTCAGCGGCTACGCGGCCTTGGCGGCAGCCCAGGACGACGAGGCCGCGCCGCACTCCGCGCCATACGCGCCCGCGCAGCAACGTGGGGAGACCGATCACATGCACGAGGTGACCGACCTTGCGCATGGTGAACATCGCTTGCGGGTTGAAAGCCGCGTTGGCGATCTGAGCACCGCGCACCGCGCGTGAGTGAACGGCCCGTAGGTAGAGACCGCTATGCCGGTGCTCCTGAAGAACAACGCCTTGGGGTTCTCGTGGACCAGGCGGAACGCCCCGGCCGGAACCTGCTCGTTCCCGTCGGGACTGTTCTGCGTTCTCGGGTGTGTCAGTCCGGCAACTTCAGAGCGTCCGTCAGTGACGCCCAAGACGACGCCGAGACTGCGAGCAAGCCGCGCGCAACATCCTTGCTGTCACGGACGGGGACGGTGCCGGAAGCGTGCTCGGCGACTTCGACGCAGTCCCCGCCTGCTTGGTTGCTGGAGCTGCTCTTTCGCCATGTTCTCTCCACGGCCTGTGTCCTCCATCGCGGTTGCGATCACGCGCCGCGACATGTTCGGGGGGAAGTGCATGCGCCAGGACTTGATCGTATGTCAGTTCATACCCGCGTACATCGCTGGCATCCTCGACCAAGCGCCCATAGTCCGAGCCTTCGGTGTAGGCAACATCGGGTTCGTCACCAGACATGGTCAGCAGAGTCAACGATCCACCCATGGCGGGGTGTTCGCCCGCGTCGAAGCGGAGCACACTTGAACAGTGATCCTCGGATCGGCGGCGGCACCCAATAGCCGGGCGAGTCAGCGCGCACCATGTCCGGCTGGATCAAGGCAGTGCAGCGCCGGGTGTGGTCGAAGCTGTCGAAACCCCACGCTGGTTCACAACAGATTGCCCCAACCTGTCGGCGGGGCACACAATGAATACAGCCCGCAAGAGCCTGCGGGGTAAGAGGGCGAAGGGGATCGCATGCCGACACGAACCCCTTCCGGTGCGAGCGCGGCCGGGAGCGCCAGCAGTGCAATCCGCACGGCGAAGCACAAAAAGCCCGTGCCGTGTGCGCTGTGCAAGGGCACCGGAAAGATCATCGTCAACCACGATGGCAGGGAAGAGGAGCGTGCCTGCGGGCGCTGCAACGGAACCGGGACGGTCACGTGAAGAACGCTTCGCTGGAACTGCTGGGGAGGGACCGAACGCCGTTTCTGCCTGACGTCGTCTGGCGGAACGTCGATGGCAGATCTGTTCGGATCGACCGGCGCGAAGCCCCGGAGGCGTGGCAGACAGCCGCGTACGCCAACTGCCCACTTGTTACCCAATGGGACGACGGCACAAGCGAAGACCCCGAAGGGCTGGCGACGTGCTCGGCGTCGATGCCCGAGCTTGTCCGGACCATGCTCGACGCGTGCGACATCCGTAGGGGGCATCGTGTCCTGGAGATCGGCACGGGCACGGGCTACACCGCGGCACTGCTCAGAGACCGTGTCGGCAACGCCGGGGCTGTCGTGTCGATCGAAGTTGACCCCGCACTTATGGCCGCAGCATGTGAGCGCCTTGCGTCCGCCGACATCGATGCGGAAGTGGTGTGCGCTGACGGGCTCGCCGGTTGGGCCAGTGGCGCGCCCTTCGACAGAGTCCATGTCACATGCGGAATCCAGAACATTCCGTCGGCGTGGTTGCGGCAGTGCCCAAATGGCACGCTTGTGCTGCCGTGGGGACCGTCCAGCGACAACAGCGCGGAACGACTGCTCATCCTGCGCACGACCGACGGCACCGGAATCGGGCAGTTGGGCGAACGGCTGGCGTTCATGAAAGCCCGCTCGCAACGCTCCACCGCGTGGCACGACTGGCCGGACACCGGGGAGAGCACCAAAGCAGACCTACCCGTCACGTGGTCCGACATCGAGGCCCCCGCCGACCGTGATGACGAATTCACCATGGGTCTACTCTCCGGAACTACGTTCAGATTGTCCGGCACTCACGACGACTCGGACGGTCGCGTCCTGTGGTTGGAACGCGACGGTGACTACGCATCCGTCGGATTCGGCAAGCACCACGCGATGACGATCGCCGGTGACTCCGCCATCATCCGCGACTACTGTCACGGGTTGCGCTGGTGGCTCGACAACGGGCGACCGGGTCCGCACGACCTGAGACTTCGCTTCCTGCCGACCGGCGAACGCACTCGCCGGGATGTGTGGTTCGACTCGTCTGAACGGCTGGTCTCCTTCGGCGACGCGTAGCGCCGTGCCCTGAACCGCCCCCCACTTGTGCTCTTGACTCGCTGTCAAGCGGTCGCCGACCGCTGATCGGAGGGTGCCTATGTTCGTCGTTGCGGAAGAACGCGCCGCAACCGGGCCGGGCTTCTCCTTGTCGTCAAGGACCACGCGGCGCGGTCGTTCACATGACCGCGACCGCGTGCCACTTGCAGTTCGTTCGCGAGTTTACGGAGAAAGCCCTCTGCGAGGCGGGAATTGACGACGAAACAACCACGAACGTCCAACTGGTGCGCTCCGAGTTGATCGGCGATTCGATTCGTGCCTGCGGAGAGTTCGTGCCGTTGGTCATCGTGATCAATGCCGGACTCAGCTCTGTGACCGTCATCGTCCACGATCCGGAAGACGACGGGCTGCCGCTCCGCCCCGAGGCTGCGTTGGACGACCCGACGCCGAGTCGGGGCGTGGCCTGAGGATCATCGACTTGCTCGCACCTGGTTGGCAGGTTCGCCATACCCATTTGGCAAGCAGGTGGTCTGTAGCCTGCCCTGCGTCGGCGGAGCCTGACTCGCGAACGGCCTGTGCGGGCCGCCTGGTTGGGCAGCCCGCACAGGGAGTCAGGCCAGGGATGCGACGGTGGCGCCGGAGATCTGGTCGGAGCCGGGGACCGGTTCGGAGGTGTCGGTGCCGAGGTGGATGATGCGGTTGTCGGCGTCGACGTGGACGACGCGGGGTTCGTGCTTGGCGAACTCCTCTTCGTCGACGAGGCCGAAGGCCATGATGATGACCAGGTCGCCCGGCTGGATCAGGCGGGCGGCGGCGCCGTTCATGCCGATGACGCCGCTGCCCCGGGGGCCGCGGATGGCGTACGTGGTCAAACGGGCGCCGTTGTCGATGTCGACCACCTGGACGACCTCGTTCTCGGCTATGCCGGCGGCGTCCATGAGGTCTTCGTCGATGGTGAGCGAACCGACGTAGTGCAGGTCGGCCTGGGTCACCTTGGCGCGGTGGATCTTTCCGCTCAGCAGCTGGCGCAGCACTGGTTCCTCGCTTTTAGTTCTCGGTGGCGGCCACGAGGGTTCGCGGTCGCATGTCGGTCCAGGCGGTCTCGATGTGCTCCAGGCACAGGGCCCGGGAGGCGGGCCCGTGGGCCACGGTCCAGCCGTCGGGCACCTTCAGGAATTCGGGCCAAAGGGAGTACTGTCCCTCGTCGTTGACCAAGGCGAGGAAGGTGCCGTCTTCGTCGTCGAACGGGTTCGTCACGCCGTTTCGCCCCTTCTTTCGGGTAGCTGTCTTCCGGGTGGCTGTCTTCCGGGTGGCTGTCTGTTCAGGTGGCTTGCGGCGGGACGGCCGCGTCGTGTGCCACGGGGGGTCCGGGCTCCGGGGCGGGAGCGTCGGAGGGGTCCGCTTCGGCGGCGGGGTCGTGGGGTTCCCCGGCGGCGGGGAACTCGGTCGGCAGGCTCGCGTTCCGCAGCGGCTTCTCGGCCGCTCCGGTCGTGGCGACGGCGGCGACGCAGGCCACGCCGCCGATGGTGAGCGTCGTTCCGGCGCCGATCAGGCGGCCGAAGGAGCCGGAGAGCGCGTTGCCGACGGCCGGGCCCGAGGTGGACTGGGCGAGCCAGAGGCTGCCCACGCGGCCTTGCAGCCGGTCCGGCGTGTAGTGGTGGACCATGGCGCGGCGCAGGATCTCCGAGATCGTGTCGGCGAATCCGGCCACCACGAGCAGGAGCATGCCGAGCCACAGGTGCTTGCTGAGGCCGAAGCCCATGACGGCCAGGCCCCACATCGACGACGCACAGACCAGCACGACGCCGGGACGGGCCACGCGGGCGGTCCAACCGCTCACGAGGGCACCGATGTTGGCGCCGACCGCGGGGGCGGCGTACAGCAGGCCGACCGTGATCGAACCGCCCTCGAAGACCTTCTCGCCCATCTCCGGGAACAGCGCGAACGGCATCGCGAGGACCACCGCGGCGGCGTCCACGAGGATGAGGCCGCGGATGACCGGTGTGGCCTTGACGTACCGGAAGCCCTCGGCGATCGCGTGCAGGGGGTGCTGGGTCGCGCCGGCGTCGTCGGGGTCCGCCGCGTGTGCCGGGTCGGGCGGCAGCGGTGGCAGGCGCGACAGGAGGATCGCGCCGACGATGAACCCGGCCGCGTCGAGCGCGTAGCAGGTGGCGACGCCCGGGCCGGCCGCGATGAGACCGGCGAGCCCCGGGCCGAGCATGGCCCCGAACTGGATCGTGATGGTGAGGAACGCCCCGGCCGCGGCAATGTGTTCGCGGCCGACCAGGGCGGGGGTGACCGCCATCAGCGCGGGCGAGCCGAGGCCGCCGATGACCCCGGCCGCGACCGCCAGGACGTACAGGACCCACAGCTGCGGGCTGGGGACGAGGGCGTTCACCGTGAGCAGCAGCACCACCACGGCTGATCCCGCACGGGTGCGCAGGATGAGCGCGCGGCGGTCGACGCGGTCCGCGAGCACGCCGCCGGCCAGCAGGCCGACGAACATGCTGAGGCCGATGACGAGGTTGACCATGCCGACGTGCAGTGACGATCCGCCGAGGTCGTAGACCTGGATGCTCGCGCCGACCGAGGTCAGCCACGTGCCCAGCATCGACAGCAGCGTCGCGGCGAAGAGCTTCCGGAAGTCGGGGCTCTCCTTGAGCGGTCTGGTGTCGATCGCGATCTTCCCGAGGGCCACCGTCAGCTCCGCCGCGTCAGGGCGAGGTCCTGCTGGGGGTCCTCGTTGCCGCCCGCACCCCGGGACGCCTGCCCCGGAACGCCGGGCACCGCACGGCCGTTCGAGCCGGTGCCGCGGCCCAGGTGCTCGCCGACCGACGCGAGGATCTCGCCCGCGCGCACGGCGATGTTGGACAGGAGTGTCGACCCGATGCCGTGGGTGTGCTCGGTGGGGCCTTGCAGGTAGATGCCGGCGGCGCTGGGCTTCTCGGTGACCACGCGGTAGTCGCGGCCGAGGCGCGGGCGCCCGTCGGCGTCGTACGCGCACACCGCCTCGGCGCCCTCGACCAGCGCGAGCGCGTCTCCGGGCAGGTATCCCGTGGCGTAGACGACGACGTCGGCGCGCAGGGTCTCGGTCTTTCCGGTGGGAAGGAACTCGACGTCGACGTCGGTGCCTTCGCCGCCGTCGCGCAGCTCCACGACGCGGGAGGCGTGGCGGATGTACAGCCGCTGCCGCCCGGCGACGCGCTCCTCGTAGACGCGGCGGTACAGCTCGGTGATGAGGTCGCCATCCACCACCGAGTAGTTCGTGTTGCGGTGGTAGTCGGTGAGGAGTTCCTTGACCTCGTCGGGGGCCTCGTAGAACTGGTCGACGGCATCGGGGTCGAAGATGCGGTTGGCGAACGGGCTGTCGTCGGCCGGCGAGTACCCGAAGCGCGCGAAGACCGCGTGGACGTCGGCCTCCGGGAAGCGCCGGTGCAGGTAGTCGGCGGTCTCGGCGGCGCTCTGCCCGGCTCCCACGACCACCGCGGTGCGCACGCGCGCGGGGTCCGTGGCGGCGACGTTCGGGACGAGGCGGGCGTTGTGCCAGACGCGTTCGGACGCCACGACGCCGTCCGGCAGGCGGGGGCTGAGGCCGGGTGCCAGGACGACGTTGCGGGCCCGGTGGCGCACTTCGGTGTCGCCCTCGCCGACCACGACGTCGTACGCCGTGACGCGGCCATCCTCGGACCGCACCGGCCGGACGGCGGTGACGTGGGCGTTGTAGCGCACTTGGTGGTCCACGCGCGACGCGGCCCATTCGAGGTACCCGTGGAACTCGACGCGCAGCGGGAAGAAGACCTTGTGGTTGATGAACTCGACGAGCCGGCCTATGCCGTGCAGGTAGGACACGAAACTGAAATCGCTTGTCGGATTACGCATCGTGACAAGGTCCTTTAGAAACGAGACCTGCATCGTCGCGCCGTCGACGAGCATGCCCCGGTGCCAGCCGAACGCCGGCTGCTTTTCGAGGAACAACGCCTTGATCCGCCGGTCTTCGGCGACGTGGGCGTTGTGCTCCTCCACCGCGACCGCGAGGGCGAGGTTCGAGGGCCCGAAGCCGACTCCGATCAGGTCGTGCACCGCTGGTTGGGCGTGGCCGCCGCCGTCGTGTCCGTCGTTTCCGTCGTACTGAGGAGGGGTCAACGCACGCATCCCTTCTGGGGTGTGACCGCATGAGCGCACACCATCAACGGCAATACGACAGGTTAGGCTAACCTAACCAAGGCGCTCGTGGCCAGAACTTCGTTTCGCCGCAATTGCCTTCGACGGGCAGGCATGGACGTACCCCCACCTCATCGACTATTAATCAGGATAGCCTTACCTAACTACCCCCAGCCATGCCAGACACCGGAGGCCACGTGTCCGCCGATGTTCACTCCCGGGTCAGCCCCGCAGTGCGGGAGACCCCTCCGAGCGACGACTATCTTGAACGCGAAATCCCTTTGTCCGCAGACGCTTTGGAACTTGCGGCGGCACTGGTCGAATCCCCTCTCGGCATCGACGGCGGCCGACCCCATGTGGTCTACGAGAACGCCGGCACCTGGTCCGTCGCCCTCGGCGCGATCGCCACGGTGACCGTGACCCGCACAACCGTCGACGCCCGTCTTGGTGAGAAGGCTCATACCGTCCCCTGGACCGGTTCGCCGCTGCCCGCCGTCGACGACCTCCTCGCGCGGATACCCGTCACGCGCTGGCGCGCGTACGGATGGGCCGGCTTCGAACTCGCGTACGTCGAGGCGGGTCTGCCCGAACTCGTGCGCGACGACACGCTGCTGCACCTGATGGTCCCCCGCACCGAGGTCCGCCTCACCGCCGGCCGGGCCCTGATCCGCTCGCTGTTCGAGGTCGACCTCGACATCGCCGAAAGCCTCCTGACCGACCACAAGTCGCCCTCGCGCCGCCGGCCGGAACCGCTCGACGTGACCGTGGCCGACGCCGACGCCTACCGCGAGTCGGTGCGCGGCGCGGTCGCCGCGATCCGCGACCGCCGCCTGCAGAAGGTGATCCTGTCGCGCGTCGTGCCGGTGCCCACCCCCGTCGACCTGGTCGGCACGTACGTCGCCGGGCGCCGGGCCAACAGCCCCACCCGCTCGTTCCTGCTCGACGTGGACGGCGTCGCCGCGGCCGGATTCAGCCCGGAGATCGTGGTCTCGGTCGACGCGGAACGCCGCGTCACCACCCAGCCGTTGGCCGGGACGCGCGCCCTCGTCGCCGACGACGGGGAGAACGACCGGCTGCGCTCCGAGCTGCTCGCGGACCCGAAGGAGGTCTTCGAGCACGCGATCTCGGTCAAGGTCGCGTACGACGAGCTGCAGCCGCTGTGCGCGCCCGGGTCGGTCAACGTGACCGACTTCATGAGCATCAAGCCGCGCGGCAGCGTGCAGCACCTCGCCTCGTCGCTGACCGGCACGCTCCGCCCCGGGGTCGGCAACTGGCGGGCGTTCGCCGCGCTGTTCCCCGCGGTCACCGCGTCGGGCGTGCCGAAGCCCGCGGCCTACCAGGTCATACGCCACCACGAGCCCGCCGCGCGCGGCCTCTACAGCGGCGCCGTGGTCACGGTCGACGCCGACGGGTCGCTGGACGCCGCGTTGGTCCTGCGCACGATCTTCCGCCGCGACGGCCGCACATGGCTCCAGGCCGGCGCCGGCATCGTGGAACAGTCCACACCCGAGCGCGAGTTCGAGGAGACCTGCGAGAAACTGCGATCGGTTTCCCGCCATTTGGTCCCCGCCGAGTAGACCTCGGGCGGCCGGGCGGCCGGGCGGCGCGACGACGCTCCGGCCGGCCGCCCCACGTCCCGCCACGTCCCGGGCTTCGCCGGAGCCCGCACGGGTCCGGTACCGAGCCGCGCGATACCCACGCGTCCGCACCCGTCCGCGCGCCGGAACGGCCACGCGCGGGCCACTCCCCGGCACACACCGACGCGGCCCCACAGCGCACGGCCGCTCGGCCCCCGGGGCCCACATTCCCCGCCCGTGCGGCCGTGTGTCACGGTGTCCGGGGCCGCACGCCGCCACGGCGCGGCGGCCTCGCCGCGGTCACACCATCGCGTCGGCCGGGCGCCGACCGCCCACCGGGACGACCAACGGCGTTCCGGCGACCGGGCATTCCACCACCACGGAGCGCAACCCGAAGACGTCCTCGACGAGTTCGGGGGTGACCACGTCGGCCGGCGCACCGGCCGCCATCACGCGGCCGTCGCGCATCGCGATCAGGTGGTCGGCGTAGCGGCACGCGTGGTTCAGCTCGTGGATCACCATCACGACCGTCCGTCCGCCGACCCGGCCGAGTTCCGCGACGAGTTCGAGGACGTCGACCTGGAACGCCAGGTCGAGGTACGTCGTGGGCTCGTCGAGGAGCAGGACCGGTGTGTCCTGGGCCAGGGCCATCGCGATCCACACGCGCTGCCGCTGCCCGCCGGAGAGTTCGTCGAGGCGGCGGGCGGCGAGCGCGTCGACGCCGGTGGCCTCAAGCGCCGCGTCCACGAACCGCTCGTCGGCGGACGACCATTGCCGCCACCAGCGCTGGTAGGGCGTGCGTCCGCGGGCGACGAGGTCGCGTACCGTGATGCCCTCGGGCGCGGTCGGGGTCTGCGGCAACAGCGCGAGGCGTTGGGCGAATTCGCGCGGCGAGAACTCCCCCGCGTCGCGTCCGTCGAGGAGTACCGCGCCGGTACGGGGCTTGAGCAGCCGGGCGAGGGACCGCAGCGCGGTCGATTTGCCGCACGCGTTCGGTCCGACGAGGGCGGTGACCTTGCCCGCGGGGATCTCCAGGTCGAGTTCGCGAGCGACGACGCGTTCGCCGTAGGCGAGGGTGACGCCGGACGCGGACATCCCCGGCGCGGCGATCCTCCCGCCGGTCGCGGCCCCGTCGTCCGAGGCCGCCGTCTCCGGCTCCCTCACGTCGGCCTCGCGCGTGGTCGGTGCGGACACCATGTCAGCCTCCCTTCCCCGCCCGGTTCGTCCGGGCCAACAGCCACAGCAGGTACGGCGCGCCGATGGCGCCGGTGACGACCCCGACGGGCAGTTCGACGGTGAACGCCGTACGGGCGATGACGTCGGCGATGACGACCAGGGCGGCTCCGACGAACCCGCTGGTCAGCAGGGGCAGTCCGGCGGTTCCGGTGAGCCGCCGGGCGATCTGCGGCGCGGCCAGCGCGACGAACACGATCGGCCCCGCACACGCCGTGGCGACCGCGACGAGGCAGGTGCCCAGGACGAGCAGCCCGATCCGCGCGCGGGCGATCGGCACCCCGAGCCCGGACGCGGTCTCGTCGTCGAACTGCAGCATCTGGTACGGCCGGGACATGGCCAGCAGGAGCGGCACCAGGACGAGCAACGCGTAACAGAGCCACCGCACATGCGTGTACTCGCGGCCGTTGAGGCTGCCGGTGAGCCACGAGGTCGCGCGGGTGGCCTGGTCGATGTCGATGCGGGCCAGCATCCAGCGCGTGGACGCGGCCAGCATGCCGTTGACCGCGATGCCGACCAGGACGAAGCCGTACCCGGTGATCGTGCCGTCGCGGAAGGCGAGGACGTAGATCACCGCGGCGGTGGCCAGGGCGCCGACGAACGCGCCGAACGGCACCGCGCCGTACGTCGTCGACTGGCCGGTGGTCACGCCGCCGAGCATGATCGCCAGCACCGCGCCGGCGCCGGCCCCGGCGGAGATGCCGATGAGGTCGGGCCCCGCGAGCGGATTGCGGGTGACGGCCTGGAACACCGCGCCGCCCATGCCGAGCGCGAGCCCGACCAGGAGCGCGACCAAGGCGCGCGGCAGGCGCAGTTCGTGGATGACGAGTTCCGCGTCGGGCGGGCCGGCCCGGAACAACCCGGTGACGACGTCCGTCCACGGCAGCTCGTAGTCGCCGAGGGTCAGCGACGCGACGAGCCCCGCGAAGATGACCGCCGACAGGCCGACCAGCACCGCGATCGCGCGGGGCCGCACGACGAACCCGATCGGGCCGCGCTCCCACGTCAGGGTGCGGGCCGGGCCCGGGGTGCGCGCGGCGGGCGGGTCGAGGGTCTTCAACTGTCCTGCTCCCTCAGCTTGCCGCTCTTGACCAGGTAGATGAGGAAGGGCGCGCCCAGGAACGCGGTGACGACGCCCACCTCGACCTCGGTCGGACGGGCGATGACGCGGCCGATGATGTCGGCGGCGAGCAGCAGCACCGCGCCCGCGAGCCCGGAACACGGCACCAGCCAGCGGGCGTCGGGGCCGACGAACGCGCGCAGCACATGCGGGACGACGAGCCCGACGAACACGATCGGTCCGGCCGCGGCGACGGCCGCGCCGGTGAGCACGACGACGACGGCCGCGCCGAGCAGCCGCGTCGTCCCGGCCTTCGCGCCGAGGGTGGTGGCGAGGTCGTCGCCCAGGGCGAGCGCGTTGAGCCTCCCGGAGATCACGAGGGCGAGTACGAGGCCCGCGACCACGAACGGCGCCAATTGCCAGACCAGGTCGTTCCCGCGCCCGGTCAGCGACCCGACCGCCCAGGAGCGGTAGCGGTCCAGGGCGTGCGGGTCGGTCAGGACGAGCGCGCTCGTCGCGGCGTCCAGCAGCACCGAGATCGCGGCGCCGGCCAGGGCCAGCTTGGCGGGTGTCGCGCCGCCGCCCCCGGTGCCGCCGATGACGTACGCGAACGCCCCCGCGACGGCGGCGCCGAGGAACGCGAACCAGACGTAGGCGTAGGTGCCTTCCAACCCGAGCAGGCCCACACTGGCCGCCACCGCGAACGCGGCCCCCGCACTGATCCCGATCAGCCCGGGGTCGGCGAGGGGGTTGCGCGTGATGTTCTGCGCGACGGCGCCGGCGACCCCGATCGAGACGCCGACGAGCAGGCCCATCAGGGTCCGGGGAACCCGGAGGTCCCAGATCAGCCCCGCGTCGCCCTCGCGGTCGCCGCCGAGCATGGCGAGCACCTCGGTGGGAGCGACGTTCTTCGTCCCGATGGCCAGCGACGCCACCAGCGCGACGACGACCAGAGCCGCCAGCAGACCGACGGTCACGGCCCGGGACGCATGTACTCGGGCCGGCGCGGCTTTTGGCGTCTCCGATATGCGTGCCGGGTTGTCAGGAGATCCCACCCGAAGAGGCACGCCCATTAAGGTAAGGCATGCCTCACCCGTTACGCAGCCCCCTCCCCCCGGGAGACGGCCGACGACGCCCGGACCCCGGCCGGGACGCCTCGGCGGAGAAACGGGGAAGGGGAGCGGGACAAAGGGGGAAGGGGGCGCGGCGACGGGGTCCCGATCCTCGGGCGTGCCGTTCAGGCCGCCCGCGCGATCCGCCCGCGCCATGGTCGGCCAAGTATCCCGCCCGCCCTCGCGCGGCGATATCCCAACGCCGCGGAGAACCAGCGCACTTCGGCCTTTCCCGCGGCCCGCACGCGGCACCGCGCCGCAATGCGCGGCGTTCTCCGCGGCGGCCACGATTTCGCCGCGTGTGTCCTGGCCACCGACTGGAGGCGCGGGATAGCTTGCAAGCTCCTTCGCGGATAAAGGAGCACCACCATGCCGGCCACCCTGCGACGGCGCGGGCCCGACCCGTACGCACAGCAATACGCGATCCTGGCGGCGGCCCTTCTGGTCGGGACGGTCTTCCTCGCGGTGTGGCTGCGGTCGGCCCTGGTGCTCCTGTGCGGTGCGCTGGCCGGGGCCACGATCACGGGGATCGTCTTCGCCGTACGCCATTTCCGGGACCGCGGGCCGGAAATCGACCGGACCGCACGCTATTTGGCGTCCCCTCGGGACGTGCGGTCGCTCACGACCGCCGGGGCGAAGGAAACGGCCGCCCGCCTGGGGGCCCGCACGACCGTGCCGGGCATCCCCATCGGCACCTCGGTGCGCGGGCGCCAGGAGCTGTGGGGGTCGTGGGAGGACATGCACTTCGACATCTGGGGGCCCCGCACCGGCAAGACGGCGACGCGCGCCATCCCCGCCGTGGTCTCCGCACCGGGCGCGGTGGTGGTCACGTCCAACAAGCGCGACATCGTCGACGCCACCCGCGGCGTACGCGAACGACGCGGCCCGGTATGGGTGTTCGACCCGCAGAACCAGGCGAACGAGCCCGCGTCGTGGTGGTGGAACCCCCTGACGTTCATCAACAACAATGTCGTGCGGGCGATGATCCTGGCCGGGCTGTTCGCCGGCATCAACCGCCCGTCGCACGCACGCAGCGACGGCTACTTCGAACCGGCCGGGCAGGAGCTGTTCGGGGCGATGCTGCTCGCCGCGAGCGCCGACAACCTGCCGATCACCCGCGTCCTGACGTGGTTGCGGCGGCCGAGCGACGACACCGCGGCGCGCATCCTCCGCGACGCCGGGCACAACCTCGTGGCGGCGTCCGTGGAGTCCGTCATGACCGCGCCCGCCCTCCAGCGGGCCGGCGTCTACGGCACCGCGGCGCAGATCGCCTCGCCGCTGGCGGCACCCAACGTCACCCGGTGGGTGACGCCCGGGGACGGGCCGCGGCGCCCGGAGTTCCGGCACAGCGACTTCGCGCAACGCGAGGACGGCACGGTCTACGTGCTGTCCGAGGAGACCAACAAAATGGCGGCGCCGCTCGTCGTCTCGCTCGCGACCGCGCTGGCCTACGAATTCGAGGGCCGCGCGATCGAGTCCCCCGGGGGGCGGCTGCCGGTCCCGGCCGTTTTCGTGCTGGACGAGGCGGCCAACATCTGCCCCTGGCCCGAACTCCCCATGCTGTACACGCACTACGGATCGCGCGGCATCATCATGATGACCATCATCCAGTCCTGGGCCCAAGGGGCCGACGTCTGGGGGGAGTCCGGAATGTCGTCGATGTGGGGAGCCGCCAACGTCCGCGTGTACGGCGGCGGTTCGGGAGACACCAGGTTCCTCGGCGACGTGTCCACCGTGTCCCCGAACTTCGAGGCGGCGACCAACGAGATCTCCTATACCGCGTTCGCCTCGTTGGACCAGAAGCAGACCCTCAAGTCGCGGTCGGAAGAGGTCCTGGACATCGCGGTCCTCGGCGCCATGCCGCGTGGCCGCGCGTGGGTGCAGGTCAGCGGCAGCAAGCCGATCCTCGTCAGGACCTCGCCGTGGTGGGAGGGCGCACACGCCGATGCCATCCGCGCGTCCCTCGCCCGCTATGGACCCGACGCCCCCGACGGGCCGCGCGCGGCGAAGTAGCGCTCCACCGAGGCGAATTCGCCGGCACGCCGACCCGAAGCGCACCCGCCCACCGCACGCCGCGGGACCAGCCGCGGCGGCCCACCGCACGATTGCCCATCCCTTTCGCGCCGACAATGCGCGCATCGCGACCTGTATCCGCGTCCGGCGGCGCCCCTAGGCTGTCGTGTCGTTTGGAGGGCCGCGCAGCTCTCGGCGATCAGATCAAGGAGAGGCATGCCGGAAAACGCCGGATACGACTGGGACTTGTTCGATTCACAGGACTATGTGGCCCGCAACTACGGCGTATTGTCCGGGGCCGACCGCCGAATCCTGGAAACCGCACGGGATTTCCTCGGCGGCCGGGAGTTCCCCGCCGGGACCCGCGGCGTCGATGTCGGATCCGGCACCAACCTCTACCCGGCGTTGAGCATGCTGCCGTTCTGCGACGAGGTCAGCCTGCTGGAGCATTCCGCGTCGAACGTCGCCTGGCTGCGCGAACAAACCGCGGCATACGCGCCGTTGTGGGACCCCTATTGGGCGGTACTGCGCGAACACCGGGCCTACCGCGGTATCGCGGACCCGCGCGCCGCGCTCGCGAAGCGGGCCCGTGTCGCACAAGTGGACCTGCTCGCCGGCGTCGAGGGCGGGCCGTGGGACATCGGGACGATGTTCTTCGTCGCCGAGTCGTTCTCCACATCGCGGGAGGAGTTCCGCGACGCGCTGCGGCGCTTTCACCGACTCCTGCGCCCGCACGCCCCGTTCGTCATCGCGTTCATGGAAAACTCGCAGGGCTACGAAGTCGGCGGCCGGCATTTCCCGGCCGTCGCCGTCGAAAGCGCCGACGTCGAAGGCGAACTCGCGGAACTGGCCGCCGATTTCACCGTGGAACGCGTCGGCCTGGACGGTGCGCCGCTGCGCCACGGCTATACCGGCATGCTCCTCGCCCACGGCGCGGTGAAGTGACCACCGGCGAGATTTCCCCCACGTGACGACACTCCCCCGGCGTCGGCTGCTCGACATCTGGAAGGCCCTGGCCGCACGATGCGCCGCACGCTCGACCGGCACCGCCGCTCCGTGGCCGTCCGGCGACTCGATGCGCGACGCCGAGCAGTTGGTGTGCCTGCTCTATCCCGCGATGCGGATGCCCGGCCTCGGCTTCGCCGACCCGGACACGACCGGCCAGGACGTCCTCGACGCGCTGGCGCCGCTCGGCGACCACCAGGGCATCCCGCGCACGGTCGTGGAGATCTGCCTCGAATACCTGGAGGGCTACACCGGAGCGGACGGCGGCCCGGTCTTCGCCGCGCCCGGACAACTGCGCGCGCTGAACGCCGGTGAGGAACCGTCCGCGGCCCAACGCCGCATCGAGACGGTCGAGTCGTTCTCGATCAGCGTCACGCTGTGCCTGTCGATGCTCGCGTTCGCCCACGCCTGCGAACGACGCGTCCGCGCGCCCGGAACGCGCGACCGCCTCGACACCCTGCGCCGCGCGGCGTCGGCACGGCTCACCCACGCCATGACGGCGCTGCGCGAATCCTTCGTGGCCCAGGCGTTCCCCCAGGACTCCGACGCCGGCCGGACGCTGGTGACCACGGTGTTCCGCGACGCCGCCCCCGACTCCCGCAGGCTCCACACGCTGCTGCGCGAACTCCGCCCGATCCGGCTCGGGTTGCGCGGCCTCGACCTGCCCGCTCCCACCCGCGCCCAACTCGGCGACGAGAACCGCCTGTTCGCCTGCGGCTGGGCCTGGGGCCGCGCCGAGCCCCCGCACGCCGACACCGGCCACGCCGCCGACCCGCACCCGTCGCTGTACTTCACGGTGGCCGCGATGGACGGCATCGTCGACCTGTTCTCGGCACGGGAGACACTGCTGCCCGGCCTGCTGCACGACGGCCAGCTCACGCTGGCCCAACAACTCCTGGTCCGCTGGGAACTGACGCAGCGTTACTGGAGCATCCTGGCCCGGGCGGGCGGCGACTGGCCGCTGCGGGACATCCCGTGGCGGGGACCCGACTGGGACGAGTCCGACTACTCCACACTGCACGTCGCGTCCATCCTGATCCACAACTTCATGCGCCAGGGCGACCCCGACGACCTCCCGCTCGGCCACGAACTACGGCCCGTCGTGGCGGTACTGGAGGAACTGGCCGCACGCGCCAAGATCACCCGCCGCGCACTGCCCGACGACCCGGCCGTCGCCCTGCACGCCCCGGGCATGACCGCACCCCTGCACGGCGCCGAACGCCTCGGCCCGCCCGTGGGATGGACCGTCGACGACTTCACCCCCGTCGTCCTCAAACGCGCCCTCCAGGTCGCCGCGCTGGCCCGGACGATGGACCACCGCGACGCGATGCTCGCGCTGGCCGGGGAACTCACCGACCACCTGTGGAAGCGCCGACTGGACTCCGGAACCGCCGCCGGGCTGTGGGACGCCCCCGAGCGCGTCTACCCCGGCGCGCCCGTCCCGCCGACCGCGCCGTCCTGGCACATGACCGAACGGGCCGTGGAGACACTCGTCGTCGCGGCGGCCGGCATCGCCGCCGAACTCGTGCCCGCTCCGGGCCTCGTCGACACCGCCGCGGACATGCTCCGCGAGGCCGAACACCTACTCGCCCGGGAGATGCTGACCCGCACCATGCACGCTCCGTCCGTCGACTCCGAACTCCACCTGATCGGCGTCGTGTTGCGCCGGTCCCGCAGCCAGGCCGACCGGCACCCGGCCGTCGCGATCGCCCTCGCGTCCGACGCCCTGCGCCGCCTCGACGCGCTGGCCTCGGCCCGCGAGCAAGCAGCCAGGGGGATGATCTGAATGCTGGTCTTCGCCACCTCCGACAAGGGCGGCACCGGCCGTTCGGTAACCTGCGCCAACATGGCCTACCGGCGCGCCCTGCTCGGGGACGACGTCGCGTACGTCGACTTCGACTTCGGCTCCCCGACCGCCACCGCGGTCTTCGAGCTCGACGGCGCGCCACGCTCCTCCGGCGCCGGGCTGCACGCGTACCTGCGCGGACGCACCGGTGAGCCACAGCAGTTCGACGTGTGGGCGCACTCCCGGCGCAAGGAACTGCGCCTGCGCCCGGCGACCTGCGGCCGACTGGAGCTGTTCCCCGGCGACCCCGGCGGCGGCGAATTCCCCACCGACCCGGCCATGACGGACCGCTGCGCCGAGCTGTTCCTGCGCCTGGAGGAGGAGTTCGACGTCACGTTCGTCGACCTGAGCGCGGGCCGCTCGTACGCGATCGAGCTGGCGCTGCGCAGCACGGCCCGCCCCGAACTGCGCGAAACCACCGTGCGCTGGCTGGTGTTCCACCGGTGGACACGGCAACACATCGTGGCCACCGCGGGGTTGGTGCACGGTGATCGCGGCATCCTCGCGGCCGGCGCCGCGATGGGCCACGACAGCGCCGACCTCGCGGAGCGCGTCCGGTACGTCCGCGCCGCGGTCCCGAAACCCGCGACGCTGACCGGCGGCGAGCCGCGCCCCGCCCAGGCCGAGTGGCTGGTGGCCTGCGACCGCGAACTGAGCGACCTCGCCGCGAGCCACCGCCTCGGCCGTACCGCGCTGCTCGGCAGCGTCCCCCTCGATCCCGTACTCCAGTGGCGCGAGCAACTGCTCACCGACGCCGACGCCCTGGTCAGCCGAATCGCCAACCGCGAGACGGTCGACGCCCTGGCGGACCTGGCGCACGCCCTCACCGACGCCGCCCGCTGGGAGGTCCTGTGACCGTCGACCGCCACCGCACGGATGCGGCCACGGTGTTCCGCGAACAGTCGGCCCAGGACTGGAGCGCGTCGGTGCCGCTCGCGCACACGTCCGTCGAGCTGGGCCACCTGTACATGGAGGACTTCGCCGCGGGCCCGGACCGGCTCCGCGAGCACTTCGCCGCCATCGCCCCGTGGGCGGAGACGGCCCGCGCGGTCGCGGCACCGCCGGGCCGTCGGGCCCGGGTGAGCACCTGCTTCCTCGTCGACGACTACTTCACGCGGCTCGCGTCCCCGGCCGAGCTGATCCCCGAACTCGTCGCCGCGGCACGGGAATCCGGCGTCGAGATCGACTACCTCGGCCGCGAGTCCGGATGCGCGCGGGCCGGGGACGTCTCCCCCGCCGCGCTCCTCGCGTCCCGCCTGGTGCCGTCGCCCCCCGAGGGCGGCAACGGCGCCCGGCCGCCGACCGACGTGTCCGGCTGGATGTGCAACGGCACGCGGTCCCCCGTGCCGGTCGGCGCGGAGGCGATGGCGCCGCCCCCCGACTGGCGGCCACCGCGCGAGTTCGGGGCGCGCAGGCACTCGGTGTTCCTGGACGTCGAGTTGTGGGACGGCGACGGCGAACACCGCACGTGGTCCTGCCCGTTCCTGGCCGCGGTGTGGCAACTCCTGCGCCTGGGGCTGCTGCGCGACCGCGGTGCCGCGGTCGCCTCCCCCGTCCCGTGGTCCGCGCCCGACTTCCCCGACGACTGGGACGACCTGCCCGCCGTGATCCGGCTCAACCCGTCCGCCGCGCCGTTCACGGCGTACCGGACGTTCTCCGTGATGGGCACCCGGTTCCTGCCCATCGAACACGCCGTGCGGGTGGTCCTCGGGCACACCGCGATCGACGCCGCGGTACGCGACCGCATCGCCGCGCGTGCCGCGGCCGAGGGCGTCCCGCTGCCCCCCGACCTTCCCGGACGCGTCAACTACGCCTTGGTGGCCGACCGGTTCGCCGCGACGGACGGCCAGGGCACCGGTGGCGGCCGGTGAGGGCGCCGCTCCTGGTGGTCGGCGAGGTACGCACCGCACTGCTCATGAACTCCGCGCCCCTCACCCCGCCCGGCGCCGGCGCCCTGCTCGACCTCGTCGAGGGAGCCCGCGTCCGGTCCGCCGAACGCCCGGTGCCCCGCGCGGTGTCCGCCGACCTCGTGCACCCGGTCGACTGCCCGCTGAGCACCGGCTCGGGGACCAAGACACGCGGCACCGGCACCATCCTGGCCCGCGCCCGGGTGACCGCCGGGCGCGTCCTGCAGGCCTCGGCACGCGCCACCCTCGTCGCGGGCGGCCCGCGCCGCCCCGACTGGGCACGGCACCTCGAACGCCTCGGCACCGTCGAGGCGTCCGGCCGCGCCACGGCGGACGACCTGGCCGCCGGATTCCCCGGAACCGACGCGCCGGGCCCGACACTCGACCCCGGAGCCGCGTGCGAGCAGCTGCTCGCGCGTGTCCAGGGCGCGTCGTCGCTCGACCGGCTTCCCGCGTTCCGGGCACGCCGCACCCGGCTGCGGTGGTCCGCCGCGTTCGGTGACGGCGACCGGCCCGGCGGCGTCTTCACACTGCACGACGCCACGCGGCGCACACTGCACCTGCGGCTGCCGTCCCCGACCTTCGCCGACGCGGCGGAAATCGCCGCGCTGTGCGAGGACTTGGCCCTGCACGACTGGCTGCTGACCGTGGTCGCCGACGTGGCCGAGCGGGCGTGCGCCGGCCCCGCCGACCCGGCCTCGCTGCGGCGGCTGCGCCCGGCGGTGGACCACCTGCTGCACGTGTGGATGCCCGGCCTGGACGTGGCGCCCGCGCTGCTCGCGGTGTGGGACGACCTCGAAGCCGCCCCGGGGCTCACCCGCCAGTGGCGGTCGAGCGTCGACCGGATCCGCGACCACATGGCGTTGAACACCCTGGAGCTGCTGTCCCGCCCGCCGGTACCGTCCGTCCCGTACCGGCGGCGGGTCTCCCCGGACCACCGCGGCCCGCATTCCCCGCCGCCCGACGCCCGTCTGGGGGGTGCGGCCCCCAACGGCGTGTCCCCGGTGTGCGGCGCGTAGCGGCACGCGCGAGGCCGCGTCAGCCGCGCCGCACGCGGACCTCCCTCGGCGCGCGGAACGACAGCAGGTCGAGCATCGGAACGTCGTCGGCGGCGAGGCGGATACCCGGCAGGAGGCGTACGGCCGCGTCGACGACCGCCGTGACCTCCATCCGGGCCAGCTCGGCGCCCAGGCAGCGGTGCGGCCCGACACCGAACGCCAGATGGGCGCGCGGATGGGGGCGGTCGAGGCGTACCCGTTCGGGTTCGTCGAACACGTCGGGATCGCGGCCGGCGTCGGCGAGCCGCAGCAGCACCTGGTCCCCGGCCCGGATGTGCCGACCGCCGACGACGCGCTCCTCGCGGGCGACGCGCCGCCACGTGGTGACCGACGGGACCAGGCGCAGCGCCTCCTCCACGGCACGCGGGGCGAGGTGCGGTTCGGCACACAGCCGCTCCCACACCGGGCGGTCGCCGAGCAGGAGGTGGAGTGTCGCGGCGGCCAGTTGCGCCGTCGTCGCCTGGCCCGCGATGAGCAGGAAGTAGCAGACGCTGACGGCCTCTTCGTCGGTGACCTCGCGCGCGTCCGGCTCCGGCAGCACGAGGCGTGTCAGCCCCGCGAGGAAGCCGTCGCCGCCGGACTCCCGGGCGGCGCGCACGCGGTCACGGAGCCAGCGGTGGAACTGCGCGCACGAGACGGCGAGTTCGTGTTGGCGTTCGGGGTCCGGGCGGCCCCAGAAGAGTTCGAGCGAGTCGGCGGACCAGCGGTGCAGGAGGTCCAGCTCCAGGGGAGCCGCACCGCCCGGGCCGGGAGGTCCGCCGGGCCCCCCGCCGGGCCCGTCCGCGCCCGCTCCCCCCGTCGCGCCGGCCCCCGCGCCCTCCTCGACGCCGAGCAGATCAAGCAGCACCGTCGCCGCGACCGGCCGGCACAGCGGCGGGACGAGGTCGCACTCCCCGTCGGCGTCGAGCCGCGCACGTGCCTGCTCCGCACCGGTGCGCGCCAATGCCTCCGCGCGCGGGCGTGCCGCGTCGACGCGGCTCCCGGAGAACCATCGTGCGGTCCACGCACGGAACGTCCGGTGGGTCGGGCCGCCGTTGGAGGCGAGGGTCGGCGGGAGGGCGAACCGGGCGGCGGCCAGTTCCCGCAGGGCGGGGCGCGCCGGCGGCGTGACGGCGAGGAGCGCGTTGTCCGGGCCGAAGCCGGCCCGGTCCGTCATGACCTCGCGGATCTCGTCGTACCGTCCGATGAGCCACATGCCCAGGTCGGGCGACCACCGGGTCGCCTCGGGCCGCGCGGGGCAGCGCGCGAAGTCCGCCGGCATAGGTCCACCACCCCAACGTTCTCCCGACCGGCTCACCGCCGAGGCTGGCTCTTTGCCGCACCGGTCTGCATAATTCATTCTTCACACACGAGAATATGATTCTCATCCGAGGGCCTGTCCCGGTGCACGGGGGCGACCGGCCCGGTCCGCGGGCGCGGGCACACCCCCACGCCGTGCCGCACCGGGCGCGGCACGACACGCAGGAGTTCACGCATGGCGGTGTTCCTTCTCAGGTTCGACTTCCGCAACCCCGCGTTCGCCGGCACCGAGATGTCCGAGCGGTACGCGGCGGCCCTCGACATGGTCGAGTGGGCGGACCGGGTGGGCTTCGCGTCGGTGACGCTATCGGAACACCACGGAAGCGAGGACGGCTACCTCCCGTCGCCGCTCCTCCTGGCGTCGGCGGTGGCCGCCCGCTCGCGTCGTCTCAACATCACCATCGCGGCGATCCCGGCGCCGCTGCACGACCCCGTGCGCCTGGCCGAGGACCTCGCGGTCGCCGACGTGCTCAGCGGCGGACGGCTCAGCGTGATCCTCGCGAACGGCTACATGGCCCACGAGTTCGACATGTTCGGCGTATCGATGAAGGACCGGGCCAAACTCACCACCGAGACCGTGCACACCCTGCGCGCGGCGTGGACCGGCGAGCCGTTCGAGTTCCGGGGCCGGACGATCCGCGTCACCCCCACACCGTCCCGCCCGGACGGCCCGCCGATCATCCTCGGCGGCGCCGTGGAGGCGGTCGCCCGCCGCGCGGCACGGATCGCGGACGGCTTCGCCCCCAATTGGCCCGGCGTGTGGGAGTTCTACCGCGACGAGCGCGTCAAGCTCGGCCACCCCGACCCGGGGCCGTACTCCTCGGGCGACGGCAGCTTCCTGCACGTGTCCAAGGACCCGGACCGCGACTGGGAGCGCATCCGCCCGCACGCGATGCACGAGTCCGTCGAATACGGCGCCCACGCCGCGGCGGCCGGCACCGCGGGACACGGCGGCTACAGCATTCCCGACGACCCCGACGAACTGCGCAGCAGCGGCCGGTACCGCGTCGTCACCCCCGAGGAGCTGACCGCCGAACTCCAGGCCGCGGGCGATCGCGCTTTCGCGGTGTTCCACCCGCTCATGGGCGGCATCCCGCCGGAGCTGGCCTGGGAGAGCCTGCGTCTCTTCGAGACCGAGGTCCTGCCCAACCTGTAAGCGGGACGGCACGCCGCGTCCACCGGCCGGCGCGGACACCGCCGAGGCCCCGCGCGGGCCACCGCACCGCCCGCGGGTCCATGGCGGCGGGCGGCGCCCCCACGCGCCGCCCGCCGCCGTGGCACCGCGACGCGTCCCACCGCCGCCACGCCCCCCGGCCGGACGCGGTCCACGGCACCCCGCGCGGCCCGCCCGCCCCCACCCCTCAGCTCCCGCGCCCCTTGTCCAGGAACCGCCGCAGCCGCGCGAGCGGCCACGTGTTGATCACGTCGTCTTTCGTGAGCCACCCGCGCTGCGCCGTGCCGACGCCGAAGCGGATGTACGGCAGGTGCGTCGCCGCGTGCGCGTCCGAGTCGACCGCGAACTTCACGCCGTGCCGCCGGGCCCGCAGGATGTCCTCGTCGCGCAGATCAAGGCGTTCGGGGTGGGCGTCGACCTCCAGCGCGGTGCCGGTGCGCGCACACGCCGCGAAGACCGCGTCGAAGTCGGCGTCCAGGCCCGCGCGTTTGCCGATGCGGCGCGTCGTCGGGTGGCCGAGCACGGAGACGTACGGGTTCTCGCACGCGCGGATCAGACGGCGCGTCAGCTCGTCGCGGCTCTGGTTGAAGTGCGAGTGCACGGACGCGACACACAGGTCGAAGCCGGCCAACACCTCGTCCGGCCAGTCGAGTCCGCCGTCCGGGCCGATGTTCAGCTCGGTGCCGTGCAGCAGCCGCATGCGGCCGAACTTCCCGTCGAGTGCCCGCACTTGGTCGCGCTGCGCGAGCATCTTCTCCGTCGTCATCCGCTGCATCGCGAGGTCCGGCGCGTGGTCGGTCACCGCGTAATACGCGTAACCGCGTTCGGCCGCCGCCGCCACCATGTCCGCGAGCGGCGACAGCCCGTCGGTGAGATCGGTGTGCGTGTGCAGATCGCCGCGGAGGTCGCTTTCGGCCACCAGGTCGGGGAGTTCCCCGCGCAGCCCGGCCTCGATCTCGCCGCGGTCCTCGCGCAGCGGCGGCGGAATCCACGGCAGGCCGAGCCGGTCGTAGATCGCCTCCTCGGTGTCGGACACGATCATGGTGTCGTTCTTGGCGTGGAACAGGCCGTACTCGGACAGCCGGAGCCCCTGCCGCACCGCGATCGCCCGCACGCGGACGTTGTGCTCCTTCGAGCCGGTGAAGTACTGGAGCCCGGCGCCCCACGCGGCGGGCGGCAGCACCCGCAGATCGACCTGCAGGCCCTCGGTCGTCCGGATCGACGTCTTCTTCTCCCCGTGCGCGATCACCTCGGCGGTGTGCGGGAGTTCGCGCAGCGCGGCCATGAACGGCGCCGAGTCCTCGGCGGCCACGAGGATGTCGATGTCGCCGATGGTCTCCTTCATCCGGCGCAGCGATCCGGCGTACGTGCAGCGCGCGCACCCGGAGACGGCCGACAGCTCCGCCACGATCCGCTCGGCGATGCCCATCGCGGTGCCGAGCAGGATCCGGCCGCTCGCCTGCCGCATGAGCGCGACGCTGTGCAGGATGTTCTCCTCGGACTTCGGGCCGAAGCCCTTGAGGTCGCGCAGCTTGCCCGCGTGCACCGCGTCGACCAGCCCCTCGACGGACGACACCCCCAGGACGTCGTAGAGAACCAGCGCCTTGCGCGGCCCGAGGCCGGGGATCGCGGTGAGTTCGCGCACCCCGGCGGGGATGGCCGAGCGGGCCTCGTCGACGACGGCGATGTGGCCGGTCCGCACGTATTCGGCGATCTTGTCGGCGATGGACTTCCCGACGTTCGGGATCTCCCGCAGGCTCTTGTCGTCGAGTTTCGCGACATCCGACCCGAAGCCGGCGACCGCCCGGGCGGCCTTCTCGTAGGCCCGTGCCTTGAACGCGTCGCCGCCGGTGATCGCCGTGATGTCGGCGAACTCCTGGAGCAGCGCCGCGACATCGTCGTTCGCTCGCACCCTTCCTCCCATCCTGCGACCGGCGCCGCGCGGGCCGCCGGGTCAGCGGTCGACGCCGCCCAGCACCGGGTCGGTGCTGGCCAGCGATGCGATGACGTCCGCGACCAGCCCGCCTTCCACCATCAGGGCGAGCGCCTGGAGATTGGTGAACGACGGGTCGCGCAGGTGCACGCGGTACGGCCGCGGCCCGCCCGTCGACACCAGGTGGCACCCCAGCTCGCCGCGCGGGGACTCGACCGCTGTGCAGACCTGGCCGGGCGGCACCGCGAACCCCTCGGTGACCAGCCGGAAGTGATGGATCAGCGCCTCCATCGACGTGCCCATGATGGTGCGGATGTACTCGGCGGAGTTGCCGAGTCCGTCCGACCCGAGCGAGAGCTGCGCGGGCCACGCGATCTTCTTGTCGGCGACCATCACCGGCCCCGGGCGCAGCCGGTCCAGGCACTGCCCGACGATGCGCAGCGACTCGCGCATCTCGGCGATCCGCAGCCGGTAGCGGTCGTACGCGTCGCAGCCCTCCGCGACCGGTACGTCGAAGTCGTAGTCCGCGTAGCCGCAGTACGGCCGGCTCTTGCGCAGGTCGTGGGGCAGCCCGGTGGCGCGCAGTATCGGCCCGGTGACGCCGAGTTTGACGCATCCGGCCAGGTCGAGGTGGCCGACGCCGACGGTCCGGGCACGGAAGACGGCGTTGTCGTCGAGCAGCAGTTCGTATTCGTGGAGGCGTTCCGGCAGCACCCGCAGCAGGTCCCGGACGTGGGCCTCGGCGCCCGGCGGCAGGTCCTGGACCAGGCCGCCGGGCCGGACGAAGCCGTGGTTCATGCGCAGCCCGGTGATGGCCTCGAAGACGTCGAGGAGTAGTTCGCGGTCGCGGAACCCGAACGTCATCACGGTCAGCGCGCCGAGTTCCATGCCGGCGGTGGCGATCGCGACGAGGTGGGACGAGATGCGGTTCAGCTCCATCAGCAGGACGCGGATCACCTGGGCGCGCTCGGGCACCTGGTCGGTGATGCCGAGCAGTTGTTCGACGCCCAGGCAGTAGGCGACCTCGTTGAACACCGGCATGAGGTAGTCGGCGCGTGTCACGAAGGTCACGCCCTGTGTCCAGTTGCGGAACTCGCAGTTCTTCTCGATGCCGGTGTGGAGGTAGCCGATGCCGACCCGTGCCTCGACCACGCGTTCGGCGTCGAGTTCCAGAACGAGCCGGAGCACGCCGTGTGTGGACGGGTGCTGCGGTCCGAGGTTGACGACGATGCGCTCCTCGGCCGTCGCACCCAAATCCGCGACGGCATCGGTCAGTTCCGTCCCCGACTCGACGAAAACCTCACGGACCGCCATACGACCGCCTCCCACGGCTTCACGCGTCGGGCGCCTCCCGCCCCTTGTCCGCTGCCCGCCCTCGCGGCGCCCACGCGCGCCGGGCCCGGGACGACTCCTAGCAACACCGCGACGACGCGGTGTGTTCGCGGTGGTCGCGGCGCAGGCGTTCGTACGCGCGGCGGGTCGGGGCCGGGTGGTCCGGGCGCTCGCGCCGGTGACGCAGGCAGTGGCGCTCGTACGCCGCGTCGCCGGAGATCTCGCGCAGATACCAGCGGACGCCGCGCACGACCCGCCGCACCGCGCGGCGGACCCGGGCGGCGGTCACGACCGGTCCAGGGCGTCGCCGGCGCCGACCGCCGCCTCCTCGCGCGGATCCGGCGCCCGGGGCACGTCGAGCACGGAGGCGACGTACGGCGCCTCGGTGTCCGGCAACGGGACCGGCGACCGGATCGCCCGCACGGCGACCACCGCCGCATTGGCCACGACCAGCGCCACGAGCAGCAGGAACACCGCGATCAGCACGCCGTCCACGGTGCTGTTGCGGACGACGGTGTGCATCTCGTCCATGCTCGTCGCGGGGCTCAGCACCCGGCCGTCGTCGATCGCGTCGGCGTACTTCGCGCGTTGCGCGAAGAATCCCACGTGGGGATCGCCCGAGAAGATCTTCTGCCACCCGGCGGTGTAGGTGACCGCGAGGTCCCAGGCGAGCGGCACGCCGGTGACCCACGCCCAGCGCCGCCTTCCGGTCTTGACGAGGACCGTGGTGGCCACGGTCAGCGCGATCGCGGCGAGCAGCTGGTTCGCGATGCCGAACAGCGGAAAGAGCTGGTTGATGCCGCCGAGCGGGTCCGTCACCCCCGCGTGCAGGAAGTAGCCCCAGCTCAGCACGACCAGCGCACTGGTGATCCAGATGCCCGGCCGCCAGCCGATCCGGCCCAGGGGCTTCCACACGTTGCCGAGCGTGTCCTGCAGCATGAAGCGCCCGACGCGGGTCCCGGCGTCCACGGTGGTGAGGATGAACAACGCCTCGAACATGATCGCGAAGTGGTACCAGAACGCCTTCATCCCCGCACCGCCGAACACGTCCGAGAAGATCTCCGACATCCCGACGGCGAGTGTGGGCGCGCCGCCGGTCCGGGCGATGAGCGTCGACTCCTCCACGCCCCGGGCCGCGGCGTGGAGTTGGTCCGGGGTGATGGTGAACCCGAGGCCCGTCACGACCTGCGACGCGCTCTCCACGGTCGAACCGAGCGCTCCCGCGGGCATGTTCATGGCGTAGTACAGGCCCGGGTCGATGACGCACGCGGCGGCGAGCGCCATGATCGCGACGAACGACTCCATGAGCATGGCGCCGTAGCCGATGAGCCGGACCTCCGACTCCTTGCGGATCAGCTTCGGTGTGGTCCCGGACGCGACGAGGGCGTGGAAACCGGACAGCGCCCCGCACGCGATCGTGATGAACAGGAACGGGAACAGCGCCCCCGCGAACACCGGGCCGCCGCCGGATCCGGCGAACGGGCTGACCGCGTCGGTCCGCAGCACGGGCGCCGAGACGAGGACCCCGGCGGCGAGCAGCACGATGGTCCCGACCTTCATGAACGTCGAGAGGTAGTCGCGCGGCGCGAGCAGCAGCCACACCGGCAGCACCGACGCGACGAAGCCGTACGCCACCAGGCAGAACACGAGGGTTTCGGGGCTCCACGTGAACGCGTCGGCGAGCGCCGGGGAGGTCTCCACCCGGCCGCCGGCCACGATGGCGAGGAGCAGCAGCGCGACGCCGATCACGCTGGCCTCGACGACCCTGCCCGGGCGCAGGAACCGCAGGTACGCCCCCATGAACAGCGCGATGGGGATGGTCATCGTGACGGAGAACGTGCCCCACGGCGACTCGGCCAGCGCGTTGACCACCACCAGCGCGAGGACCGCCAGCAGGATCACCATGATCGCGAACACCGCGGCCAGCGCCGCGACGCCGCCCACCCGGCCGATCTCGTCGCGGGCCATCTGCCCGAGGCTCTTGCCGTCCCGGCGCATCGACAGGAACAGCACCACCATGTCCTGCACGGCGCCCGCGAAGACCACGCCGACGATGATCCAGACGGTGCCCGGCAGGTAGCCCATCTGTGCCGCGAGCACGGGCCCGACGAGCGGCCCGGCCCCGGCGATCGCCGCGAAGTGGTGCCCGACGAGGACGCGGCGGTCGGTCGGCTGGAAGTCGATGCCGTCGTCGAGGCGTTCGGCCGGCGTCGCCCGGCTGTCGTCGACGGCGAGCACCCGCCGGGCGATGAGGCGCGCGTAGTACCGGTACCCGATCGCGTACGAGGCCAGCGCCGCGAACACCAGCCACACCGCGGAGACTTCCTCGCCGCGTGCCAGGGCCAGGACGCCCCACGCGACCGCGCCGACGACGGCGACGGCCGTCCAGAGCAGGATGGATTTCAGGCCACGCGCGCGGCCGGGGACAACGGGTTCGGGCATGCGAACTCCAGGAGCACAGGGGGAGGCGTCGGATCGACCGGGTGCGGTACGCGCGGGCGCACCCGCCGCCTCAGTCCCGTGCGAGAACAGCCGAGGGGACCGCGGCGAGCGCGCCCCCGGGTATCAGGACATCCCGAAGCCGGGCGAACGACGCCGCCGACAAGCACCACCGGACAAGCGGGGCAGGCGCGTTCCCGCGCGCCGGGGCCCGTTCCCCGCCGACGCACGGCACCGCGCACGCCATCGGCCGGCCCACCGCACGTCCGTATCCGACCCCCGGGCGAACACACGGCCCCGGCCCGACGCCCCCACCACCCCGGCACCACCGCACCACGCGGCGCTCACCCCCGCGCGACCGGCCGAGCACCGCGCGCCGCCGCCCGCGCGCAACTCCCGGCACCCGTCCGGGGTTCGCCGACCGCACCGCCACCACCACGAGCTTCCTCGACGGACCGACGCGTCACCGCAGGGTCGTGATCTCCACGATGACGCCGTCGCCGCCCTGCGTCGCGCGCAGGAGCATGCCCTGCGGCGGTGCGACGGACGTGGCGTTGTCACCGCACGCCGAACGCGACCCGCCCCCGTGCTCGCCGATGGTCAGCCCCGCCACGCACCCGACCCCGATCCCCCCGCCGATCGACGTGCCCGGCGCCGGCTCCATCGTGAAGTCGACGGTGTCGCCGTCGAGTTCGAGGGAGATCTCGGTGACGTACGTCCCGTCCAGCGGAACCGTCAGCGGGCCGGTCACCAGGATCTCGCAGTCTCCGTCCCGGCACGCCTCGACATCGGTCCCGTCGGCGGCGACCGCCGCCGGCGACGCACTCGGCTCACCGGGCCGGCCGTCCGGCGCGTCACCCGACGCGCCCGGCTCCGCGCCGGCCGACGACGAGGCCGCGCCCCGCCCGGTGCTCGCCGCGTCCGCGGTGTCATCCGAGGAACTGCAGCCCACCGCGGCCGTCATCAGGACAAGTGCCGTCGCACCCCACAGGAACCCGCGTCGCATACCGCCTCAGCGTAGAGGCCCAACCGCCTTGCCGGGAGGGCGACATGCCCGATCCGTCCGGGCGGCGGCACCGCGGTACGCGATCGCCCACCGGGTTCCCCGCGGCCTCCCGCGCCGATACGCTCGGTTTTCACGCCGGTCGCCCGCACGTACCCGGGAGTTAACCAGGCGTGGTTAACCGCTGCGACCTTATGGTGCTTTCGCGACGGATCTCATAATCCTCCCACCGAACGAGGAGCGAGGAGAATTCCGGATGACCACGGTGGGCGTAGAGGAAGAGTTTCACCTCGTCGACCGGCACACGAGGCAGTTGACGCCCGGCGCGGCGTCCGTCCTCGAACTGCTACCGCCCCAAGGGTTCACCGCCGAGTCGAAGGCCACGATCGTCGAGACGAACAGCGACCCGCACACCGCTCTCGACAGCCTGCGCGACGATCTCGTGCGCAGCCGTACGCTCGTGACCCGGGCGGCGGCGCGACGCGACCTGGTGCCGATGGCCGCCGGCACCGCCCCTCTGGCGCGCGTGGAGGACGCCACCACCACGCCGGGCACCCGCTACGCCGAAATCGACCGCGCCTTCGCGCGGTTGGCCGACGAAATGTTCGTCTGCGGCCTGCACGTCCACGTCGGCGTCGAGGACCGCGACGTCGCCGCCGCCGCGTGCGCGTGGATCTCCCCGTGGGTCCCGACCCTGCTCGCGCTGTCGGCGGGTTCCCCGTACTGGCTCGGCACCGACACCGGCTTCGCGAGCTGGCGCACCATCCTGTGGCGCCGCCTGCCGACCGCGGGGCCGATGCCGCCGTGCCGCTCGGCATCCGACTACGACGCGATGGTCTCGTCCCTGATCGACTCCGGGGTGATCTCCGACCGCGGCATGGTCTACCAGGACATGCGGCTGTCCGCGCACGTGCCGACCCTGGAGCTGCGCGTCTGCGACTCGATCGCGGACATCGACGGAGTCCTGCTGGCCGCCGCGCTGTTCCGGGCCCTGGTCCGGCACGGCACGAACGCGGTCCTCGCCGGCCACGAACCGCCGTCCACGCCCGAACCACTGCTGCGCGGCGCGACGTGGCGGGCGGCCCGTTCGGGCCTGGAAGGCGACCTGATCGACCCCGGGACGCTGCAACGGGCACGCGCCCGCGCGGTCGTCCAGCGCCTCGTGGCCCACGTCGCCGACGAACTGCGCTGGTACGAGGACTGGGACCGCGTCACACACACGGTCGCCGGCGTCCTGCGCACCGGCTCGTGGGCCCGTAAGCAGCGCGCCGTCGGCCGCCGCCGGGGCCTGCCCGCCGTCGTCGACCTGCTCACCGACAAAACCACCGCGTTCGGCCCGTCCTACCCGACGCCCGAACACGCCACCGACGCGGCCTGATCGACCGCCGTCCGGTGCCGCGGCACCGGGCCGGCGCGGTGGCAAGCTACCGAGCGATAACCAGGGTCGGTTACCCGTTGCGGCCTTCCCGGGGCCGACACGGCACGGGAGAGTTGTCCTGCCCCCCGCCCACCGCCCCCTCTCCCGGCGCGCCGGCCTACCGAACGAGTCCCCATGCCTCACGCATCGCTGCCCTTGTCGCGCAACGGCCTTGCCGCACCCACCCGTTCCGGTCCGAGTCTGCGCGAGATCATCCGGCGGTACCCGGCGGTCGCCCCGGTGGACGTGCTGCCCGACATCCACCGGCTGCACGCCGAGCACGTCGCCGCGGAACAGGAGGCCGGCACCGCCGAGGCCGCGCTCGGGGCGTCGCTCGCCGCCGACCTGGTCGCCCGCACGTACCTCGACCTCGGCGACCCGAGAGCCGCGGTCGCCCAGGCGGACGCGGCACTCATCTACGCCGACCGCGCGCGCTCCCACGGCGCCCGCGTCCGCCACCGCGCCCTGCAGTCGCTGTCCGCGTACTGGGCCGGCTGGCCGCACGAGGCCCTGCGGTACGCCCGCCTCGGAAGCATCTCCGACCAGGCCGGCGGCAGCGGCCCGGCGATGCTCAAGGCCGTCGAGGCGCGCTCCCACGCGCTGTTGGGCGACGGCCTGGCGGCATCGGACGCCCTGCGCGCCGCCGACGCCGCGGCGGCCTCGGAACCCGACGAACTCGATGCCCTGGGAGGGCTGTTGCGGTTCGACGAGGCGCGCCGCACATACTTCGAGGCGGAGGCCCGGGTACACATCCCCGGGGGCGCGCGCACGGCCGCCGAGCGCGCGCTCACCGCCATCCGGCTGTTCCGCGACGCCGCCGTGCGCGCCGCCGGAAGCGCGGCCGTTCAGGCCGAGCGCCGGCTCCTCCCGGACCCCACGGACCCGGCCGACCCCGCCGACCCCGCACCCGCCGACGCGCTCACGGCCCCCGACACGGCCCCCGAGACCGCCGCGTGCCTCGCCGTCCTCGCCCTCGCGCACGCCCGCCAGGACAACCTGGACGGCGTCCGCGCCGCGCTGGACGACCTGCTGCCGCTGGACCCCGTCCGCCGCACGCTGCCCGTCGTCCTGTCCACCGCGCGCGTGCACGCCGAACTCCGGCGCCCCGCCTGGATCCGCGACCCGCGCGTGCGTGACATGCAGGAACTGATCGAGACGTTCTGCCAGGTCCCCGCCGGCTCGACGGCGGGCTGACCCCCGACTCCCCCGACCGGCCGCGTCACCCCCCGACGTCCCGCGTACACCGACGCCCTTCTATCACCCGTTCGCGCCCGCCGGCCCCCGAACGGGTTACGTGTCGCGCGCGCGTGACGGGTGCGGTTTCGCAACGATGCGCTGAACACCGGCGTACGCCGCGGTCGGGCTGCGCCGAAGCACGCTCCGGAGCACCCGACCCCGAGGAACGTCGACAATGAGCGCTGAGGCCGGCACGGCGGAATACGTCGCCACCGCCCACCAACCCGCACAACCACGCACCAGGGTCCCGGGCAACCAGGTCGTGAAGTGGATGACGACCACCGACCACAAGACGATCGGCAACCTGTATCTCACCACGTCGTTCGTGTTCTTCATCCTCGGCGGCGTCCTCGCGCTGCTCATCCGCGCGGAGTTGGCCCGGCCGGGCACGCACATCATGTCGAACGAGCAGTACAACCAGTCGTTCACGATGCACGGCACGATCATGCTGCTGATGTTCGCGACGCCGTTGTTCGCGGGCTTCACCAACGCGATCATGCCGATCCAGCTCGGCGCGCCCGACGTGGCGTTCCCCCGGCTGAACATGCTCGCGTACTGGCTCTACCTGTTCGGCTCGATCATCGCGGTCGCCGGGTTCCTCACGCCGCAGGGCGCCGCCGACTTCGGGTGGTTCGCCTACGCGCCGCTCAACGACATCGTGCGGTCACCCGGCATCGGCGCCGACATGTGGATCATGGGCCTGGCGATGTCCGGGTTCGGCACGATCATCGGCGCGGTCAACTTCATCACGACGATCGTCGCGATGCGGGCGCCCGGTCTCACGCTGTTCCGGATGCCGATCTTCTGCTGGAACATCCTGCTGACGTCGGTGCTCGTGCTGATGGCCTTCCCCGTGCTCGCGGGAGCGCTGCTGTGCCTGGAGGCGGACCGCAAGTTCGGCGCGCACATCTTCGATCCGGCGAACGGTGGCGCGCTGCTGTGGCAGCACCTGTTCTGGTTCTTCGGCCACCCCGAGGTGTACATCATCGCGCTGCCGTTCTTCGGCATCGTCTCCGAGGTGATCCCGGTCTTCTCGCGCAAGCCGATGTTCGGCTACAAGGGACTGATCGGCGCGACGATCGCCATCGCGGGCCTGTCGGTGACGGTGTGGGCGCACCACATGTTCGTGACCGGCTCGGTGCTGCTGCCGTTCTTCTCGTTCATGACGTTCCTCATCGCGATCCCGACCGGGGTGAAGTTCTTCAACTGGATCGGCACGATGTGGCGCGGCTCGGTGTCGTTCGAGACCCCGATGCTGTGGACGGTCGGGTTCCTGGTCACCTTCCTGTTCGGCGGGCTCACGGGGGTGATCCTCGCGTCGCCGCCGCTGGACTTCCAGGTATCCGACACGTACTTCGTGGTCGCGCACTTCCACTACGTCGTCTTCGGCACCGTGGTGTTCGCGATGTTCGCCGGATTCCACTTCTGGTGGCCGAAGTTCACCGGCAAGATGCTCGACGAACGCCTCGGCAAGATCACCTTCTGGACGCTGTTCGTCGGCTTCCACACGACCTTCCTCGTCCAACACTGGCTGGGCGCCGAGGGCATGCCGCGCCGGTACGCCGACTACCTGGCCTCCGACGGCTACACCGCCCTCAACATGGTCTCCAGCATCGGGGCGTTCGTGCTGGGCCTGTCGATGCTGCCGTTCCTCTACAACGTGTGGAAGACCCACAAGTACGGCAAGAAGATCCCGGTCGACGACCCGTGGGGATTCGGGCGCTCCCTCGAATGGGCGACGTCGTGTCCGCCGCCGCGCCACAACTTCACCTCGATGCCGCGCATCCGCTCGGAATCCCCCGCGTTCGACCTCCACCACCCCGAGATCGTCGCGATGGAGGAACTGCACGAGACCCCGCTGGAAGCCCTCGCCGCCGAGGGCGACCACCGGTCGTGACCCGCCGTCACCCGGGCGCGGCTCCGGTGCGCGCGGGCAGCGACGCGAGCCCGCGGACCCGCAGCGACGGCCGCCACTCCGCGCTCTCCGCGTCGTCGAACCGCAGGCCCGGGAACCGCTCGAACAGCACCCGCAGCGCGACCTCGGCCTCCAGCCGTGCCAGGGGCGCCCCGATGCAGTAGTGGATGCCCTGGCCGAAGCTCAAGTGCGCGGTCAGGTCGCGGCGTTCCGGTGCGAAGGCGTCCGGGTCGACGTCGGTGAAGCGCCTCGGGTCGCGGTTGGCCGTCGCGATCGACAGCATCACGGTCTCCCCCGCCGGGATGTCCGTGCCCGCGATGCGGACCTCCTCGCGGGCGAACCGGCGGATGGCCAGCAGCGCGGGGGATTCGTGGCGCGCGACTTCCTCGACGACGTCCGCGACCGGCGTGCGGCCCGCCACGACCGCGTCGCGCAGCTCCGGGTCGGCCAGCACCGCACGCAGCGAACTGGCGATGAGGTTGGCGGAGTTCTCGTAGCCGGCGAACAGCAGAAGGAACGCGAGGGACATCAACTCGTCCTCGGACAGCCGGTCGTCGGCGTCCCGGGCGGTCACCAGCACCGACAGCAGGTCCGTACCGGGCCGGGCGCGCTTGTCCGCGATCAGGCGCACGAAGAACGCGTACATCTCCGCGACGATCCGCCGCATCTCCTCCGCGTCGGCGCCGGTGCCCAGCAGGCCCGTCGTCCAGGCGCGGAAACCGGAGCGCGACTCCTCCGGGACGCCGAGGATCCGGCAGATGACCTGCACCGCGTACGGCGTGGCGAAGTCGTCCACGAGATCGACCGGGCCGTCGGTGCCGAACCCGTCCGCGAGCTGCCGGGCGGCGTCCTCCAGACCGGGCCGCAGCTCGGCGACGCGGCGGGCCGTGAAGGCGTGGCCCGCCAGGCGGCGCAGCCGCGTGTGGTCCGGCGGGTCCATGTTGAGCAGATTGGCGTCCAGGGCCGGCGGAAGCGAGAAACCGCGGTAGCCGCCGCCCGGCGCGGCGTGCCGCTTGGACAGCGACAGCCTCGGGTCGACGAGCGCGGCCTGCACGTCCGCGTACCGCGTGACCAGCCACGCGGCGCTGCCGTCCGGCAGCGTGATCTTGTGGACCGGGCCCGCCTCGCGGAGCGCGGCGCCGACCCCGTGCGGGTCCTCGGCCATCAGCCTGGCGGCGTCACTCACGCGGGCACCTCTCCTTCGGCGCCGCTTCCGCGAAGCGCGTCGCTCGCGTGGATTCGTTCGCTCATCGGCGTGCCCTTCGTTCTCGGCGGTCCCACTCCTCCGGGCGCTTGCCCGTCGATCTTCTCACCCGCCCGGCCCAGTCCCGGGCCGCTCACAGGGCGCCCGGGCATTGCTTGCGCAAAGAATGAGAGACGCCCTGTTCCGGCCGTCGCCGCACCGCCGGGCAAATCCCCCCATCCCCTCGGAGGACAGTCATGCGTACGCGCTCCGCACAACTCAGCCATTGCGGCGTGGCCGTCGATCTCGGCGCGACCCGCACCCGCATCCACATCCGAGGCGAGGGTGTGGTGGTGGACGAACCCAGTCTGACCGCGGTCGACACCAAATCGCGCGCACTGGTGGCCGTCGGGGAGGCCGCACGGCACATGCAGGACCGCACGCCGGGCAACGTGATCGTGCGCTGCCCGATCTCGGACGGCATGATCCAGGACACCGAGCTGGCCAAGGCCATGGTGGAGGAGTTCCTCAAGCCGGTCACCGGGCGCTGGCACCGCACGTTCGGCTCGGTCGTCGCGTCGAGCCTGCCGCACGGCGCGGGGCCGGTGGCCCGGGCCGCGCTGGAGGCCACGCTCAGGGAGGCCGGGTTCCGGCGCTGCGTCATCGTGGACACGCCGGTGGCGGCGGCCACGGGCGCGGGCCTTCCGGTGCGTGCCCCGGGCGCGGTGCTGATCATGCTGTGCGGGACGGCGACCACGCAGGTGGCGGTGCTGTCGATGGGGCACGTGGTCACGTCGGTCGACACCGCTTTCGGTGCCCGCAACATCGACCACGCCATCGAGGCGTTCATCCGCCACATGTTCGGCATCACCTCGACCGGCACCGTGCTGCACGACCTGTACCGGCGGCTGGCCGTCGCGCCGGCGGACGGCCAGATCCCGGTGACGGGCATCGACGCGATCAGCGGCCTGCCGCGCACCGTTCCGGTCGACACGGCCGACCTGCACCGCGTGATCCAGGGCCCGTACGCGCTGCTCCGCGACAGTGTGGGGCGCGCGCTGCGGCGCTGCCCGCCGGACCTGGTGGCGGATCTGGCCGACCGCGGGCTGACCGTGATGGGCGGGGCCGCGTTCCTGCCGGGCCTGACGCAGGCGCTGCGGGACGACACGGGGGTGCCCGTCCACACGGCCCCCGATCCGGCGCACTGCGTGATCGACGGGCTCGGCATGATGATCGAGTCCCGGTCCGCGGCGCACGCGAAGGACGCCGCCCCGGACTTCGTGCCGGAGACCACCGGGCTCGAGGCCGAGACGACGATGTGATCCGCCGTCCCTGCGGGGAGCGGCCCCGATCAGGGGACGAAAGGCGCCGGGAGACGGCGCTTTTCGTCCCCTGACCATAGGCGCGGCCCCGGTCGGTCCCGGACGGCGTTCGGCCGCCGCCACCGGTCTCGGTGGCGGCGGCCGAACGCCGCGTCAGTTCCGGAGCGGCATCCGGATCAGCACAGGTCCTGCGGCTCGGAGACCCCGCACACGTTGTACGCGTAGGAGTTCGCGCCCCCTTGGGGGTCGCGCTCGGCGATGTCCGCGGTGCCGTTGCCGAGCAGGACGTTGCCGGTGATCCGGTGCGCCGCGTTGCCGGCGCCCGTGAAGCTCGGCACCATCACGACGCCGCCGGACATCGGCGAGTCGCCGACGTTGTCGCGGATCTGATTGCCCGAGATCCGTACGCCCTGCGCCCCGGTCAGCACCACACCGGAGCCCTGGATGTGCGCGATGCGGTCGTTGCCCGGGCAGAACATGTTGTTGGCGTTCAGGGTGTTGCCGGTGATGTCGAGGTCCCCGGCGATCGGACGGGTCTCGTCGCCCACGACGAAGACGCCCGCGCAGTTGCCGGTCAGGCGGTTGGCCTCGATCGCGGTGTGCAGCCCGCGGCGCACGTGGACGCCGATGCGGTTGCCGGAGGCGCTGTTGCCGGCCACCGCCGTCCCGCTGCCTTCGGTTTCGTCGCCGACGAACAGGCCGGACTGGGCGTTGTCGTCCGCGGTGTTGCCGACGAAGGAGCCGCGGACGGAGAACTCCTGCCCGATGCCGTGTTCGCCGTTGCCGTTCGCGTGGACGCCGGAGACCACGAGGCCGTCGGCGTACCGGCCCATGACGCCGGTCTTGCCGAAGCCCGCGACGGTGAGGGATTCGACGCGGACGCCCGCGACGCGGCGCTCGGGTGTGCCGAACGCGCAGACGCCGTACCCCTGGACGGTGCACGCGTCGGTCGCCGCGGGGTCGCCCGGGGTCAGGACGGCCTCGCCGTCGCGGGGGCCGCGCAGGGTCAGGTTGTCCTTGGTGACGAGCACGCTTCCCCGGTGTGTTCCGGCGGCGAGTTCGACGGTGTCGCCGGGGGCGGCGGCGTCCACCGCGGCCTGCACCGACTCGCCGGGCCGCACGACGTGCACCGCGGGGTCGGCGTGCGCGGGTGGTGCGAGGGCGCCGCCGGCCACCGCGACGGCGAGGGACAGCAGGCCGCCGGTCAGCGTACGGCGGGCGCGGGGGCGGCCGGGGTGGACAGCGCGGTCGGGGTGACCGTGACGGCGGGGAGCGTGCTGGAGCATGAGGTCCGTTCCGTGGTGTCGGTGGTGTCGGTGGTGTCGGTGTTCCGGTCGGGCCGGGGGTGCCCGGGCGCGCCGGTGCCGGCGCGGGTCTCGTGGTTCTCCGGGTGTTCCGCGGGGCCGTCGGCCGCGAGCACCGTGGCGACGAGCCCGGTGTCGTGGGTGGCCGACGTGAATTCGGGACGGGCGATGACGCGCCGCAGGAAGGCCGCGGTCGTGTGCACGCCGCGCCCTTCGACGCGGAGTTCGGCGAGCGCGCGGTCCGCCCGGGCGCGGGCCTGGTCGCGGTCGGGCGCCCACACGATGGTCTTCGCGAGCAGCGAGTCGTAGTCGGGGCCGATGCGCCAGCCCGGGTAGGCGTGCGTGTCGACGCGGACGAAGGGACCCCCGGGCGGCACGAACGTGTCGAGCGTCCCGGGGGTGGGGGTGAAGTCGCGGTCGGGGTCCTCGGCGTTGACCCGGCACTCGATCGCCGTACCGCGCACGACGACGTCGTCCTGGCGGATCCCGAGGGGTTCGCCCGCGGCGATGCGCAGTTGCTGCCGCACGATGTCGATGCCGGTCACCATCTCGGTGACCGGATGCTCCACCTGGAGGCGGCAGTTGACCTCCATGAGGTGGAACTCCTGGCCAGGCGACACGACGAACTCGAACGTGCCGGCCCCCACGTATCCGACCGCGCGCGCACCGCGCAGCGCGGCGGCGCACATGGCCTCGCGCACCTCGGGCGCGAGGCCGGAGGCGGGGGCCTCCTCGACGAGCTTTTGGTGGCGGCGCTGCACGGAGCAGTCGCGCTCGCCGAGATGGACGCCGTTGCCGTACATGTCGCACAGCACCTGCACCTCGACGTGCCGCGCGCCGTCGACGAAGCGCTCCATGTAGACGCGTTCGTCGCCGAAGACGGCCCGTGCGTGCGCGCGGGTCTCGGCGTACGCGCCGGCCAGGCGGTCGGGGTCGCGCACGACCCGCATGCCGCGACCGCCGCCGCCCGCGACGGCTTTGAGGATGACCGGGTAGCCGATGCCGGCGGCGGTCGCGGCGGCCTCCCGGGCCGAGGCGAGCGCGCCGGCGCTGCCGGGCAGCACCGGCAGGCCGGCCTCGGCCATGGCCGCGCGCGCCTGGGACTTGTCGCCGAGGCACTGCATGACCTCGGGCGGCGGGCCGATGAAGGTGATGCCGTGGGCCGCGCAGATCTCGGCGAAGTCCGGGTCCTCGGACAGGAATCCGTAGCCCGGGTGGATCGCGTCGGCGCGCACGGCGCGGGCGGCCTCGATGACGGCGGGGATGTTGAGGTAGCTGGCGCGGGCCGGGGGCGGTCCGATGTGTACGGACGCGTCGGCGCGGCGGACCGCCGCGGACTCCCGGTCGGCCGTCGAGTACACGACGACGCTGCGGATCCCCGCCTCGCGGCAGGCGCGCACGACGCGCAGGGCGATCTCTCCCCGGTTGGCGATGAGCACGGTGGAGAGCACGTGATCACCCGCCGCCGCGTGCTTCGAGGGCGATCAGCGGCTGGTCGAATTCGACCGGCTGGGCATCGCCGACGATCATGTCGGTCACCCGTCCGGCGACATCGGCCGTGACGGGGTTCATCATCTTCATCACCTCGATGATCCCGACGGTCTGACCCGGCTGGACGATGTCGCCGACACCGACGAACGGGCGGGCCCCCACTTCGGGGGCGTGGTAGAAGGTGCCGACCAGCGGGGCGCGCACGTACCGGGCGGCGGTCTCCCGCGGCTCGGGTGCCGTGCCGGGCGCGGGAGCGGCGGCCGTCGCGGTGCCGCGCGGTGCCGGGTCCGACGCGTGGCCGGCGTGGTTCGGCGGCGCGGGGGCGCCCGGGGAGTCCCATTCGATCTGGATGACGGTGTCGCCGACCTCCATGCGGAAGCGCCGCGTCGCGGTCGTGCGCGTCCTGTCCGCGAGACCCGCGGCGGCCGACGCGTCGGCGACCGCGACCTCGGCCGCGGCCGGCGACGGCGGGGCGGGCAGGGGCGCCTCGGCCGCCGGAACGACGGCGTGGTGCGCGGGGCTCGACCCGTTGCGGCGTTCTCCGTTCGCGAGACCGCACGGGCACAGCGCCGGAGCGGCCGAGCCGTCCGTACCGTTGTGCGTGCTCATGCCGACACCTCGCTTCGTTCGGCGCCGGGTTCGCGAAGCGCGTCCCTCGTGGTGGTTCGCTCGCTCATGAGGAGGCTCCTTCGTGCGCGTGGGCGGGTACGCCGCCGTACCCCGGCGCCGTGCCGAAAGCCCGGTAGCGGTTGCGGCGTTCGCGGATCAGCCGGTCCGGCGGCAGGTGCCGCAGCTCGGCGAGGACCGACCGCAGGGCGGTGCGCAGCAGCGCGGCGGCCTCCCCCGGTCCGGTGTGCGCGCCGTCCGGCGGTTCGGGGACGATGGTGTCGACGACGCCGAGGGCGCTGAGTTCGGCGGGTCCCAGGCGCAGTGCCGCGGCGGCGGTGGGCGCGGCGGCCGGGTCCTTCCACAGGATCGCCGCGCAGCCCTCGGGGCTGATCACCGAGTAGACGCCGCGCTCCAGGATGAGCACGTGGTCGGCGACCGCCAGGGCCAGCGCCCCGCCGCTGCCTCCCTCGCCGGTGACCACCGAGACGATGGGCACCGGCAGGGCCGACATCAGCCGCAGGTTCTCGGCGATCGCGACGGCCTGGCCGCCGCGTTCGGCGTCCGGCCCGGGGTTCGCGCCGGGCGTGTCGACGAGGGTGACGACGGGCACGCGGAGTTTCGCGGCCAGGCGCATGAGGCGCGCGGCCTTGCGGAATCCGGCCGGGGTGGCCATCCCGAAGTGGCGGCGGCGGCGCTCGTCGATGTCGTCGCCGCCCTTCTGATGACCGATCAGCATCACCGGTTGCCCGTCCAACAGGCCGAATCCGCCGACGATCGCGGGGCAGTCGGCGGCGAGCCGGTCGCCGTGGATCTCGTGGAAGTCCTCCAGCAGCCGGCCCGCGTAGTCGAGTGCGGACGGGCGGGCCGGGTGGCGGGCGAACCGCACGGTCTCCCACGCGTCACCTGCGGGCGGGGGCGTCGCCCGCGCTGCCGCCGGGCCGTCCGGCGGATCGGCGGGCCGCGGGTCGGCGGCGTCCTCGGGCCGCGGTGCGCCGTCGGCGGCGGCCCGGCCGGCCCGTGCGACACCGAGGAAGTGCGCCGCGGTGCGCCGCAGCTGTCCGCGCGGGACGACGGCGTCGACCATGCCGTGCGCGAGCAGGAACTCCGCGGTCTGGAAGCCCTCGGGCAGGCGTTCGCCGATGGTCTGCTCGATCACCCGGGGGCCCGCGAAGCCCATGCGGGCGCCGGGCTCGATGAGGATCACGTCGGCGAGCGTGGCGAACGACGCCGCGACCCCGCCGTAGGTGGGGTCGGTGACCAGGGAGACCACGAGGATCCCGGCCTCGTCGAGTTCCGCGAGCGCCTGCGCGGTCTTGGCCATCTGCATGAGCGCGAGCGGGCCCTCCTGCATGCGCGCGCCGCCGGACGCCGTCACGATCAGCAGCGGCACCCGCGTGCGCAGGCTCTCCTCGGCCGCGCGCGCGACGAGTGCGCCGACCGCGCAGCCGAGGCTGCCGCCGAGGAAGCGGAAGTCCATCGCGGCGACGACGACCGGGTGCCCCTCGACGCGCCCCCGCACCGCGAGCGCCGCGTCGTCCATGCCGGTGGCGGCACGCGCGTCGGCGAGGCGTTCGCGGTACGGGCGCGAGTCGACGAAGTCCAGCGGGTCGTACGGCGTCGGCGCGGGCTCCAGCGGTGTCTCCGAGCCTGGGTCGAGCAATTGGTCCAGCCGCTGCCGGGCGGTCAGCCGCCCGTGGCCCCCGCAGTCCGGGCACACCCGCAGCGAGCGGACGAAGCGCTTGCCGTACACGAGTTCGGAGCATCGGGCGCAGCGCACCCAGTCGGCGACCGGCTCGCGTGCCACCGCGGGGCTGATTGCTTGGTCGGTCTCGACCATGTGTTCCTCCGGGCGTCGGGGTGCGCGGTGGGGGACGGCGGCGTCAGCGGCCGACGGGCCGCTCCCACCGGTAGAACTCGTGCGCCATGGCGTCCTTGGGGCTGCGCCACGTCGCGGGGTCGTACGCGCTGACGTGTGCGGAGAGGCGGTCGCTGATGGAGCGGAACTCCGGGTGGTCCGCGACCCGTGCGACGGCGGCCTCGGGGGGCCGGTCGGCTTCGATGAGATGGAAGTAGAGGTCGTCGCCGAAGCGGAAGAGGCTGCGCCCGGTGACCCCGACGAGACCGGGGAGTTCGCCGGTGTCGGAGGACGCGAAGATGCCGGCGATGTCGTCGGCGGAGCCGGGGCGCATGCGGGCGACGATCAGGCTGCGGTGGGCGGGAGTGTTCACGTCGGTGTCCTTCGGTCGAGGGTGGGCGGTGCCTGTCGCGCGAGGGTCGGTACGCGGGCCGGGTGTGTGAGGGCTCCGCCGCGCCCGCGCGGTGCGGTGGGCCGGGTCGCGGGGTGTCGGGTCGGCCTCGCGGGTGGGTTCCCGGATGCCGGCGACGCCGTCGGTCACGGCGTCCCGGTCACGTGGCGGGCCCTGCCCCGGTCGCGTCGCGGACGGCGGGCGGTGTGTCGGCGGCCGGTGTGTCGGCCGCCGGTGTGTCGGCCGCCGGGCCGGTCGGGCCGGTCGGGCCGTCGCCGCGGGCCCACAGGCCGAAGGCCGCGAGCCACGGGTCGCCGGCGGCTGCCGTCCGCGGTCGGCCCGCGCCCGCTGTGTGGTGGCCGGGGCGCGGGCCGGTCCGCGGGTTCTCGGGCGTCACCCGAGGGGCGCGGGAGTGAGGCCCAGTTCGTCGGCGCGCTGTTGGATCTTGTCCCGGATGATCTCCATCTGCATGCGGGAGTTCCGGTTGATGTTGTCGGTCATCCACGCGTCGTCGACCGGGGCGGTGTCCTTCATCGCGAAGTCCTGCACCCAGCGCATGCGCACGCCGTCGGGCTCGTCGTGGTACTCCCAGCGGATGTGCATGTACGCGAACGGCCCGGTCTCGACGCGCTGCGCCCAGACCGTGCGCAGCTTGCGGTCCGGCTCGCGCTCGGAGACCCAGCTCCAGACGTTGCCGTCCTTGTCGGGGTGCATGGTGAGCCGGAAGGTGACCTTGTCGCCCTCGCGCGAGAGCACCTCGACCGAGGCGTACTCGGTGAACAGGTCGGTCCAGTGCTCGACGTCGTTGGTCATCTCCCACACGAGGTCGAACGGCGCGTTGATGATGATGCTGTTGTCGGTGTGGCCGGACATCGGTTCACACTCCGGAGGTCAGTTGGGAGTTGACGAGTTCGACGAACTCGCGGGGCGACTTGCGGTTTTCGGCGTCGGGGCCGAGCGGCGTGCCGTAGTTGTGCTCGATCTCGGCGACGATGGCCATCAGGCCCAGCGAGTCGAGCCCGAAGTCGGCGAAGCTCGACTCGGGGTTCGCCGCCATCTCCAGCGGGTCGGCGGCGATGCCGGCCGTGGCCTTCATCAGCGAGGACAGCTCTTCGTAGCCGAAGGGCGCGTTCATGGGCGGTTTCCTTCCTTGGGGGGACGGTCCGCCCGGCGGCGTTCGGCGCCGGGCGGACCGTGGATCACGGGGAGTCGTCGCCGGCCCGCAGCACCAGGGCGGCGTTGCCGCCCATCAGGCCGCGGCTCAGCACGAGTGCGGTGCGCAGCCGTGCGGGGCGGGCCCGGCCGGTGACCAGGTCGATGTCGTACTCGGTGGCGAAGACGCCCGGTGTCGGCGGGATGACGCCGTGCTCCAGCGCGAGGACGGCCGCCGCGCAGTCCAGCACCGGGCCGCCGCAGTACGCGCGTCCGCTGCCGGCCTTGGGCGCGGTGACCGGGACCGCCGCGCCGTGCGGGCCCAACGCGTCGGCGAGGGCGAGCACTTCGGCCTGGTCGGCGGCCGGTACGGCGAGCGCGTCGGCGAAGACGACGTCGATGTCCTCGGGGCCGGCGCCCGCCTCGGCGAGGGCGGCCGTGATCGCGTGGGCGAGGCCGTGGCGGGACTCCCCCCAGCCGGTGGTCCCGGTGAAGGTCGCCCCGTACCCCGCGACGGTCGCCCGGACCGGGACGCCGCGGCCCCGGGCGTGGTCCAGGTCCTCCAGGACGAGGACGGCGCCGCCCTCGGCCGGGGCGAACCCGCACGCGGCCGAGTCGAACGGCAGGTACGCGCGGGCGGGGTCGGTGGCCAGGCTCAGTTCGCGGTAGCCGAGCTGGCACACCATCGAGTACGGCGCGATGGGCGCCTCGGCGGCGCCGACCACCATCGCGTCGGTGCCGCGCCGGATCGACCGTGCGGCGTGCGCGATCGCGTCGAGCCCGCCGGCCTCGTCGTCGGCGAGCACCGCGCACGGCCCCTTGAAGCCGCCGCGGATGGAGATCTGGCCGGTGCTCGCGGCGTAGAACCAGGCGATCGACTGGTAGGGGCCCACGAAGGCCGGCCCGGTGCCCCACAGGTTCTGCAGTTCGCGCTGGCCGAACTCGCCGCCACCGGAACTGCTCGCGGTGGCGACGCCGACGGAGAACTCCGGCAGGTCGGCCACGCCCGCCTCGTGCAGCGCCTGGTCGGCCGCGTGCAGCGCGAAGTGGGTGAACTTGTCGGTCTGGACGAGGAATTTGTCCTCGATCCGTCCGGTCGCGTCGAAGTCCTCGACGAGTCCGGCCACCGCGAGCGGCATGTCGGCGCAGCCGTCGCGGTGGATCCGGGACAGGTGCGGCGTGCCTTCGCGGGTCGCCTTCCAGAACACGTCCGTGCCGATGCCGTTCGGGGCCACCACACCGATGCCGGTGACAGCGGCGCGCCGCGGTGAGGTGCTCATCGCCGCGTCCTCTCCGATTTGGGTCCGTGGATGGACCGGCGGTCCAGGACCACGGCCGACTGGAAACCGCCGAAGCCGCTGCCGACGGACAGCACGGTGTCGAGGGTCGCCTCGCGGGCCGTCCGCGGCACGTAGTCGAGATCGCAGTCGGGGTCGGGCGTCTCGTAGTTGGCCGTGGGCGGGACGACGCCGTGGGCCATGGCCAGGACGCACGCGGCGACCTCGATCGCACCGATCGCCCCGAGCGAGTGGCCGACCATGGACTTGATCGAACTCATCGGGATCACCCGGGCGTGCTCGCCCAGCGCCCGTTTGACGGCGGCCGTCTCGTGCCGGTCGTTCTGCTGGGTGCCGGATCCGTGGGCGTTGACGTAGTCCACGGAGGTCGGATCGAGCCGCGCGTCGTCGAGTGCCCGTCCGATCGATTCGGCCATCTCCAGGCCTTCGCGGGTCAGCCCGGTCATGTGGTACGCGTTGCCCCGGGTCGCGAAGCCGGCGATCTCCGCGTAGATGCGGGCGCCGCGCCGCCGGGCCCGCTCCATCTCCTCCAGCACCAGGACGGCGCAGCCCTCGCCGAGTACGAACCCGTCGCGGTGCGCGTCGAAGGGGCGCGACGCGTGCTCGGGGTCGTCGTTGCGTGTCGACGTGGCCTTGATCGCGTCGAAGCAGGCGACGGTGATCGGCGAGATCGGCGAGTCGGACGCGCCGGCCAGGCAGATGTCGGCGCGGCCGTCCTCGATCGCGTGCGCGGCGTAGCCGATCGCGTCCAGGCCCGACGTGCACCCGGTGGACACGGTCTGCACCGGGCCCCGCGCGCCGAACTCCTCGGCGACCTCGGACGACAGCGCGGCGGGCGAGAACGCCCGGTGCAGGAACGGGTCGGCGGCGCGGTGGTCGACGTCCCAGCGGGCGCCCTTGGCGCTGACGCGGGTGTAGTCGTGTTCCAGGCGCGTCGTGCCGCCGACGGCGCTGCCGAGCGACACTCCGAACCGCCAGGGGTCCTCGGCGGCGAGGTCGAGCCCGCTGTCGCGGACCGCCTCGGCGCCCGCCGCCAGGGCGAACTGTATGTAGCGGTCGGTCCGCTGCGCGCGCTCTCCGGTGATGCCGCAGGCCGCGGCGTCGAAGTCGCACTCGGCGGCGATGCGCGAGCGGAAGTCGGCGGCGTCGAAGAACGTGATGGCCCGGGTCGCGGTGCGTCCTGCGGTCAGCAGGTCCCAGAACGCGGGGACCCCGACGCCGCCGGGCGCGACGACCCCGACGCCGGTGACCGCGACCCGGTTCACGATTCGCCGCCGATACCGGGGTGCGGTTCGTGCGGGCAGGCCAGCTCTTCGGTGTCCACGTGACCCAGCTCGGGCTTGGGCGCCAGCGGGCAGAGGTGGAAGACCATGCGCGCCTCGACGTTGCCGGTGTTGCGGAACCGGTGCCGCATCCGGCGGGGCACCAACAGGCTCTGCTCGGGAAGCAGTTGGTGGGTGACACCGTCCAGGTCGACGTCGAGGGTGCCGCACATGAGGTGGATGAACTCCTCGGAGTACGGGTGGTAGTGCTCCGAGATCGTGTCGCCGGGGGCGAGGATCGCGACCCCCATGAAGCCGCTGGTCGAGCCGACCGTGGTGGGACTGAGCGTGACCCGCAGGTCGCCGCCCCGGCGCCGATTGGGGGCGACCTCGTCGAGCCGGACGATGCGGGCCCGGTCCTCGGCGCCTTCGCGGCCCTCGGTCCCGGCCTGCTGCTTCGTCGCGGGCCCTGCGGCCCCCGGGGTCGTGCCGGTGCTGCGTGTCGTTCGCGTGGTCGATGCGGGCATGGGCCACCTCCGAGTGGCCGGCGGACGTCGGGGGACGCTCCGCCGAGGGGGTAAGGGCGCGGCCGTCACGGCGACCGCCTTTTCGTGCCGTCAGGCGACGGCGGCGCGCCGGTCGGTGACCGGCGTCATGGCGCATCCGGCGAGCAGGCGGCGCAGCGCGCCCTCGTCGGTGAGGTCGCCGACCGGCCGGTCGAGGAGCCGGGCGAACCGCTCCGCGTCGGCCGGCGCGACGCCGAGCATGACGGCCGGGTGCGCCTCCGCGCCCGCCCGCAGGTCGACGACGCGGACCAGGAGGTCCTGGCGCACGTACACCGAACTCGCCGCGAGCGGGCCGTCGGGGTCGGCCAGCGCGGCCTCGTCGTGGCGGGCGAGGAGCCGGGCCACGGCGTCCGCGGAACCGTGCGCCACCGGGTAGAGGAACGCGGCGCGGTCGGCCTCGTCGTCGCCGGGACGCGGGCGGGCCGCGGCCATCCGGAAGTCCTCGGCGAGCGAGGAGCGCATGAAGAACTCCCGTGCCGCCTGCGGGTCGTCCAGGTTGCGGGCCTCTTCGAGGTACGCGTTGAGGGCTTCCTCGGCGGCGCGCACCTGCGGCTGCCGGGCGACGTGCTGGAGCGCGGCGCGCATGTCGCCCTGGATCTCGATGGCCCGCACGATGACGTTGTCGCGCATGAAGACCGTCGTGCGGCGCAGCGTGGTGGTGGCGTCGACCCGGGGTTCGGGCGAGTCGTAGCCGGACAGGATGCGGGCCACCTCCTCCTCGCTGCCGGGCTTGACGGTGAAGCTCAGCGCGCACCGGGTGACGTCCGCCGCCGCGCGCGGCGCACGCGGGGCGCGCGCCGCGGCGGACGCGCCGGGCGCGGTCACGGGGTGCTCCGGCCCGGTCTCGCGCGCGACGGCGTACCGCAGGGAGCGGGTGCCGCGCACGCAGCCGTGCAACGGCCGCACCATGAGCTGGTGTTCGGGACTGTCCACCCATTCGAGGAACTGGTCGGCGTCGGCCCACTCACTGGTGATGAGCCACTGCGTCGGGTCCTCGATGGACTGGCAGAGCTGGTCGCGGAGGTGGCCGGGCACCTGGGCGACCTGGTCGCGGATGCTTTCGTAGGCGTCGAGGAAACGCTGTTGCGATCCTTCGTGGATCTCCAGCATGAGCAGTACGCGCAGCTTCGACTCGTCCGCAGGTGCCTTGGGCTCCTTGGCGCGGTCGGCGTGGCGCTGGACCGTTGTGTCCATGTCCGTCCTTCAGTCGTTGGCCCCGTGTCTGAGGTTGGACGCTTATGCCACAGAAGGCACCTTTTATTGGCATATGAGTGACAGTTCGGCGTGTCGCGCACGCCGCGCGCGGGCGCCGGGCACCCGCCACCGGCCGACTTCCCCGACAAGCGCGAAAGCGGAGGCGAGCATGCCCCAAAACGAAGAACGGGTACCGGTGTTGGTGGTCGGCGGGTCCTTGGTGGGCCTGTCGGCGTCGGTTTTCCTGGGACGGCTCGGCGTGCGGCACATCGTGGCGGAACGCCACTCCGCCACGTCGCACCACCCGCGCGGACGCGGCAACAACGTCCGCACGATGGAGCTGTACCGGACCGCCGGCGTCGAGCGGCAGATCCGGGACGCGTCGTCCGTCCTCTCCGGAAACCACGGCATCCTGCGGGCCGGCACCATCGCCGGCAGCGACCAGGAGTGGCTGTTCAAGGAGATCGACCCGGGCGGCGGACTCGCGAGGTTCTCGCCCAGCTCGTGGTGCCTGTGCAGCCAGAACGACCTCGAACCGGTCCTCGCCCGGCACGCGGCCGACCTCGGCGGGTCGGTCCGCTTCGGTACCGAGCTGATCGACTTCGAGCAGGACGCGTCCGGGGTGACCGCGATCCTGGAGGCCCGCGACACCGGCGAGCGGCACACCGTGCGCGCCGACTACCTCATCGCCGCCGACGGCCCGCGCAGCCCCGTGCGCGGACGCCTCGGCATCGACGTCACCGGCCCCGGGGCACTGTTCCACAACGTCAGCATCACGTTCACCTCCAAGCGCCTGGCGCAGTACGTCGGCGACCGCCGGTTCATCGTGTGCTACCTGACCGACCCGCGCGGCGAGGGCGCGCTGCTGCCGGTCGACAACGTCGAACGCTGGGTCTTCCACGCCCCGTGGCACCCCGAGGACGGCGAGGAGCTCGACACGTTCACCGACGACCGCTGCGCCGCCCACATCCGCGCGGCGGCCGGCGTCCCCGACCTGGACGTGCAGATCACCGGCCGGGCGCCGTGGCACGCGGCCGAGCGAGTGGCCGACCGCTACCGCGAGGGGCGCGTCTTCCTGGCCGGCGACTCCGCGCACGAGATGTCCCCCACCGGCGCGTTCGGCTCCAACACCGGCATCCAGGACGCCCACAACCTCGCCTGGAAGCTCGCCGCGGTGCTCGCCGGACGCGCGGACCCCGCACTCCTCGACACCTACGACGCCGAGCGCCGGCCCGTCGCGGTGGCCACGGCCGCGCGCGCGTCCACGCGGTCGGCCGAGCACAGCCACCCCGGGTACGCGGCACCCCCGGTGCCCGGTGGCGGCGGGCGGCAGAACGGCATGCTGGGCGTGGTGCTGGGCTACCGCTACACCGCCGGCAACCTGCTCGGGGCCGACCCCAGGCACCCCGTGCTGCCCGAGGGCTTCCGGCCCCCGGACGGCATGCCCGGCACCCGCGCGCCGCACGCCTGGGTCAGCCGCGACGGCGAACGCGTCTCGCTGCTCGACCTCTACGAGACCGACTACGTGCTGCTCACCGGCGCGGGGCCGGCCGGCGAGCCGTGGCGCCGCGCCGCCGCGGCGACGGGCGCGCCGGTCGTGGCGTACGCGGTGGCCGCCGAGGCGTCCGCCGAACCGGGGCTCCTGGTCACCGAGGACGGCGCCGACTGGGCCGCGTTGCACGGGGTCGAGGCGGACGGCGCGGTGATCGTCCGCCCCGACGGATTCGTCGCGTGGCGCTCCCGGTCCGCGGCGGCCGATCCTGAGGACGAACTGCGGCGGCTCGCCGCCGCGTTGGCGATGCGCACGGCGCGCTGAACCCACCGCACGCGTACGGCCGCCGGGCGGGATCCGGCGGCCGTACGCGTCGTGTGCCCGGCGCGCCGCCGCCCGCCGCCGGGGCACGGTCAGGTCGAGGACACCAGGTGCGCGAACGCGACAACGTTGCTGGTGTAGTCCTTGTTCTGCTTGTCGTAGACGCCGCCGCACGTGATCAGGCGCAGTTGGGCGTCCGACGTCTCGCCGTACACGCGGTCGTTGGGGAACGCCGTCTTCTCGAACACCTCGACGGAGTCGATGCGGAACGTCGCCGTCCTGCCGTCCGCGCGGTCGACGGCGATCTCGTCGCCCGGCCGCAGGACGCCGAGATTCCAGAACACCGCGGGACCCGACTTGGTGTCGACGTGCCCGACGAGGATCGACGCGCCGCGCGCTCCGGGCGCGGGGCCGCCCTTGTACCAGCCGACCAGATTGGAGTTGGTCGGCGGCGGGACCTCCAGCACACCCGATGCGTCCAATCCGAGGCCGACGACCGGGGCGTTGACCTTGATGCGCGGAATGTGGACGCGGTATGGCGGCGACGACTTGAGTGTCTTCGCGGTCGGCGACGGGCCCGCGGCGGACCCGTCCGGCGACGGCGTACCCCCGGTGTCCGGCGCGGCGGCGGAGCCCGCCGTCGGCGCCGCCTGCGCCACGGGGGGTTGCGGCGGCCCGGGGGTGCCGCCGAGGTCGTTGCCGATCACGCACACGCCGAGGATCACCGCCCCCGCGGCGAAGGTCAGCAGTTTCAGGCGTCCGGGGCGTTGCGGGGCCTCGGCTCGCGGAGCGGACATCTGTCGCCTTTCTCTGTGCCGGTGCCGCTCGTACGGCCGATACGAACGGAAAAGCCGTATGCCGTGGCCACCGCCGCTGTTGCGACGGTGGCCACGGCACGAGATCGGCGCCGGACCGGTCAGGCCCGCGCGCCGCCCACCACCGGCCGACGGCGCACCGCGTACGCCGCGAGGCCGAGGCCACCGGCGACCAGGACGCCGCCGGCCGCGAGGCCCGCGTTGTCGTCGAGAGCGCCGATGCCGGCGTGCGGGCCGCCGTGCGGCTTCTTGTTCTCTTCCCACTTGCCGCTTTCGCCGCCGCTCCACGACTTGTCGGGGCTGCTGCTGTCCGACGAGCCGGCCGCTGGGCCGGACCCGTGGGAGTCGGCGTGGGCCGCGGGGACGGCGAGGGTCAGGGCCGCGAAGCCCAGGGCGGTACCGGCGACGAGAGTGCGTACACGACGCATAGTGCTGTTCCTTTCGGCGCGCGCCCGAACAGTTGACGGGGCGTCAACAGGGGGATCGGCGCGGCGTCTTCTTCACGATGGACGGGTGATCGCGGGTGCGCGATCGCAGTTGGTGCTTTCGGGGCGGCGTGCTGCGCCCGTGCGGCGGACCCCGCAGGGAAGTTCACCCGACAGGGTCAGCCTCGGGTTTCGCGGTGCGGGACCGCCCGGCCGACGCGGCGGCGGGGCGCGCCGGGACGACGCTGTCGAACATGTGCAGCGTGGGGCTGATCGCGCGGATGTCGCCGATCTCCAGGCCCGCCCGGGTCATCGCGGCGACCATGCTCTCCCGGGTGTGCTTGGCACCCCCGACGTTGAGCAGCAGGAGCAGGTCCATGCCGGTGCTGAACCGGAGCGACGCGGACTCGTCGACCAGGTTCTCGATCACCACGACGCGGGTGCCCGGCTCGGCGGCCTCGACGAGGTTGCCCAGGGTGCGGCGCGTGCTGGTGTCGTCCCATTCGAGGATGTTCTTGAGGATGTAGACGTCCGCGTGGACCGGCACACCGTCGCGGCAGTCGCCGGGGACCAGGGTGACCCGGTCGGCGAGCGGGCCGCCGCGGCGCAGCCGGGGGTCCGCGTCGGCGACGACCGCCGGCAGGTCCAGCAGCGCCCCGCGCAGGTGCGGGTGCCGCTCCAGGAGGGTGGCGATGAGCAGGCCCTGCCCGCCGCCGATGTCGGCCACGACGCGGGCGTCGGCCAGGTCGAGCACGGCGGCGACGTCCTGCGCGGACTGACCGCTCGACTGGGTCATGGCCCGGTTGAACGTCTCGGCGGACTCCGGCGCGGCGTTGTGCAGGTAGTCGAAGAACTCCATGCCGAACACGGCCGGGAAGACGCTGCCGCCGTGCCGGACCGCGTCCTCCAGCCGGGGCCATACCTCCCACGTCCACGGCTCGGTCGCCCACAGCGACACGTGGCGCATGCTGCGCGGGGTGTCGGCGCGCAGCAGCCGCGAGGTGTCGTTGTGGGCGAAGCGGCCGTCGGCCTGCTCGGCGAAGACGCCGTGCGCGACCAGCGCCCGCATCAGGCGGCGCAGCGACCTGGCGTCCACGTTCAGGCGCTTGGCCAAGTCCTCCGCGGATTCCGGGGTTTCCCCCAGGGTGTCGGGAACGTCGAGGCGCAGTGCGGCGCGTACGGCGGCCGCCGCCATCGCCCCGAAGGTGAGTTCGCGCAGGCGCATTCCGGCGTCACGCGCGTCGGTGGTCCGGGAGTCGGTCATGTGTCGACCCGCCCTT